>DASSIM010000050.1:0-25079 GCA_035691865.1 Candidatus Nitrosopolaris sp. | reverse complement strand
ATGACGGTGCTTGGTGGTGGCCAGACGAATAAGACAGTAATCTGAATTGGAATTAATACTGCCATGGTTATGGCAGCCGCTCCGCCAACTCTATAGAGATTTTTCCAGTCGGTATAAGCCTCAGCCTGCTTATCCATCTTTACATGTCGTACTAAATCCAGAGTATATGGCTCTTTGTGTACAGATAGGTACCAACATAATTCTAATGGTAGTACACATCGGGTGTCAGACCTTAAATATCTTAAAGTCGGAATACCTGAGATCTTAAATAAACGAATGTTGTTAGGAATTAGGTTTTTCTGGTTGAAACGAGATACAATGTGACTGGATGTTCATAAATCGCTCTGAGTTCACTTGACTGCAGTTAAAAATAACCTAAACTGGTGGGTTTGATAGATAATACCTGCAAACCATGGTCTTCAACTTTCTTCCTTAGTTGAAGTGGTTCGTGGAACTTGGCTCCAGTATGAAGTATATTTTCACATAACTTCAGCCGCTTTCCCCTTCCTGTATTTGGATCAATCTCAAGAATAAACATCTTACGATCTGGTTTTAATATTCTCTTCATCTCTTCCAAACCCCTGTCCTGATTGGGGAAATGATGAAATGAGGCACTTGCTACTACCTTATCGAAGTATTCGCCTGGAAATGGTATATTTTCTACTCTTCCTTCGACGAACTTAATGTGTGGTCTATATTTTCCGCCATATTCTACAACTGCATGTTTTGGTTCCAAGACAACAACTTCCTTGCAATCTCTTGATAAACTTCTGTAATCCTTCCTGTATTACCACCTACATCCAATAGGACATCACTTGGTGTAGTATCTATATGCTGGAGCATTAGTTGGATTCTTTTCTTAGATTCAAGGTTCAAAAATGATTCTTGTGACTTGATAACAAATTTGTCATACTGTTCCTTAATAATTCCCATAGATGACCACTACGGACATATTCGAGCGGTCATCTGAATGATATGATGTAGCACTATCAAGGGGGTGGATGTGCTTTTGGTATGATTTTCCTTCTATCCAGTATCAGCACTATGACCCCTGCTATCAGGACGATAATTCCAGTAATAGCAAGAATGACACCTGCTATTATTCCACTAAATGAATTAAGATTAACTTGATTGTTTGCACCCAGGAATGGTAGGTTACCAACCAGGACACCAACACTTACAGGAGCGTGTCCTAAATTAGAGATAGTAACCGTATACTTTCCACTAATATCTGGCTTAAAAGTAGTAAACAACTGCTTTGTGAAATTATTGCTTGTCATTAGAACTCCGTTTGGATTTCGTACGGTTTCTCCTATATTAGCAGTAGTAATGCTAGTACCATTACTGCGTTCTACATGTATTGCCAATGATACAGGCCGCGATGTATCTATTACCTGAGTATATGCATTTACTGAACCGGCTGGTCTAATTGAGACCCCGCTCAGAATCGTATTTTCACGTAGAATTGTTCCTGCGAAGGGCACAGCCCACAACACAGAAATGGCTATCCCTGAGATAAGTAAGGCAGCACCTACAATTAAAATCATGTAGCCTCGTTGCATTCGTAACTAAATAGCGTATAGGAATCAAGATATTAAAGGTTTGATGAATATAGTCTAACGCTGAATGGAAGCATTATTCTATTCAAACTCGCCAAAATACCTATCAACTTCTCATGATATCACAGATTTGAGTGGTTTATGACTTGTGCATGTATACATAGCGCTGCGTTTCGACTACCAACAATATGTAAATACTATAACTGATATACATGCTGTTTTGAAATGCACATTGACATCTGTTGGAAATGTTTTTTGCTTAGTGGCATTTAGCGGTAGAACACAGAACACGGACGGAAAGTCATACATATGTTAAAAGATGATAAAGGCAAGAATGTGTGCGATGATTCGAATTTCTTAGGAAATATTCAAGCAGATGGTAAATAATATTAAGATAGGTATTATAAAGAAATTAGAAGTTAATACTGATAGTTATTGACTATGTTTCAAGGAATGTAAGTACTATTCTACTAAACCTATCAGGGTATTGGTAGATTAACCCGTGACCGGCACCTTTAATTTGAACAAGCCAAGCCCCGTGTATTTTTTCTGTTATCATCATAGAATTTGCAGGAGGGGCAAATGCATCTTCTGTTCCAACTATAACTAAGGTAGGCTTGTTTATGTTTGATAGTCTATCACAAGTTCCTTTCCAATTAACAACTGCTTGGCTTTGAAGTTGAACGGTCTTCGGACTGAGGGGTTCTTTCGGAAGATTACTAACATAATCAGGATGTGCTTTCTTCCACTCTTGGGGAAACAGCAAGTTTGCGATTATTCGTGCTTGGTCAATAGGTGTCAGGTTTAGGTCGGGATTTGCTAGTTTTGCAAGGTTAGTATAAACTTCAGGAGTCGCCGGTATAGCATCTTTACCACCACAACTCGATGCATAAAGTATTAGTTTGTTAACTTTGTCCGGATGGATCAATGTAAGTTCCTGAGCAATAAGTGAACCTAGTGAATAACCAAGAACATCGACTGAACCTCTTATTTGAAGTGCGTCTAACAAACCGGCAGTATCATTTGCATATTGAGATATTGTGAAGTTTTTGTTTCCAGCAGTTGTGAGTCCAATCCCACGGTTATCGAATATGATAATAGTGTGATTAGATGAGAGTTCTCTTAATACAGTTGGATCCCATGCATCCATAGTGGCACCAGCACCAACTATCAGTAAAAGAGGCGACCCTCTGCCAAATTTCCTATACGCCATGTCTATATCTCCAACATGAGCTTTCTTAGTCACCAACTTATCTAGAAATGATTTAAATTTGATACCAGTATTATTATACTGAGTTGGTTGGGCGAAGACCGTATGATTATTTGTAGCGCCTATATTGGTAGCAATTACGAAAACACTTATTGCAATTATGGAAGTTAAAACTATAAGAGAAGCGCTCTTCCTTATCGCCTTCGTCATCTAGTTGAACTGTGAAGATCCTGAATATTAAACTGTATGTATAAGATGTGAAAGGAAACTTCGCTTAAATAGATATGTAGAAGATAATTCTTGTTGGTTCTACAAACCTCGGTAGAAATACTTGGCCACTTAAAACCTATAAAGGGAAGTGTCAAGAGTTGCGAGAACAATATGACAAACCTAGAACGTAGCGCATATCCAAAACAGTTTGTAAGTGTAACAACAATCCGATTGAAAGTATTCAAGCCCTGCGGAGAGTTGAAAAAAACTATACTATAATGATCCAAAACTAGAGGATACAGATAAAACTAGCAATAGAATAATATTCTTAGATTATCTAACAAAAATGATTAATGGTTGTTACTATCATCATGCATCTATCTACATATGCTGGAGAAACATAGGAAATGGGTTACACGTGAGAAAGCCAAGGTAGATAGAATAGCCTGTCCCTAGCTAATCAAAACTTTTGTGGATTCTGAACCCGAGTTTCTTTTTGTTCCTGCTGAGAAAATATTAGATACGGTAAAGGAACAGAATGCAATCCCTTTTGACGTTCCAAATGTTGAACTTGGCCATCAGGATGGAAAATGCTCCAAAAGCTTTCGTATCCCTCTTCAACGGTGAGAACTTTGGCAAGACACTGGTCAAAATTGGTCCTGATTGATATCTTGACCAATCATCCTCTAAGAACATCGAAGAATTAGTTGCGGTCAACTTCTTATAGATAACTAAATTTTTAGATCCTGTACCAGGAGTAGTTGATGGTTGAGTACCACTGCTATTGGAACTATTGCCAACACCCCCTCTGTTTCTGGCAGGCTGGTTCTGTTCCTAAACTTAAACCAAAAGGTTGGCTTTGACTACTAATGCCATTCTTTATAAGAATATCGTAGATGTGATGATATACTCTGTTCTTTTTTATTGTCTATATTACTTGAAACCTCATTGTCTTCTCTTAATCTGATTGCTATTAGTCGCTGAAATGCAGTTACTGAAATGTGACTCTTGACTTTCTAAAATAATTTCCAAAATTGTATAGCATTTAGAACCACATATAAGAATCTACAGCGCATAGTAATAACAATGGCCAAGGAAACAGAAAGAGAAGAAATTAGGGAAGAGACCCATGAACTTGAGGATGAAGAAAAAGATGAAATAGAGGACGAGGAGGATGAAGATGTTGACGATGAAGAGACATGAAAGACGGATACTACGATGAAGAGGGCATCCGAGTATTGCAGCTACAACACAGAATCGTGATCATGAAGTATACTTGATCATTACGCGGCATTCTTCTTCCACTCCAACAACTCCAATCACCAACTATCTCCCTCTCAATAAGTAGAACGTTCCATCTATGAACTTTAACGACACACTAACAGCATTAGTGATGCAGGGTTGGTTAGTAGCTAAATCTACGTCATGAAATGTGATTAGAGGAATTGCCTTGATTATTCCGTCGTTGTTATATTTATTCTGTCTGTTAACCACCTTTACGAAATCTGCGAATATGGCGGCATTGTTTTGTTCTTCAGTCATTCTTTGTTCTTACGATTTCATGTAATTTTAGTAATGATGGCAGGAAATCTTTTTTTTGTCTTCATACCTCGTCAGTCGTAGTATCTAAGACTGGGGAGAAATCATGGGAAAGAATCTCTACGCTGCACCGGGATTTAGGTGATCCTTCCTATCTTAAAATGATAGAGCGAATTGGATTTAAAAGCAAACAGGCAATTGTCATAACTGATACTAATAATCCAGATATAGATTCGTACAAAATCGTGATTGATAACCAATTTCTGTTGAAGGATGTAGAACGATTGACTGTTGTATTGTCAGTATTACTGGATTTCATACTTAAAAAGGAGTATAAAGAGGCTACACAATCCTTTGTTAAAGCCACCGATATGCTCAAAGTCAAATCAATGTTAAAGGCATTTGAATCACAGTTAGGAAAAATTAAGGTAACGTTTTCATATGGGGGTGCGAAAAAAGATTTAGAGATGTCCGTTTTTGCAGAAGAGGATGAAAGAAGATTGCGATACTGGCTATCGAATAACTCCACCAAGCTACATTAACACATTTTTTATCAAAACGACTTCTCTGCAGGGATTGAGAACTCGATTTTCATGTTCCCGCTCTGATATAATGACATACTCTGCAAATTAGACGAAATACTATTGCAGTGTATTGTAATAGAATCCTGCTTTACATATAGCGATGAGATTGTTATGGCCCAATAGAAGAAAGTCCAGAAAAATATGGTTGGTTGCTAAATGAATTGGGATCAGTTGGTATTAGTGCAAAGAGAACAAACGACTATTAAGAACGCCCGTAAATCTCCCTCAAACGGTCAACCACTACCGGCATGTTATTACACTGGTAGCTGTACACCTGTACACCTGGATCCTTTACAGATCCAGCGCATTGCGACCAGCCGGGATATCCATCTTGTTATAGCGTGGGTTCTTCAGATCATCAAGGAAATATGGGCCCATGTCCCAGCGGCCATAGTTCAGAGTTCTGTCAAGTCTGGAATAACGCAGCCGCAAGTAATCCTAGTTCTTCGAGTAGCACTAGTGCCGGTAATAACTGCACCTTCAATGGCTGCAATGGTGACTTTACATGCATCAATCCTAATCAGCCAGCAGGTGTGCCCGGATGTCCTAATGATCCATCAACACAGCAACATCATACACCAGAATACTTGAATGGTTACAAGACAAGTTAAATAGACGGGAAAACTGGGATATATGATCCTCATCAGAGTTGCTGCCCAGGATACAGTCAGTTGGATGTCCAACACTGGGTACAAGGATACAATGACGGCTACAAGTCAATATGCGGAAATCTCAACAGCAGAATGAACCCACCGTGTAACAGCCCACCACCGTAGAGTAGGATTAGGTTAGATTAGAAATTGGTTAACCATCGATCTTACGTTATCCTAATTGTTATTTTAGAAAATTGCTCAGAATGAATTCGACATCACTATGCGATTTCGCTATTGCACAAATCTTCACACAATCTCTTATATCTTGAGATTTCTTCCATACTGCTTCAGCGATAATACTTGCAAGCCCTTCTTTTATCCTATGTGCAAGTAGTTCCTCTGTGGTTTCAATGAATTGTTCGTATGTGTAAGGTTTTAGCTTTACAATAAAGAATCTAGATTGCAGAGGTGCTGATATCTTTTTGATATTATTACTGGTAGCAAATACTGAAACCTTCATCTGGGCTGACCTATTCTTTCTGTGTTTTGTTTCGCTAACTATACCTGTTTCCATCAAGTTCAGCAAGAACGCTTGATCTTTGCCAGACATCTTATCAATTTCGTCTACGAGCAGATATCTCGGCCTGTTTTCAAAAAGATAGTCAATCATTCCTGCTTTGGTAGAATTAGCACCATCGGCAAAATAGGAGTTCTTCAGCTGCATTAACGAAGTTAAGAACATGGTTTTAGCTGTTGCTGGTGGACCTACCATAAGTATGTGTATAACAGAATCAGAATCCAGAGCCATTCGAAAAAGCTTCTTGATATGGTCATAGCCAACAATATCCTCGAAGAGCGCATTACTATGCGTGCCAATTAATTTAGAGAACAAATTACAAACCTTCATTTTTCATCAGCCTTTCATAAAACCAATTGCAAATCCCATAGACATGCTTCCGGTTAATGGAATAACAAGGTTTGAAAACGCAAAAGCTGTTGTGTTATTGCCGCTGTTAAAACCGGGGATCTGCGTTGTTGCATTTGCAAGTGTTGTAAAAGCATTTTGCGATACTACTTGAAATTTGGCCCATTTTATATCGATTATCTGGTGATACTGTAGGTACGCCACTCCAACGAAAAACAGTCCGACCGCTACAGCCACTACCTTTACAATTTTTTTCAATGCATACCCAATTAGAATACCTGTAAAGAAGCCTCCACCAACAGCTGCTGTTGAAGAGTAGAGGGTGTCCGCACCTATCATTTGCATACTATACCATATACTAGCCTAGTATTAAGCCGTATGGTATAGCAAATGGTATAGTATAATAGCAAGAAATAAGATATAGCGTTATGAAATGGCTAGTGGCGTGGGAGAAGAAACAACCCTTGCAAAGAATTCACCAAAATTTGCATCTCTGCGTACCACAATTCCCATGAGTATTGTGAGACAGTGGCAGCTAAAAGAAGGAGACAAGTTGGACTGGTCATGGGAAGCAAGGGATGGAGAAATGATTTTAGTAGTCAGAAGGAAGAGAGTGAGATAAAACATATGCTGATAAAAAGAAGGAAAGGTTTCCATTTCATCACTATCTAGACTTAGGCCCCGTCATTGTTCTAGCTACGGCATCATAAAAACCTCAGTTGTGAGGATTGTTTGAAGAACAGCAACTTATTCTATGGTATGGAGTGTAGCCTTTGCCTTAAGCCAACGCTTTCTAAACATGCCTATGGCCCTCACATCTCCGACTGATAAGAAAGAATGATGGCATTCGTGTGCAATGAGATATATTATTTAGAGCCTAATAGTTGTAGGAGATAACCTTTGCAAACATGCAGCCCAAAGGAGTACAAAACTAACGCTGACTTGCAACAATGGATATTAACTCAAATGGGAATGACGGACTATGAAAATCGTTACACGGGTGCACAAGGTGCGATTAGTATTTGGCAGATTTCAAAGCAAATTCCTCCTGAGATTCTTCCTAGCGTAGGCGTTAACAAGGATCTGATATGCAATGTTCTCGAAATGAAAAATAAAAAATGGTTAAAGGAGGTACATGATCCCATACTGTCTGATGATGATGATAGTCGCAGATTTTCACTGACCTCTAACGGGATGCTGCAGTTCCGCAAAGAAATTCTTCCTATGGCGCAATTGTTAATAAATCAGGATCAAAGGCTCGAACAAGCGTACATCGTTCCAAGGCAGAATCGACTGTTAAGTTGGGATTTATCGAGCAGCTAAAAAAATTTAAGGATAAATTTAAAGATAGGTTAGAGGAACAAGCGATTGACTATATACTTGAAGCGGCTAGAGATTACGGTAGTAGAGCAATCCCAATACTAATCGAATTGATGAAATCACATTAACCAGCAGCTTATCAGCCGTACTTTTCTTTTAGCTCTTCTTTCACGTTTACTTTAGTGCCTAACGCATCCAGCAGCTCTGTGCAAGCCATCAACAATAAGCCTCTTTCGCTTTAGCTCATCAAACACTGTGATTATGATATCATCTTTACTTGCTTCTGCCAAATTATATCGGAAATAATTTCTACGAGCAGGATCGGCCATTTTACATCAATCTGTTCTCTGTGCTTCGCTGCTGCCGTTACTGGTTTTTGGCATCTGTGTTGGCTAGATCCATCTTTTTCTAATGCTCCCCATTTACTTCCTAAGTTTTTCATTAAAATTTCATTTTGACAATCTTTGCATCAGTAGAGGTTTAACTAAAAACATTTAGCTTGGTTCGCAAACACTAATGTCACCAACTACTCGACTATTCTATCTTCATAATGTGTAAATCATTTTTGTCTTCAATCACAAGCAATTCTTGTTTGTGCTTGATTTTGTCCTCTTCTATAACTCGTTCCTCCTTGATGGATAGTAAGGCTCTTGTTACTCTGGATCTCGATTACTGCATTATAGATATAATCGTCAGAATCCTCCTCACCGTCAGGGTACCGCCAACGAGCTGAGTAATGAATTCTACATTCAAGTTTTCTGTTATTCTCATTCTTTTTAACCTTGAATGACACTAACTCACAAAACGAAATCAAGGACAGAATGACAGAAGAAACGGCTATTTTCATAGAAAGCTGCAGAGATCAAGGAAATAGCAATTCAATACATAAGTCCTGCAGACATTTGTAATGGTCATAATGGCTCGACGCCAGTACGCGCCCATGAAAGGGCCGATTTCTGATTATGGTGTCGATATCTCATTTCGTCTTAACTTTCAACTATGTTTATGAAATCGAGACGACAATAAGTTGCAGAACTGACGAATTTCTAGGATACTCACGAGCGCTGCGTCACTCGTTGGAACAGTGCTGTATATCGTGTTCTTTTTCCTGACACTACATTTATTCTTCATCGAGTGGTGGCAAGGATGGTAATGAACTCCCATTAGCAGTGCAATATTCGGTTATTATTTGGTCTACCAACTCTTTTGGAAGTATATTCCAGAGTTTATCGGCTTCTTCCACCAACATGGTCATGTAATCTTCGCTACCGTAATTTTTTGATTGATACTGTTGTTGTCCATATAGATGCGAGGCACCAGAATAAGGGCGACTATATCCCCTTGTTGAAGACCCACCATAATAAATTAGCGAATTGTATTTCTCTGGGTTGTTTCTCATCGACTTCGTTAAACACAAGAGCGCCAATGTTAGGAGTGCTTTTCGATCTGACAATGTAGTTAGGATTTTTTCTTCGACAGTTTTTCTTATTTTGATGTATTGTTGGTTATTATTTTCGAATTGCTTTACAAGAGCCTCTAGTTCCATCCTTCTTTGCCGCAGAATTTTCATCTTTGTCTCTTCTTGTCGGTATGATGCCCTACAATGCTCTACGTAGTTGGTTACTTCTGTTATCTGATTATGTAATTCTTGCAATTTTATACCTGAATTCCTCTTCCGTTCTTCTAGCGAATTTACTTCTTTTTTGAGACTCTCATACTTACAGTCGAGTATCGGTAAGTCGCTATTGGCAGTTCTAAGAAGTCTAACAACATGTTCCACACGGAAACCTCCAGCCTTTGCTAATCTGTACAATTCTACAAAGTATTGTATATTATGTCTAATTTCCTGATAAATCTGATTCAGATTGTCTAGTCGCACAAGATCCCAGTATTCTCTGCAAAAATCGATTGCTTGTGGCGCTCTAATCTTCAATTCAATGGCTACTTCGGCTGGTGTCTTGCCTTTAGAGAACAGCTTGTAGGCTTGCGAGGATAAAAGTTCCTTCCGTGCTCTCTCCTGGTCTGCTTCCTTCTGTTTATCCGCATTCCTTAAAATCTTTCCTATCTCTCTAAATGATATTCTAGCTATCTTAGCTATCTCGCGTGAGTTCTTACCTTGGTTGTGTAACTCTAAAACATGCCTTTCTTTTTGCTCACTTACCGATATCATCTTTATCTCATAAATATATACAAAATACCACGTAAATAGCTGCTGTCGCCTGCTGCCCCTTGTTACCCCTGATGTCTTCTGCTACCAAGATATCTCAGTTTGTGCTCAGTAGGTTTGTTCCATACATCTATTTAGCTGTCACGGCGTTATATGGTGGGTCAAATCTTGCGCGTTTGAATGTGTTATTTGGTATTGAGGATAGAATCTGGCCATCATCAACAAGGTCGGGATTGGTATTTGGATTGACATCTACAGTGAAGCAATTCGTGTAGCCATGTCTTTTTAGTATGCCAGCACAAACTTCGACTGTGTTATCTTCCTTGCCGAATACCGTATCAATCATTTCTAGATAGTTATACGGATAACTGCCGTTCTCTCTGCCTCTTGCTCTAATATGGCCAGAGATATATCCTAGGCTATTCTGGGTAATGTACAAAATACCTTTAGCTGGAGTGGCGGGTATTACAATATATTTTTGGTTTCCATATTCCTCTTCCTTATACTTGCATCGTAACAGATTCAAAAGATTGAATTGAGATGTGGTGGTCATAGTAGTCTGATATATTTCAGGACTCAGTCATCGGGTATACTGGACGAAATAACTTCTCCAGTATGTTTATCAAGGACAACATTGAAGCAAATTTGATCGACTGTATTCTCAGCTAAGAATAGATGTTCCAAGACATACTTTGACGGAATACAAAATTCAAAGTGTAATTTATTCTCATTATCAAACTGTGGGAAAGGATGATCATCAATAGTTGACCTTAAAGAAGTGGTTAAGACTGCGTCATTCTTAATGGTATTTCCTTCTGTATCGATCAAAATTTCCTTTTTCTTCGCGTAGGGTGCTGCGGTCTCCACAGCAGAAATTCTCTTTTTCTGGCTTAATCTTCCAAATTTTTGCTTTTTCGGATCCTTTGCCTCATCAGGTAACGCCTCCAGTATTCTCCTCTCGCTCCAGATCTCGAGACAATCTTTTTCAATTTTATCTCTCAAATCTTCACGAGTGAGGTTGGGATATTCATTCTTTAACGCCTCCCACAACTCTGGAATGTATTTCTTGGCGGTTCTTATATTGAAAGCTTCGAGTTTTATTCGTACTTCTTTGAGTAATTCCTCGTAAGTAGTCATCGTAAGTTAACCTTTAGCATTGCTTGCTTGTTCTTTTGATGACTACGATGCGACACGAATTTCGGGTAAGCAATGGTCGCATACATATATCGTGCATGATAGTCGTTTATTTAGTGACAATTTGACTTTCGTAGTTGCTAGCTTGTTACAGTCGATACTGTAACATACAGCATCTGCGTACTCATCCAATTAAAACATCTGTGAGGAATCAGCATAGCTCTCAGCTAGAGATGTTATATCGATGCTCTTTAGGATGATTTTCATTCACCCTTTCTGGTTGACGCATTATTTGCTGCTTAAGTATTTTCGTGATATACCTACTACGCGGAATATCGCCGCGCTCCTTGTCTATTGTGTCTCTAAGAACCTTTGGCATGGAAATGCCCATTATCATTGTCTTGTCTTCTGTCAAGATTATTAATCCTGACAATAATTTATTAGCAACAGAGTATTTAAAGCAGCGAAAGTCGGTTTATGATAAATTACTATTATAAGCATATGCTAGATTACGCCATAGTGGAGATTCTCGATGCAATATATCCTTCGTTTTTGAGATATCATGAACTTGAAGAAGAAATGAGTTTACAATGTAAGGTACCCTCGTCCACCCTGTCCAGGCATCTAAAGAGATTAGTTGGAAAAGAGATTCTATCTAGAAGAGAGGAAAAGAAGTACGGTCCCACTTTTTATTCGTTAACAAAAGCGTTTAAGGGTTCATTGGACTTAAGAAAGAAATGGTATGCTGCGAATTATCTTGAAGAGACGTTCTCCATTGAACCTTTTAACAAAAGTGCAGTTTCTTTTTCTTTTAAGAAAGAGTGGTTACATATAGGTAAGAAATATCCTTGGCAAAAATATACGTGGCACAAAGGCAGGGTGTGAGTTATTATTCAGCCTTTTTTACTATTTGCAATTTACTTAACATTTCTGGCTTTACCTGTTGGAATATCTAAAAGAACGAGAGAGAGATATTCTGTTTGGTTATTTTCAAAATACCTACTAGATGAAGATTGGATGTCGATTATTAAGGGTCAAAAATATTGAAAGTGTTGACCTTCTACGAAAATTGTCTAGTACTGCAAGTTGGTGGGAGGTGTTGTATTGATGTTAGGAATGGTAATTTATGCTATGAACTAGACGTTAAACACAGGTCATCCTCTGCAGTAGAAAAATCTTTGACAAGTAATCCAGAATCTATTAGTGCCTTCTTGGCCTTCATTACAACCTAATCTGTGCGTCAGTGCCTGTTAATATGCCGCCATCTTCAATAAGTTGATACGGTATAGATCTGGCTAGGTCAAAGATTGAGTTTATTCCGGCCCCTTTAAGCTTGGTAATTAGGTGCGGTTTTATCCCCAGATCTTCGAGTCGCAAACCACTAATATTTTGAGACATGCTCTTTATGTTGTACCCTCATTGTCTTGTTTTATAACAGGGAGAGCTAAATTGGGAGGTAGGGTAGTACACGTAATATACCGTACCGATTTGGCACTATATGATTACAGGATCAATTTACCAATAAACGTAACCATCTCATAAAATTACAAAAAGTGGGAAAACATTCCTGAAGAGTACTTGTCCGGGATTGAATTTTTGTCGTATCAGATCGAAAGTAACGAAGTGTCCTTACGTGCGTGTATTTTACTCTACTCAGCGCGATAAGGAGAGCAGGTGACTCGCCAGCTCCATTGATCTTGATAGGAACGGCGAACGGTCGGTGTTGATCATAAGGACGCGCTCGCAATGCCTAGCGCTGTACATCTCGCGCTGCCTGTCTATCCCAATGGCTCGGTCTCGAAGGCACTCGATGTAGAAGCGGTGAACGCTGCCTGCTCGCTGGTCGGTAATCCTGACCGGTGTTGTTTATTGTTACGATTATTGATATGATAACATCGGCTACTATGGCTGAGCCAATTCTAAATACAGAAATTGCAGCACCGCCAACACCACCCATCTCGAACTGTGGTCCCATTTGGGGATTTAAGCAAAGCCGTTCAGACTCTTGGGATTGAATAATATGGATATGGCTAAGAATTAGAATATAGATTTAATCAAATAAGCTAGGGTTCAAGAGCCAAGGTATTTAGTCTCTATGTAGGTCACAAAGTAATCCGGATTATAGCCTTCATTGAAGTTATTATTAAGAAGCATTTTGGGGGCATAGACAGATCCATGCTGATGTATTTTTAATCTTAACCATTCTCTGATAGGCTTCAAATTGCCACTCTTGATGTCTTCCTCGTAATTCTCCAGGTCTTTGCGCATCTTTGAAGAAATGATCGCTGAAACCAAGTTTCCCAAAGTGTAAGTTGGGAAATAACCAAAGAGGCCACTGCTCCAATGAGTATCTTGAAGCACCCCCTGTGAATCCTTAGTTGGTCTCACTCCAAGCAGTTGCTCCATTCTATCATTCCAGAATTCAGGGATCTCAGAGACGCTGAGCTCATCTCCAAATATTTTTTTCTCTATCTCATATCTTATTGCTATGTGGAGATTGTATGTAACTTCGTCGGCGTCAACTCGTATATAATCAGCCTTGACGTTATTGAAATACAGGTACAACTCGTCATCTGTTGCTTGGTTTGCGAAACTTACTTGCTTTCTAATCAAGGGAGCTATCAATTGAACAAAAGGCAGGCTTCTGCCCACAATATTCTCCCAGAACCTTGACTGAGATTCATGGAGCGCAAGCGAAGATCCGCCTTCAAGAGGAGTAACAGACAATGACTGATCGCATTGCAGATTATACAATGCATGACCAGCTTCATGAATAGTACTAGATATCGACTTTTTGAAATCGGTCCCTTCATACCGAGTCGTTATTCTTACGTCATTGAGGCCCATAGCCTCAGTGAAAGGATGGGTAGATACATCCATTCTGAAACGTTCCATGTCGTATTGCAAGAGAGTCAAAATGTCATGATTGAGCTCCTCAACTTTTTGGATATCATACTTTGACTTTCCAAGTTTGCTCTCCTTACAAAACTGGCTGCCTGAATCTACGAGTTTTTTCAGAACCTTCTGAATACGCGGAGTCAACGCACCGAATACTTTATCCAAATCATCTACTGTAAGCTCTTCTTCGAACGTATCCAAAAGCGCATCATACGGATGCTTTTCATAACCTATCTTCTCCGCGATTTGCTTCTTTATGTCTATCATCTTCTTCAAGTGGGGCGCATACATCATGAAAACAGATTTTTCTCTCGCCTCCCTCCATGCCATGTTGCCCCTTATTCTTTCCAGAGATTCTGCTTCAGTCAACTCTTTGGGTATCTTGATCTGCTTAGTTATTTCCCTGTCGAGTACTCGTACAATGCCCTTCTCTAAGTCGCTAGGGCTCACCAGTTTCTTCGCTGACTCAACAAGACCAACAAAATCTTTGTTTAGCAGAAGATCCTTATGCAGCATGTGAAGTTGAGAATCGGCCACTCCTCTTTCTTCCGTGCCTTTCCTAGGCATATAGGTCTCAAAGTCCCAACCCATTAGAGAAATGGCATGATTTAGCGACCACATTGATTTGTAAGCATCAAGGATCTGATTCATGACAGGGTTCTCGCATCTCATGTCGTCACACTTTTCATGAACTCTATCTCATCGGTCTATTAATCTTAACCTTCCAAACATTGTAGCAGTCTAAGCCTGTTTCCGGCATTCATTTCTTCATTATTGAACATCCATATTGCATTGTTTAGCTCTTGCAAAATTGTAGGGAGACCCTTAGAGAGATCAATACACAAAAAAATGAATGTTATCATGTTGATTTAATGATTGCGTACCTAAGGCAGTGGGCGCGCATTACGATGAGTTAGAGTCTGTATCATTTGACGGTGGTGGTCGTAACATAACAAAGCTTCCGAATAGATTAGACTTTAGTGATATACTAAAGTCTGGAATTTTGGGGGCTGGAATTGGATGTGCACCAGGTCCAAATAGCGTAGATTTTGCTCATACAGTCAAATCCGGACCTTGTGTCGCAGGCGCTCTTGGCGCGGCGGTACTTAAGCTAATCACCTAAAAGGACGAGCAACCAGAGCATATGAATAATGAAGAAAATAGCGAGTATGATATTTGTGAAAATAGAGCAGTCAAAAACCGTACTAACTTTATAGTAAGTGTTATCACCGCAGCTTCAGTAAGTAAAGTTAGTTCTGACACTAACTTTAACTTTGATCTTGTTATTTATATCATCCAGAAGAGATAACATAAAGCACAGACCAGGAATAAAATTGATTGTACTCATTTGTGGCCTTCCAGGAGTTGGAAAAACGACGCTAGCGAAAGATCTTGCTCCGTTAATTAATGCTGTTGTTTTATCCACGGATAAAATAAGAAAGGAGTTAATACCAAACCCGACATATAGATGGCAAGAAAGAAGGCTAATTTATGATGTTTTAATGTTACTCGCAAAATATCTATATAATGCAGGAATAAATTGTATACTTGACGCTACTTTTAGCACTGAATATTCGCGAAAAGAGTTAAAGCATAAATTAGCTCTAACACATAACCAATTATCTATAGTAGAGTGCGTTTGTTCTGAAGACGTCGTAGTTTCACGATTAAGAAATAGAAAAGATGATTATTCTGACGCCAATATTTCTATTTATAGAAAAATGAAAAAAATATACCAGCCAGTAAAGGGAGAACATATTATTGTAGATACAAGTAATCCATCTAACATAAACACGAAAGGAATTGCAAATCAAATATTAATTGGCTAGCATGACAGATCGCACTATGTTCTATACAGACTACATTCAAAATTGTTGGAAAGAAGTGGACTATTTTGATTTTTAACGGGAATGTTCATGGTAGAACTCAGTTTAATCGTTTTCTAGAGAGAATTATGGGAGTAACTCCTAATTACTTATTAATAGACTGATGCAAAAGTATGGTGAAGATGCATTGATAGAATTCTCGTATGCTAGAATACTCATTTATCGTCGGAAAGAAAAGGTGAAGATGCAACTGCTTTATAGATCATTTAATTGAGTTTTACCAACTGAATTTGATCAAGTTTTCCATCAAAGTACAAGTATGCCAAGAAAATGCATTTTGTTACAGACGTTTCAAGAACTATTTAATATAAAAGCATCAAGATGAATAAGAGCACAATTCCTGCTAACATGACTATATCTGAGCCTATCCTGTGCATTGAAAACCTCTTTTGAGTGAGCTTGATACGTAAAACACTAGAGATGGATACGATACATAAATCAAGATAGTGTCTCTAGATAGTTCTTATTAGTGCACGAGAACGCACATTTCCTGCAGCTACGTTCTCATATGCCCAAGCAATATCATCAGGTGAGTACGAATCCGCAAATATTTTGACTTTTCCTTGCGCGACATAATCTAATGCTTCATAAAGATATTCTGGGCTGTTTTGTGTAGAACCAATAATGCCGCTACGGTTGCCTATAATTTCAGTGGTTACTACAAGCGGTTCAGGCGAAACACCCATCATTACTAATCTTCCATCAGGTTTTAGACCCGTTAGAACTTCACTTGCAGCATTGTACGAATTATTAGTAACAAGTATTACATCTGCACCTCCAGCTCGCTTTAATGCCTCTCCATTACTTACTACCATATCAGCTCCAAGTTTCCTTGCTAATTCTTCTTTATCTTTTGAGTGCGTTATACCAAAGGTACAAAAACCTGCGGCCTCGGAGAACTGAATTGCTAAGTGCCCAAAACCTCCAATACTAGTACTGCTATTTTCTCATGAGCCTTTGGATCGGCAAATCTTAAACCACCCCAAACGATGTACCGGCACAAAATACAGGAGCGCCTGCCCGTATGATATTCCATTTGGAAGGAGAGTTGTCGCATGAGCATAGACTACCATATATTCTGCATGGCTGCCAGGAGTATTGACACCAGTACCTATCTATTGTGCACAAAACATAGGCTTCCCACGATGACACCATTCGAATCTACGGCAGGAGGCGTGTACCATGGTACTCTACTCTGTCTCCGATCTTGCGAATAGTGACACCACTTCCCAATTCGACGATTTCACCTGCTGGTTCGTGACCTATTGTATGAGGAAAAGCCGAAGTAGGCAAATGACCTCCTGTAATATGAACGTCAGTATAGCACAAACCACTCGCATGTATTTTTATTAGAACCTGACTAGTGGATGGATGTGGAGTTGGTCCCATTTAGCATGAATTGTTGGAATAGCTGCAGCTCGCATTGTAATCCTACGCACTATTCCCTATTGTTCAATACTAATTTATGTTATAATATGACAGTTTGAGCGCTTGACTAGGGAGTCTGCATCAATATTTCTGCCATGGTTTGGCATGTTTTTGCAGATGACAATTTTCAGAACAAAAATAGTCGTCGCACATATAACAAAAAATCGGATAATCTTGAGTCTTCTTGCTGCACGTAGCACAGGTAGATGACATATCCATTACGTACTATTAGTATTTGATAGAAATAATGTTTTCCTGAACTGGCATGGTTACGTTAACTTTTCGTATGACTGCTTGTCGTTTCCTTATTATATTATCAATCATCACGCAATAAGTTATGAGTATCGAGTCGTGTACATATAGATGGGTGGATTGAGCACAGTTACTATCGAAATAAGTATGGTGAACATCTCGATTTTTTCTTTTCTCGTGTACTGAAATTCAAAACTTAAGACCTTCCACCAGGCCCAAAATCTATGAAAAGATTGAGTAAAAGATTGCAGTCATAGAAAGGCCGAATCGACGTTCTCTTCGCCAATGCCGGCGCTGGGGAATTAGCCACATTGGTGGCAATTACTGACACCACTTTGACAAAACGTTTGGCATCAACGTCAAAAAGCTTGTGTTCACTACGCAAGAAGCTCTTACGTTGTTTCAGGACGGCGGCTCTATCATTTTAACTGATTCGACCGCTGCATCCAAAGGAGTCGAGAGATTCAGTGTTTACAGTGCAACCGCGGCTTTGATACGGTCGTTCGTTCGCACATAGACAGTCTATCTGAAACAACGCAAATCCGCGTCAACGCTATCAATCCTGGTTTGATTGACACACCGGCCTCAAGCCTCAGCCTCAATGGCTTGGTACAGAACGAGCAACAAAGCGAGCAATTAAAAAGAAACCTCGTGAGACACTAATGCTCACCTAATATCGGTAGCTCAGATAGAATCGAAATCCACCGAACGTTTTGTTTTATTTATATAATTTTCAATAATTGAAACATATTCACAGCTGCCTTCTTGGGAAGTGAGAGTAGACAAACGATATTGGATATGTTTGCACAGGTATGGAGCATCAATTTGCTGAAACGTTCAACTGTGTTTATCAATATCAATGGTATACAAAATAGATATACGCCACCTCAACTATCAAATTGATATGAATGAAGATGAAGTTCCTGAGGAAATAAACGTCCATAAACAAATTTGGGGAAAAGATGCAGATCAAGTTGTTTATGGTGAAGTGGAAAAAAAAGATGATGACGAACAGCGATGTCCCATATGTAATTCACGCATAGATGAATACGGTTATTGTGGATGCGGAGGAAAGCTAGGAGTTAGTTAGCTAATTAGTAGACAAGATAACAAAAAAATATTCTGATCTAAGATCGAATGGTATGATGAACTAATTCTCATAGATTCTGAATCTGAAACTTGTCTATAGAAACTCGAATCCATCTGTTTGTCTGTCAGTTTATAGGTTTCCATGAATGCCAAGAAATATCTGTACAAATCTGCAATGATTGTGAATTTTAGTTTAGTTGTGTGGTTTTTTGATTGAGTATCTACAAAACCATGACCTTTCTTCAAGTGAAAAAAATCCAAGAAATAATGTATGCGTTAACAACCTAGTATGATTGCATAATTCATTTTCTAGTCATGAGACTTATTGGCAAAGTGAAAAAAAGTGCTTAGAGATTTTCGAGAATAGAAATAAAAAACAAAAAGAATAACGATGCGGAACAACAACCGAGTGACACCAGGCTTAGTGAAGAAGAAAAGTAGATGATGTAGTTGTTGGAGCATTTTTTCAAGACTTTTATCAAGTTAGTGATGAGCAGGTAATAGAGATAATGAACAAGTACAGATACAAACAGGGGTTGTAATTTCGTTCTTGTATTACCTTTTATCTAACTCTTTGTTTGGCTTCAATATTTGCGCCCAGTTCATTATCTATTTCTGTTTACTTTCCAAGTAAATTCAGAAGGCTTTTTTTAGCGCACACTCCACCCGCCGTCTACAACGAGTGACATGCCGGTAACATAATCCGACTCGTCGCTAGCCAGATAGAGCGCGGCGTTGGCGATATCAATTGGGTCACCCATTCGACCAGCTGGAATAACCATCAGGGTCTGTTTTAAGATAGTTTCGTTCTCTTCAATCATCTTGGTCATACCTGTCTTGATGGCGCCTGGACAGATACAGTTCACATTGATTTTCTTCGGCGCAAATTCTAGAGCCAAGGCTCTGGTCATCGCAATAATTCCACCTTTGGATGCGCAGTATGGTGAGAGGTTCTCGTAACCAATAATACCCGCTATGGACGCTGTGCTTACGATTTTACCTTGCCCATTTTTCTCAAAAGTCGGCAAGACCTCCCGTATTAATAGGAATGGACCTTTGAGGTTGGTGTTAATCACGGCATTCCATTCTTCGTCGCTAGTCTTGGAAATTGGGTTTTGGCGTACAATGCCAGCATTATTGATCAATATGTCGATCGTACCGAAAGCATCCAGTGTTTTTGCAACCAGAATCTTGACTGACTCTGTGTCGGAAATATCGCACTGGATGAACAGAGCATTCTCGCCTGCAGCATCAGCGGCAGCTTTGCCGGATTCATTGATGTCACTAAAGACGACCTTGGCGCCCTCTTTGATGAAGAGCAGTGCAATCCCTAGACCAATCCCCGAAGCAGCACCTGTTACGAGAGCGACTCTACCTCTTAGCCTCATAGAACTGTTATTTGTGCCTAGCACTATTATACTATAGGTAGGCTGGAATGCAAAATCAGGGATAAGAATGCTGAATTACATCATATATCACCCTTAGAAGAAATACCCTAACAACTTTCAATTCAAAATAGGGCATCATTTTTAACGAGCATCAGATTGCATCTAGCTTAGATTAACGATTGGAACGATGTGAGTTGAACTGTCAATGACGGATGATTCTATAATCAATGAACCTTTAGCAAATCAGAAGATAGTAAAGGAGGATTACAAGGAACGAATGCAATAGAGCCTTTTCTTAACGTCTCAATGGTCAATGCGGGGTTGAGAGAAGAAATCGAGATTGAAAAATCAAGGCATGGAAGGGATAATGACATCAATAAAGTTACTGCATATGAGACATTTGAGAAAGGAAAGAAGGTAATAGCCAGATTCACATTTGAATTAAGTTCAGAAGAGGATTACAATTCTCAAAAGCGGAAAAAAGATTTATCTTTGCATATTCAGTTTGATAAGTAGATGTATAATCATACGAAATATCATGAAAAAATGATGGACTTAATCCATGACTTTTCAAGGGCCTCTGCAATAACCATTACTGCTGTTTTTCTAGATGCCAGTAGATTGTAGCATTATTGCTATTAGTTTTACAACAAAAGGTCTATATCGATTTGATGATCACGTCTTAAATATCTGCATAATTTCATCTCTAATACCCATTTTACCGTCATTAAATATTCTTTTATCCATTTCCTTTATCGATCCGACTATAGGCATAAAACCCATCTTAGATGTTATGTCTTTGTCTATGTCAATCCCAGGAGCAACCTCTTCAAGAATTATTCCATCCTTAGTTAACCTAAAAACGGCCCTTTCAGTGACATAAAGGATCTCTTGTCCATATTTCATTGCTTGGTGTCCACTGAATACCACCTTAAAAACGCTTTCGACAAACTTTGGTATTATCCCGTCACGTAAGATTGTAATCCTATTATGTGAGATACTAAACTCACTTTTTCCTGCTGTAAATGCGCCCCCAAAGTAAATTCTGGGTACTCCTCCGGCTATCACTGGAAATCCTCCTGGCCCGAAGATTTTGTCAGGTAATATAGATGGATTCACGTTTCCTCTTTTGTCAGCTTGTAGAAAACCAAGAGACGCAGCATCGATTATTCCACCCTCAAAATTAGAAAATACGTCAGGTATACTCGAGAGTGCAAAAGGGGCTATTGCTAATCCAAAATCGTTTCCAGACAGAGCAAGTCCTCCCCAAGGACCAGATTCGAGTACTGTTATGATGAACTCTGTCACGTCCTCTTCAGCTGCAACTAAAGAGATCAAAGCAGGAATTCCTATTCCCAGGTTAACCAAGACAGGAGATCGTTTATTTTTGAATAATCTTATCAATTCCAATAGAATCCTTCGGGCTATTACTTTTTCATACTCTATCGCCGATCTTCCTTGGAGACCTTCCAACAGCTTCTCAGTCATTGGCGGGATTATCTTATATGAGATCCTAGGATCGTATTCGATAGTCCCACTCTGCCAATGATATTCTTTTGGAGCAACGATAACATGATTTACTAATGGACCAGGGACATCCACATCTCTTGGATTTATTATACCGGATTTTGTTATCCATCTTACCTGTGCGAGCACCGTACCCTGGTGTGGTCTTGCTTTTGTGGCTTGGGCGATACTAAGAACCGTCCCTCTCAAACCTTCGTCTTCCATAGACAGGTTAGCATTCTCGTCGGATATAGAAGCCCTAATCAAAGCATAATTTGGTTTTGGAGCTTGGTACAGAAGATAATCTACTCCTTCGATATCAAGTACAGTGACTTTGCATGAGGCATTCTTCTTTGCGCGTTCATTTAGTGCGGCACCTTCTTTTCTTGGGTCAAGAAAAGTATCTACACCTATCTTTGTGAGGAGACCAGGTCTTCCGGAGCCTATCTCTCTGAACCAATATGCAGTAATACCTATCGGCCATCCGTAACATTCTATGCTGTTATCTGTTACAAGCTTCTGGAGCCATGGTGAAAAGCCCAAGAAGGGCATCAAAGCTCCTCTGAGAAACTTTTGTTCTGGGTTCTTGTATAAGCTTTCGGCGACCTGGTCCAACCCTCTTCCAGGGGTGGCAGGCAGAGCATCCGAGATTATGAATATATTCTTGGGATGCCCTAGCTCATTATACTGCCTATATAATTCAAGAATTAAATATTCGGGAGTTGTGGCCATATTGAAGCCTGAAATTGCAATAATACTGTTATCTTTTATATCAGACAGCGCAATTGTAACATCCACAATCTTGGAGAACATTTAGCGACAAAATTGGGTATCTTCGACCTTCCTAAATCTATTACGTTTATAGTCTTTGGAGTAAATCGGATCGGTGTGATGAATATTTATTTCCCCCCACATTTTTCTCAACAGTGTAGAGAAGATAAAGTAGAATGGTTTCATAGCAAATGGTCCGGCTAATTCCAACGATAATTTTAGCATCGAGCGTATTAATGAATAACTCGCTAATATCTATTTCATTTTATTCTTTTTTCTTTCGGATATATGTGCAGCTCTAATTAATAATGCAGTGATCACTGTAGAAACGACTATAACTTCAATAGATTAATCAGTTGGAACTCCACATACTAATGACGACAGAATAATTATATATTGTAGCTACACAGATCGCTGCCAACCCACTAGAAATGGCTGCAGTTGCCTCTGTGCCTAGACTGACAGCTATGACAGGGTAATTAAAATATTTATTATAACGGTCCAATCCTAATGCCAGATCACTGGTGCTCTCCAATTGTGTTTGAAATGAATATTCAAACGTGAAAGCATCGTGACAGGTATTCCCTTGATGAATTCAAGCTTCATAACCTGATTTATTTTTACTAACTAACCCAATTCCTCTAAAGAAGATTCACTGAAATTGGTTTTCATAATCCTGTTATCCCATTAAACCTTTTTTAACGTTTCTTTTATACTATTCTGCAGTTATGGATTTTACAGAGCTCGAGGCAAAAAGGAAGCAGCATCTTTTGGGAGGTGGGCAAGAGAAACAAGATGAGCGGAGACATAAGGGAAAGTTGAATGCATTCGAAAGGATGAACACATTATTCGATTCTGAAACGTTTGTAGAGCTTGACCCTTTCATGACTCATGAATGCTCTGATTTTGGAATGGAAAAGAAAAGATTTCTGGGAGATGGAGTTGTTACAGGGTATGGAACAATTGATGGTCGCGTTGCTTATGCTTTCTCACATGACTTCACAGTGTTGGGTGGATCTTTAGGCTTAGCATTCGCTTCTAAAGTATGCAAGATAATGGATCTCGCATTGAAGCAAGGGGTCCCAGTAATAGGGATAAACGAATCAGGAGGTGCACGTATTCAGGAAGGAGTGGCCAGTTTAGCTGGGTATGCAGAGATTTTTCATAGGAATGTCAAAGCATCAGGAGTTGTTCCTCAAATATCGCTTATAATGGGCCCATGTGCTGGAGGAGCCGTTTATTCACCAGCACTAACAGACTTTATAATCATGACCAAATCGGCATACATGTTCATCACGGGTCCGGAGGTTGTCAGGGAGGTTACTAATGAGAATGTAAACTTTGATGAGTTAGGCGGAGCTCAAGTCCACAACGAAAAGAGTGGAGTTGCGCACTTTCTTGCAGAAGATGAACAGGAATGCTTTAGAATCCTTCGAACTCTCCTATCGTTCCTCCCTTCGAACAACCTTGAGAGCCCTCCTCGTATAGCTCCAAAAGATGACCCTAAGAGGCAGGATGAAGTACTTGATTCAATTCTTCCTTCTAATCCAAATAGATCCTATGATATGGAGTTGGTGATTAGGAAAGTAGTAGACAATGGAGATTTCCTAGAGGTCCAGAAATTGTGGGCGAAAAACATGATTGTAGGATTTGCAAGACTCGATGGCAACTCTGTAGGTATTGTAGCGAACAACCCAGAATTCTTAGCAGGAGTTTTGGATATTGATTCCTGTGACAAAGCAACCCGTTTTACAAGACTCTGTGACTGCTTCAACATTCCACTAATCGCTTTTGTTGATGTACCTGGCTTCCTTCCTGGAACCAACCAAGAGTGGGGCGGAATAATAAGACATGGAGCAAAGCTTCTTTACGCTTTCTCAGAAGCTACTGTTCCCAAGCTTACAGTTATAACAAGAAAAGCTTATGGTGGAGCTTATGATGTCATGAACAGCAAGCATATAGGGGCTGATTACAACTTTGCTTGGCCTAGCGCTGAAATCGCTGTCATGGGACCAGAGGGAGCTTGCGATATTATATTCAGAAAGGAAATATCAAAGTCAGAGAAACCTGAGAAGAAAAGAGCAGAAGCAGTAGAAGATTACAAGAAGAAATTCTCTACCCCTTATATCGCAGTTTCAAAAGGCTATATAGATGACGTTATAGAACCCATGGAGACTAGAGGAAGACTGATTACTGCGCTGAAATCTATTTACAGAAAAAGAGAAGAGACGCCCAGGAGGAAACATGGCAATATTCCAGTATAATATAGTATTGTATAATATGGTATAGTTTGCTAATGTTTTCTACATATGAAAGCAGCAACATTATTCAGAGAAAACTGAACTTGGCTAAAGAATTTTGTTGGTTGTAGTCATTAATCAACAACACATTTGTAGTCTTGTCTTAACATGGTTTTCCTCTTATATTGCAAATGCCTAGCCTCGTTCATCAGAGTTTTAGAACTGTCAAGCCAAAGGTTTTAAGGCTTCTCTACATTCTCTCCTTAATGTCCAAGAAGGTCCTTATAGCCAATAGGGGAGAAATCGTAATAAGAATTGCGAGGACCTGCAGAAAGCTTGAGCTAATACCATACGGGATTTATTCTGATGCTGACAAGAAT
>DASSIM010000049.1:0-52509 GCA_035691865.1 Candidatus Nitrosopolaris sp. | reverse complement strand
TGTTCAAACGGCGTCGATCGGAGTTGGTGTAATCTACGTCGGTATCATACTGGGCATCTTATCAGCATCGGTCTTATTTGTAAATTCCTTTCCGGACTATCACGCTGACCGTTCACGAGGAAGACGAACTTTAGTCATATTGTTGGGAAAGCAGAGAGCAGCAAAGATTTTTCCATGGATGATTCTCTGCACCTACGTTCTGATCGTAGCAGGAATATTTCTGGGTTACCTGAAAATATATTCACTTGCATCCCTTCTATCATTACCGCTTGCAGTAAGTGCAATCAAACGGATCGGTAGATCTTACCAAGATGTTGAGAAGTTAGTACCTGTGATGGGGGCAACGGTGGCTTACTCTCGAATCACAGGTGTGGTTTTGGCAGCAAGTTTGTTCATCTAAATCATTCAAAGTTAGAGTCAATCGCAGTGAATCTAGGTTTTTTACTTGTTCTTTGCTATTCCCCAAGCAATCACGACTCCTATGATACAGAAGGCCCCGACAAGCCACCATAATTGTATATGTCTGACTATATCAGCAAGAGATCCAGCTAGCACATCAAGCTGATCACTAATAAGACTAAATCACTGTAGGTCAAAACATTTTGACGGAATATTCTGAACAAAAAGTTTAGGTTATAATTCACAGACTTGAAGATATTTTCTTCAAAGTTAAGGTGGAGAGTATTTTTTAAAAGGTTCGTTTCGACGTCCTAATTTAATATTGCTTTTCCAAGTCGATTGTGAATTCAGAAGGATTAAGCGCATTCCCACATATCCTACATCGACCATTGGTAGGTCTCAAAACATCCTTTATTGATTTCAAACTTATTATTTTGTTGATAACGGATCCGCATTTGCCACAAACAATTTCGATCGATGGATAAGACAAGATAAGTTATATCATCTAATATCTGATAGAATATCAAATTTTATGTCAAGTTGGATTGACCAAATCAGTAATAATAATTTTTGAAGCGTAACTACAATGGGATTATTTTGAATTATTTTGACACTATTGTGTCCCTGTTGCAAAATCTCATTATGAGTTGTTACCAGATTATAAAAAAACCGCCTCGCTGAATTCCAGAGTTCATGATAATAAATAATATATCAGGAAAGAGAGCTTCTAGCGCTGATCAGGACGTGCATAATCTAAAGAATAAATAAATACACTAGTAAACTCCCATAACAGCGATGCCTGTCGATCCAGTTTGCGGAATTGAAATGGATGAAAAACTTGCGACAACCTATAAACACCGCGGTAAGGACTACTATTTCTGCTCTGAAGGGTGCAAAAGGATCTTTAGTAGAAAGCCGGGCAAATACACATGACCGGCGGAATATCTCCTGAAGTATGATTATTTAGATCTGGTTTCTACCGATATCTACCTCGAAATCTGAGTCTTGCTGTGTTGCCAACAAAGGTTCAGATCTCGTAGCGAGAAATTTTCGGGAACATGGAATCACCATATTACTAAAAGTTACTGAAAATATATAACCAATGAACACATTGTATCCGAAATAACAACTAATTGACCATAAAGAGTGAAACAACTAATTTCTATGGCAAGCTTGAGGGAATGAGTGGAGTTCATAATCATCTGTCACTGCATAGCGCTCTTGAACGCCCGAATGGAACCCTCGGCGCAATAGATACTCCTGCAGTAATGTATGCTTCTAGAACTGGCAATCACAAAAATCTTGTTTGCGAATTAAATCCTAAATGTAAGTAGCTTGTTCTTGTTTTTAATGGATTCCAAGCACAGAATTAGGATGGAATGGTCTCTTAGATGTAAAGTGTCTGCTACACGAGGCAAGCTAGACTCATTTGAGGATTAATGAACAACGATGAAAAGAATATTGATAGTGGAAGATGAATCTGATATTATCTTTACGTTGAAAATTATTTTAGAGCAAAATGGGTTCGCCGTTAGTTCATTCACCGACCCTTTATTGGCATTATCGAGTTTTAGACCTCACCAGCATGACATTTTGCTTGTCGATATTAAATTGCCGAGCATGAGTGGTTTGGATTTGTATAGGGAGATAAGAAAGATCGATGAAAAGGTTAAGGTTTGTTTTCTCACGGCCAGCGAAATAAATTATGAAGAGCTTAGAAGGGCAGTGTCTCCTTTGGTTGAGGATGCCAAATGCTTTATTAGAAAACCAGTTGAAAATGAAGCTTTGTTAATGCAACTAAATAAAATGTTAGAATAGCATGCTCGTAGACTGGACCTTGACCTCCAATTTCTTTTTACAAGTCTAATAACAGAGTAGTTGAGCAAGCCTTATACAGATAACCCAAACATCCCATGGATAACGGAAGATGGCCAGTGGGAATATCCTCATTTTTATAACTGATAATAAATAGGAAGACTTAATGAAAGCTGTATTCATAAGGGGCAAGAACAATGTGGCCCTTGACGAAATATCAGTTCCAAATCTTGGAGATCGAGATGTTCTTGTAAAAATGAGAGCCTGCGGGCTATGCGGGTCTGATTTGGAGAAGGTTTACGGTGATTACGGAATGTCGTCTAACAGATTGGGACATGAACCTACTGGGGATATAATAAATGTGGGAAAATCAGTCAAAGGTTTCAGCATAGGGGACCGTGTATTCGTACATCATCATGTCAGCTGCCACACATGTCATTATTGTTGGCACGGTGATTTCACAATGTGTAAGATGTATCAAAACAGTAATATCGAACCGTGCGGGCTCTCTGAACAGATCTTAGTACCTGAAGAGAATGTTCTCAGAGGCGGACTTGTGAAATTGCCAGAAAATGTGACGTTTGATGAGGCTTCACTGATAGAACCGTTAGCTTGTTGCATCAGAGGTCTGTCTAAATGTAGACTTCGAAAAGGAGATGATATTGCAATTTTAGGGGCTGGGCCAGCCGGGCTAATGCTTGCTATCCTTGCAAAATTGACCGGTGCGGGAAAAATTGTGGCATTCGATCTCAACCAGTTCAGATTGGATTTTGCTAAGGAGCATTTTGGCATCGATACCTATAATGTTGCCAACGAAAAGGATATCATTAAAAAAATGCAGGATATTACGGACTGCAGAGGTGCTGATACTACAATCGTGGCAACGGGAAATTCAAGAGTGATTGATCAATCATTTTATTTGACACGAAAGGGAGGCAACATCCTACTCTTTGGGGTACCAGCAGAAGGGACACGGGTTTTATGCAATATAAGCAAGCTATATTCGAGTGAGCTTTCCATTATTCCGAGTTATGCTACATCAGAAATCGAGATAAACCAAGCAATACGGCTTATTTCTTCAAAGAGGATCGAGATACGTTCGCTGATAACCCATCGCTTTGATATTGCAAACGCCTGCGAGGGAATAGAGTGCGCTCGTAAAGCAGAAGATGCGATCAAGGTAATCGTAACAGCGAAGTAACAGGATGGAAACTATAAATAATTATAACGAGGGATTGCGTGTAGCAATAGGCAATATGGATTGGGGAATGAAAAACAGATTGTCAAAAATCATTCGTCCTGGAGATGGACGAACTGTTATGCTTGCAGTCGATCACGGATATTTCTTAGGACCGACAGAGAAATTAGAAAATCCCAGTAGAACGATAAAACCACTTTTACCATATGCAGACTCGTTGATGCTCACTAGGGGCGTTCTGCGAACATCAGTAAATCCAAGTACCGATATTCCTATCGTATTGCGGGTTTCCGGAGGTACTAGCATCATTGGGGAAGAACTTTCAAAGGAAAGTATCACCACATCGATTGAAGATGCCATGAAACTTAATGCCTCCTGCCTCGCTCTTTCAATCTTTGTTGGTGGTAAATATGAACATCAAACATTGACCAATTTAGCAAAACTCGTAGATGAAGGCGAAAGATTCGGAATCCCTATTCTTGCTGTAACTGCCGTTGGTAAAGAAATGTCCAGAGATCACAGATATCTAGCACTTGCCTGCAGAATCGCTGCCGAATTAGGAGCACATCTAGTAAAGACATACTATTGTGAAAACTTTCAAAAGGTTGTCGAGGGTTGCCCTGTGCCTGTCATTATTGCAGGAGGCAAGAAACTGCCCAACGAACTCAACGCCTTACAATTAGCGTATGATGCAGTAGACAACGGTGCAATGGGAGTGGATATGGGCAGAAATATTTGGCAATCGGACTATCCTGTGGCTATGATTAAAGCAATTAGGGCAATTATACATGAGAATTCAAATGTAAAAGATGCTAATGATATATACATAAAGGAAAAAGAACTTGAACGGCAGAAGGTAATCAAGACCGCGTAGTAAAGTGCTCTCGCTTTCTTGCAGGTTTCTCTCATTTTCACAATCTCATCTGTGAGTAACTGTGGTTTAGTATTTTATCGGCGAGCTCAGCGTCGTGATTGTTGCAGAAGCAGATGGCAGCCACAAGGGAATTGCACACAGACCAAAAAAAGCCAGCATATGGAGTATATAAAATTTGCACTTAGTTCTGGACACAATCTTTATAAATTGTTTTGCAGCAGGCAGTCTGTCGAAAATGCCTGATGCTAACGATGAAGAGTATGTTGTGGATTCTTCGCAACTACAGGTCAATGTTCTAAGCGCAGAAGATGTTATGCTGCTATAGATACAGCTCTGCACATTGTTCTTAGCAGGGCGTTGTTTGAAAAAGAGATAGGTGAACTGTGTAAATGGTAGAAATGATCGGCGCAAAAGCTTTGATCCATGCTCTCGAAAAGGAGGGGGTGGACATAGTGTTTGGACTGCCAGGCGGGGCGAACTTGCCTATTTACGACGCTCTCGTTGATGCTAACTTTAGACATATTCTTGTCAGACACGAACAATCGGCATCTCATATGGCGGATGGTTACGCTAGAATAAAACGAAAGGCAGGAGTATGTTTTGCAACTTCAGGTCCCGGCGCTACAAATCTTATTACAGGTATAGCTACTGCACATGCTGACTCTTCACCGATGATAGCTGTAACAGGACAAGTACCTCTGGCAATGATTGGCAAGGATGCCTTCCAAGAGACGGATATTATTGGTGTTGCAAATCCTTGCACAAAATACGCCTTCCAACCCAGGTCCGCACATGAAATCCCAGAGACTGTAAAGAAAGCATTTTATATAGCAGAAAGCGGAAGGCCAGGACCTGTACTAATAGATATCCCTAAGGACGTACAGCAATCAAGCGCTGATATGAACTTCCCGGAACTTATAAAAGTAAGAGGGTATAGTCCGGTTGTAGATGCGGACCTTTCACAGATAGGCAAGTCCGTGGAAATTTTGCTGAATGCTGAGAGACCCATAATAATGGGTGGAGGGGGTGTCATTCTCTCGGGGGCCTTTTCTGAATTGCAGGCAGTCGCAGAAATACTGGTGGCTCCGGTGGTGACTACATTTAAGGGTAAAGGATCATTTCCTGAAAATCATCCACTCGCTATGGGTCCAATTGGGATGCATGGACATGCAGAGGCCAACAAAATGATATTGGAGGCAGATTGTATATTGGCAGTGGGCGCAAGATTCTCAGACAGATCAGTTGGAAGGTACGATGAATTCGGAAGGGGTATGAGTATCATACATATGGATGTCGACCCTGCTGAAATTGGCAAGAACAAATCTGTAGATGTTGCAGTTATCGGAGATGTAAAGTCGTCTCTGAGAACCCTTGTCAAAATGCTCTCAAAGGTTATAGTAAAAAAAGATCAAGATAACCCGTGGCTGAAGAGAAGAAAAGAACTTATCGATCATTATGCAGAGACACTGAAGGATTATCCACGAGATCTGACAGCCAGAAAAGCATTAAAAAAACTTAGGGAAGTATTGCCGGCTGATTCCATTACGACCACTGAAGTGGGCCAATGTCAGATGTGGGCATCGTTACACTTTGACGTTATATCTCCAGGGACTTTTTTTAGCTCAACCGGACTTGGGACTATGGGCTTTGGCTTTCCTGCTTCGATAGGTGCAAAGGCTGCTAGGCCAGCAGTACCTGTCGTCGATATAGCTGGTGATGGGTCGTTTAATATGACCGAGAACTCTCTTGCCGTGTCTGTGCTTGATAATTTACCTGTAATCGTCTTTTTAATGAATAATTATATGCTTGGGATGGTGGCTCAATGGCAGAGAACGTTCTATAATAGACGCTATAGCGGGGTCCACCAACGAAACTGCCCGGATTATGTAAAAATAGCGCAAGCGTACGGGGCACAGGGGATCAAAGCTCAGTCATTGTCAGAGTTGGAAAATGCAATTCGATCCGCTCTCAAGATGGAAGTTGCAACGATCATTGATATTATCATAGACCCAGAGGAAGATGTTTATCCTTTTGTAATACCAGGTACAGGTCTCAAAGACATGGTTACAGGATAGTGAAAAAGATGTGATAAAAACAACTATACCTAGCACTCCCGCAATACCAAATCGAACCGCTATCCTAAATGAAAAAATTGGGGGCTGGCATATATTGTCGGCTCTGTTAGAAAATAAACCCGGCGTTTTGTTTAGGGTGACAAATCTTTTTCGGGCTCGGAATTTTAACATTGAAAGTATAACCGTAGGTTCCACCGAACAACCAGATCTCTCGAGGATGACAATTACACTTAATAGTGACGAAGGAACGCTTGATCAACTCGCAAAGCAGCTCAGGAAGTTAATCGATGTGGTAGAAGTCAAGGTACTTGACACAGCTAAAACAGTTTATCGTGAGCTTGCCTTGATAAAAATGAATGCAGGAGACCCCACGACGAGAATGGAAATAACCAATTTTGCATCTATTTTTAGAGCAAATATACTCGATATCGGAAAAGAGACGATCACTGTGGAGCTTACTGGAACGCCTGACAAGATCGAGGCGTTTAAGAATCTCGTGGCTCATTTTGGTATTACACAACTGGCCAGAACGGGTGTTTCTGCTCTCCCGAGGGGTGCAGAACTTTAGATGTTACGCGCTGACAGTAAAGTGAGAATATTTGATACAACGTTAAGAGACGGCGAACAAACACCTGGAGTTTCAATAACCCCAGAACAGAAAGTGCAGATTGCGACTAAACTTGATGATCTTGGGATAGATGCTATTGAGGTCGGCTTTCCTGTCGTTTCACACGGAGAAACAATTGCAATCAAAAATATAACAAAACAAGGACTAAAAGCAGAAATTTGTGGTTTGGCCCGCACCATAAAATCGGACCTGGACGCTGCCATAAATTGCGACTTAACCTACATCCACACTTTTATTGCAACATCCGATATTCATATGCAGTTTAAGTTAAGAATGGATCGACACCAGGTGCTGGAAAAGGCTGTATGGGCGGTTGAATATGCTAAAAAACATGGCGTTGAGGTAGAGTTTTCTGCTGAGGACGCAACACGATCCGATCGAACGTTCTTAAATCAAGTTTTCATGGCCGTGGCGAATGTCGGTGTTGACAGGTTAGATATTCCGGATACAGTAGGCTACGCTACTCCACAATATATCGAAAAGCTTGTCAAAGATGTAAAGTCATACACTAAGCTTCCGATTAGTATGCACTGTCATGATGATTTTGGTTTAGCAGTAGCTAATTCGCTGGCGGGAATAAACGCGGGTGCAGAGTGCGCCCATGTGACAATAAACGGATTAGGTGAAAGAGCAGGTAATGCATCGCTCGAGGAATTTGTTATGGCACTTCAATGCCTATACGGTCGGAGACATAGTATCAAAACCGAGTTGCTATATGAGACCTCTAGATTCGTATCAAATACGATGGGAATAATTGTCCAACCAAACAAAGCAATAATCGGTGAAAATGCCTTTGGTCACGAATCTGGTATTCATACGCACGGAATAATAAATAATCCACTTACATATGAACCAATTAGTCCTGACCTTGTGGGTAGAAAAAGATGGATGCAAGCTGGCAAACACGCAGGTGCTCACGGAATAAAGGCAATGCTCGAGGGTTTTGGCATTGGGCCGACAGAGAAGGAACTTTATCAGATTGTGGAAAAACAAAAGAATCTTGCTGACAAAGGGAAATCAATCACCACCGCAGAGCTCCTGTCAATAGCGGGCGAGGTTATGAATAATAGTGAATTCGAAGAGAAATTTAAACTCAATGATTTTCATATTGTTACAGGGATGAATATAATACCGACCGCTGTAGTTAGATTAAATACGGACAGCAAGGATTTCATTGCCTCAGAAATTGGGGTTGGTCCTGTCGATGCTGCTCTGAAAGCTATACAAAAGATTGCAGGAGAAGTGGCTAATATAAAAATCAGGGAATACCGACTTGATTCGATCACTGGGGGGTCAGACGCATTAGCTGAGGTGTCCGTGAAGGTGGAGGATAAGAATGGCAATGTTGTTTCTGCAAGAAAAGCTGGTGAGGATGTCGTGGTTGCTTCGGTTCAGGCTATGATGGATGCGATTAACAAAGTTATGTTGCAAAAAGTGCTCCATTCGAAGTATTAAAGTATATACTTAGTTAAGTAACTTGGTTGTAAGTTGGGAAGGTATGATATTGCGGTAATAGCCGGTGACGGAATAGGTCCGGAGCTCACTTCATCTGCGAAAACGATACTTGAAACGATAAACGATAATAGTAACATTAAATTTAACATAAGGAATGTAGACGCAGGTGATAGTGCTCTTGCAAAATACGGGGAATCTCTTCCACAATTCAGCTCTGATGTAATACAAAAGTCACAAGTATGTCTAAAAGGACCTGTGGGAGAGAGCGCTGCAGACGTGATCCTTGTCTTACGACGGCAACACGATCTGTATGCAAACGTAAGACCTGCAAAATCCTATCCTAATATTCCAAATCTTTCATCTAACGTAGATCTAGTAATAGTAAGAGAAAACACGGAAGACGTTTACTTAGGGTGGGAATTTGACGCTGACATGAATACAGTGGTGGGATTGAGGGTAACGTCCGAACGAGCGTCTAGACGTATTGCAGAGTATGGCTTTAAAACAGCGATGCTTCGGAATAAAAAGAAGAGACTTGCGACAGTACATAAGGCCAACGTCTTGCGTAAGGGTGACGGATTATTTGCAAGAACCTGTAAGTCAGTCGCTCAAAATTATCCAGAAATTAGCTACAGCGAGTCGTATGTAGATACGTGCGCTATGAATCTAATCCGGAATCCAGAAGAATTTGATGTTATCGTGACAACGAACCTTTACGGTGACATATTGTCTGATGAGGCCGCGCAGGTAGTGGGAGGGCTTGGATTGGGCCCAGCTGCTAATATCGGGGAATCCTTTGCCTTGTTCGAGCCTGTTCATGGAGCTGCATTTGATATTGCTGGAAAGAATATAGCAAATCCATCTTCAATCTTATTATCACTAAAGATGATGCTGGAGTGGATTTCAGACAAATATCATGATAGGGCCGCGCTTCAACAGGGACATCGTATAGAATCCGCTCTGGTTGTGCTGCTAGAAAAAAACCTAAAAACCAAAGATATCGGGGGCAAACTTACAACAACCGAATTTACGAAGTTACTATCTCTTTCAATGTACTAAGGATGTTCGGTGTGACTTGCTTCTAAGATCAGCGCATTTCGGCGGTCGTTGTTCCAGGCAATTATTACGAAGACGGGAGGAATTTTCATATCTGTAGGTAAGACCGGCTGAGAACCTGTGACATCGAGAGTGTAACCCCTCATTTGCAAAGAAGGGAAGAGCAACGGCTAAATTCACTCTTTCCTTCAGCATCAGAGGAATCTAATTCTATTAATACTTCGGCGATCAGACCTAAAACTTTTGCGAATCGCACTTTTGACTCGAACCTTTCAAAAATTAGAAATTTTTTCTTAGCAGAAGAGATGTCACAACCCTCGATTTACAACTAGCACGTCGGTGAGTAGAGTTGGCATGTAAACCTAAGGAGACTTGTATCTACAGCGGGGACGGTCGCGTGAAAGGATGAATAAGTCCAATATTGAATACAAATAATTATGACCTACCGGAAAATAGTCAACCCGAACCGGGATAGCGCATATATAGAACGTTTTCATACTCGATCGCTATGTCTGCCAAAAGATGGCTGGATGCACAGGTTAAAATCGATCCAATAAAAAACCAATCCGTCGCAGTGATCGGCTATGGTATTCAAGGTCGTGCCCAAGCGAGCAATATGAAAGATTCCGGAATCAATGTAATTATTGGTCTGAGAAAAGATGGCACCACCTGGAAATTAGCAGAGCAGGACGGTCACAAAGTGATGGGCATAGCAGAAGCCGTCACTGCCGCCGATATCGTTCATATTTTGATTCCAGACATGGAGCAGGCAGATACGTACTCCAAGTATATTGCCCCATATATGACAGAAGGGAATGCACTTAGCTTCTCTCACGGAGCAGCAATTCATTGGAAATGGATAGTCCCCTCAAAACCTGTGGATGTGATTATGGTAGCCCCTAAAGGTCCAGGACAACTGGTGCGGGAACTATATCAACAAGGTTTTGGCATCCCATCTCTGGTAGCCGTGCATCAGGACCATACAGAAATGGCTTGGGATAGGGTGTTGGCGATGGCGAAAGGTATCGGTAGTACCAAACCAGGAGTAATTCAAACTTCCTTCAAAGAGGAGGTTGAAACGGATTGGTTTGGTGAGCAAGCCGATCTTTGTGGAGGCGCGCACTCTCTGGTGAAGAATGCTTTTGAAACGCTAGTAGAAGCAGGTTACCAGCCCGAGGTTGCGTACTTCGAATGTCTTCATGAGCTAAAATTAATAGTCGATCTTATTCAAAAATATGGGATTACAGGCATGTACAAGCGTGTGAGTGAAACTGCCAGATATGGTGGATTGACGAAAGGACCACGGGTGGTTAATGAGGAATCAAGAAATAGGATGAAGGAGGTTCTACAAGAAATTCAATCTGGTCAGTTTGCTGAAGAGTGGGTTAGTGTTTACAAAAAAGAGGGAAAAGGTTCATTCGCTCGATACATGAAAGATCTTGAAAACCACCAAATAGAAAAGGTTGGAAAAGATCTGCGCAATATGATGTGGCCGAATTCACAGGAAAATTAGTGTTTGTTGCTCAAAATAAACGCTATAGGATGATCAGGCTTGGTGCACTATGGCGTAACTTTGGTTATACTATTTTCACTCCCCTCATGCACGATTATTAGTGGAAAGAGATTACTTCTTGACTCCTAAAGTCCGGTTTTTGAGTCTCATGTGGTTTCCATGACATTTTCTGCACCTTGTGGAAGTGATTGGATTTTTCACGCCGCATTTAAAGCAGACTTTAAAGAACAGTCTACGTTGCTGCGCTATCTGTTTTTTGGTAGTATCCGTAATCGGCAATATTTTTCTCGGCTGCCTATTGACAAATCCTTGATTTGTACCTTTCTATTTGTTTGACAAGCCAACGCGAGGATCTGAATGGATAGCTATATTCTTTTTTCCAATCATTGCCTAGTCTGCATATCTGCCCGGCCTTTTTCATTTTCCCGGTCTACTTATGTGAATATTGCTGTCATCAGTTTATTCATAAAGCTTTTATTCAATTCAAGATTTTTGTGGCAATTCAGTTCGATCAAAAAACGGAGAATAGTTTTAAGCTTTGAGTCTATTTTATTCCTATGCACGACTATTTTGAGATAGATCGTCTGATCGAAGATCTCGCCAAAATATATTCTACTGCATGTGCCACCACTTGGTTTAAGCTAGCTAAAACGAAGTTGCCCTCGAGGGCAGAATTTAGGAATAAAGTTGTAGAATTCATGGAACATTTCGAATATACCCTGTCTACCTTTCCGCAAGGACTGGAAATCGATCAATTCAGAGATTACGCGAGGGGGATTCTTCGAAAGGAGATTGAAAAGGTGCTCCTTGGAGAAAACAAAGAAGTTGAACGACGTTACAAGCATTATGTGGAGTACAGTTAGGTGAACGCAATCTTTGCGTGCATTTTCTTCGTACACATACCGAGATGGGATGGTCCTGTATGCCTTCACACGAATGCTATGAGCTCATGTTAGATTTGATGTCACATTATCAGAAAGGTTTTAAACTTGAGACAGGAGAGTTTCGATATGCGAATTACACTATCAGCAATTAAAGCAGACATAGGGGGAATCGGTGGTCATACTTGCCCAAGTGACGAGTTGGTTGGGACAGTCAGAAATTTTGTCGGAAGAAAGGCAAAAGATCTGTTAATCGATTATTATGTAGGTTATACCGGGGATGATATTCATATTATCATGACCCATACCCTGAGCGTTGATAACAATAAGGTCCATAAACTTGCTTGGGATGCATTTACGGAAGGGACTATGGTTGCTAGAGAACAAGGATTGTACGGTGCCGGCCAGGACCTGTTGAAGGATTCGTTTTCAGGCAATGTCAAAGGAATGGGTCCAGGCGTAGCTGAGATCGAGATGGAGGAGCGGCCAAGTGAAGTTTTTTGTATCTTTGCAGCAGACAAAACGGAACCTGGTGCATTTAACTTCCCGTTATGGCGCATATTTGTCGATTCGAGGAGTAATACTGGTCTCCTCATTAATGAAAAGCTGGCCGCTGGAGTAACTTTTAGGATAATGGATGTGATTGCTGGGAAGATAGCGGATCTAAAAATGTGGGAAGACAAACCAGAACTCGAAGCGGCGCTTATGTATCCTGGCAGGTATGTAATACAATCAGTTCTTTCAGCTGATGGAGAACATATTGTATCGGCATCTACTGACAGGTTACATAACATCGCAGGCACATATGTGGGGAAAGATGATCCCATAGCTATTGTGAGAACACAGAAGGATTTTCCAGCAACCGAGGAAGCAGGCAGTGCATTTAACAATCCTCACTTTGTCGCAGGAAATACAAGGGGTAGCCATCATATGCCGCTCATGCCTGTCAAATTGAATTCGGCAGCTAGCCTGAATTATTCCTTGCCAATTGTTTCATGCATAGTATTCAGCATGCATAACGGGAAAATGACCGGTCCTATTGACGGGTTTGGTACGGCGGACTGGGATCTGCAACGAATGATGGCCGCTAAAAGAGCAGTAATCATCCGTAACCAAGGATTCATTCACCCTGCGACGCTCGTGCCCGAAGAACTGGAGTATAATAAGGGATACGAAGCCAGAATGTCAAGACTCAACAAGAAATTCAGGCCATTAGCAGGAGTGTCAAACCAGAACAAGTACAACAGCAAATCGCAGGAATAGTGGGGCACTTGAGGCTTCCTCTGATTATTATCAATTTCAAAAATTACCCAGAAACCTATGGGCAAAACACTATTGAGTTGTCGAAATTAGCTCAGAAAGTTGCCAACGATACTAAAGTAGAGATTGTTTTGGCTCCACCGCAAGCATCAATCGTTGCTGTGAGTCAGAACGTCCAAATTCCAGTTGTATGCCAACATCTCGACGATGCACCTGAAGGCGCCTCTACAGGGTTCTTCATTCCTGAAATGGCCAAATCCTTCGGAGCTAGTGGTTCACTCCTGAATCATAGCGAACATAGAGTAGGCATACAAACCATCCGAAGCCTAATCGAACGTCTCCGAAGCCTGCAGATGACTTCTATAGTTTGCGCCAAAACTTCTGCCGAGGTAGCAAGTATTGCAAGATTTCGACCTGACTTTATTGCGATCGAACCTCCGGAATTGATTGGGTCAGGAAAATCTGTTTCGAAACATAATCCCGCACTAATCACGCGTTCTGTAGAAGCAAAAGCCCGGTTTTCTAGTTCTACAAAGCTTATTTGCGGCGCAGGAATTGTTGGAAAAATCGATGTCAGCAGCGCAGCTCGACTTGGTGCTGAAGGGATTCTAGTAGCAAGTGGCATAATAAAATCACACTCTTGGAGCGAGAAGATTTATGATTTGGCTTCCGGATTTAACGGGTACTAATCATTTCAAATTTCTGTGCATTCGAATCCTGTTTTAGAACATACAGGTTCCTTCAAGACTAAACTCCAATTTCTTTCGCTAGTTTGATAAGCTTCTTGCCATCTCCCGTGAGTTCGTTATATATCTTGTTCTTAACTACTTTTCTTCGGACCAATCCATTGCGTTGCGCCTTCAATAAAAGCTTATGACCATAGCCATAGGCTCCTAGCCTCTGTAGTAATTCGCGAGTGGGATATTCTGAATATCCTATAGTCTTTAAAAGTCTGACTATAGCTCTCTCTTTAACGAGCAACCGCAACAGTTGTACTTGTTTCACAATCTCATGAGGATCAGGAAAATATTTAACCGTTACTAATGATTGGCAACAGTGTATTCTTGTTTCTTACCTTTTAATAACACAAGCCGCCGATCTAGTCTCTTAAGGGCGCTGTAGACCATAAACCAAATTTACTTATTTGCAATCAAGCTTCAGCTAAAGTCGAATGACAGTAAAATGTTATCGGAATTCTGAGCAGATACTTTTTCGCCTGACATGCTCCGAAACTACAAAATAGGTGCAACAGGCTTTTTGATCAGAGACCATCTAATCAATGATTCGGAACATTTGGACGAAATGTCAGGCTTTTGTTCATCCGTCGTCTGGACTCTACGATCTAACCCTTGGTTGATCGCGAGACAGGCCCAGTTCGCATTTTAGCCTCAATATCTGTTATTAGTTTGGTCATGTCAGGTTTGTGTGAGTTTAAATATTCGTATCCCTTGTCTTTTAGCCTTATTTGAAAGAGTCTCAAATCTCTGTGTTCATCAAAGAACTGCTCTATCATTGCGGTGCCGTGCTTTGTTGGGTTGATAAGCTGGTCAAAACATTCGATTGTTGCGTTAAGATCACCCTTTTCGATCGATTCCTTCGCTTTGCCAAGAACTTCGATAATATCTCTTAACTGCTGTACAGGGGCAGATACTTCCTTGGCGTGACCAAGAAAACCAACGCGTTTAGCCACTCCTACCTTATCAGCGATCTCCTTGACCAATTCGTAATACTCCTCTTTACTCGTGAAGAAACCATGGATTTCCTTCTTTTCTCTTCTTACAGTCAATCCTTTCACTGATAATCGCAGAAAAGCGTCTTCGACCTCCGATTTGTCCATTCCTGTAACCCAGACGATTTTACCTACATGGTTGTAGCCTTGCCTTATAGACTCTAGGACTACAACCTCAATGATACGTCTGAAGCCTTCCTCTGCTTTCGCGTTTTCAAAGTCTTTATCGCGGACGGCTCGCTTTGCATAGGATATGTCTATCTCTATTGAACGCTTGAGTGCCTCGATGCCTTCATCTACCTTTCCGACCACCGTCAGGTAGCATGCTTTGTTATACCATGACATTCCATCGTTGGGATTAATATCAATTGCCTTTTCGCAAGCTTCGATAGCTTTCTCGTAATTATTCATTCTATAATACGCTAGCCCTTTCAAATTCCACGCTTCTCCGTTATTCAGATCTACGTCTAGCGCTTTGTCGTACGACGAAATGGCAACGGGATATTGACCAAGATGGAAATGTGCGTATCCTTTCTTGATCCACGAGTCTACATGTTTTGGGTCAATTCTTAAAGCCAGTTCAAAACTGCGAATAGCATCTTCTAACTTTTCGCTCGCCATCTGATTTACCCCTTTTTGATACAGATCACGCTTTTGGAACTCCGAATTGTCATCGTAATTCACCTGATCCGTGGTTTCAGAAGCAGGATTAGACTTTGACTTAGGCTTCCTTCCCAGGAATTTGCCCATCAAGATTTATTACTGTTTTCGCTGATAAATAGATTTGGAGTCTCCTTCATTTCCAATTAATCTCATTATCATTTTCAAGCTTACCTCGAACGATGCTTAGATTCGCTGAAAGCGATTGCAAAACGATTATTTAGAAGGACAGCGTCTATACGTATATCTCGGGGGTTATCTAAGTGAAATTAAATGATGCTGACGTGGAAGGCTTGACAGGAAAAAGTTTTAAAATTATAATCAATTATGGAAAAGATGGTATCCTTCAATCACAATTGTGGAAGGAACTTGATCTCACTAGTCGTGATGGCTCACGTGTGGCCATTCGTCTTGAAAAAAAATCTCTTATAAAGCGTGAGAAAATCCTAGAAAATGGACGATGGACTTATAGACTTTTTGCAGTCAAATTACCCGTAGGCACTCAGACTATCGAAAGGGCTCCCTGCCTGACATGTCCAGTCGAGCACATGTGTTCAGTTGACGCTTACTATAGTCCTAATAGTTGTAACCTGATTGAAAATTGGATTTTAGTTTCTTTCGATTCTGCAACCCAACAGGAAGAACAGCTTATGAAGGAAACTCTCACAGAACATCGAGATGATCAGATTAGAAATGCTCTAAACCAGGCTGAGCTGCTAGTCAGCGAACCCAAATCATCGATGGCAAAACATCAATCGAACAAGCTATTAAAAATCAACAAGAAGTGAACAATCATCGTACTTTAAATTTATCTATCTGATTATTTTGAAACTTGATAAATCTTGTAATTTTATATATATACTTCCTTCTTTTCGCAACATGCATTTAGAGCCATATTGCCTGCTTTCACCATCCTGCGTGTTGTCCGGCCACCTGTCTTTGCTTTCTAGACTTCATATTGTCCAAATTGCTTGTGAAGAATTTAAATTATTATCCGTGCACGTCATCCAGGAAAATAATATTTATCTTCTTCTTATAATTAGTATTTAGGTGCTATTAATTCGGTTGAACTTAGAATTATTCCTTAAATCACTACCCCTGCAGACTTTACGGAGCATTGTGGCAGAGCAGAGTAGAAAAGGGTTTTATAAAATAATTAATGGCACTCTTTTGACGGAAAATGGGGCAAGTACCCAAAGCGCGCCTTCGTATGGCGACAGAATGCACATAGGTATAATCAAGGCTGAAAAGCACTTCAGACTTTATCAGCGAATTTAAGTGGCATACGCTGTTAATGCAAGCTAAATAGATACGCATATAGGGCTTGTACTACAGCAGCTGTATATCATGAGAGGTTTATTACTTGTATGGACACATGTTGTGAAATCGTGTTATGTCCGGCTCGCTTGAATTATGTAGTATACCTCGCTATCCCTTTTTGTGAGAGAGATGGCCATATAGGATGAAGCTAACAGATGCATCAAGAGATTATTATCGAAAGCTCGCGAAAAATGCGGGCTATCGTAGTAGATCTGCATACAAACTCCTTCAGTTAAACCGCTCGTACGGTATTTTTAGGCCAAGACACACTGTAGTGGATCTGGGCTCCGCACCGGGAGGCTGGCTTCAAGTAGCAAAACAACAGGTTGGAGTTGACGGCTTCGTAGTCGGTATAGATATCAAACAGGTGCAACCATTGGAAGGTGTCACGATATTGTTAGGTAGCATCGATGATGTTAAAATAATCGACAAAGCTCTCAAGTTAGTCGGCGGTAGAGTAGATATACTTTTGTCAGATCTGTCTCCAAATGTAAGCGGTATATGGGATTTGGATCACAGTCGACAAATCTCCCTGACAATGAGCGCCTTGGCAGCGGCTATTAAGATATTGAAACGAAGCGGCACCTCTGTCTTCAAAGTTTTCGAAGGAGAGTTACTTAGCGGATTGAAGGAGGATTTGAAAAATTACTTTCAACGGGTTTATATCAATAAACCTAAAGCTAGTAGACAAAAAAGTAGCGAGCAATATATCGTGTGTTTCGGCTTTGAACCTGATTTAAGTCTTTAAGGTACCTGCGAATGCATTCGAGATCGTGCGTAGGCATGTTTCTTCAATCATTGCCATTTGGCGATTCGTTAGGAGTTGATCCTTCGCTTGACTTGTCTTCATCGTACAGCAACTTTAGTTCTTCGAAGCTTAATTTGGCACCAGCCTCAAACTTCTTCTTTGCTGATTCCTTAACTTTGAACAGGGCATCTTCTCGAGGTCGATAACCATATTCCTGACGCTGCCTTTTTCTCCATTGTGCCATAGCATCAAGACGCGAATTTACGGTATCTAAAGTCGAAAGGAATTCGTCATAATGCTTAAGGCAGCTTTGGTGTTCTGCCGCTTGCTGTCGCTTAGATACAAATAGTTTGTCTATTTTATTGTGAGTTTCAGCAATTTTGATGTGTAGCGTATTCCCTTCGTTCTCAAGAATTTTAAGTGTGTTTTTAATCTCTTCAGCTTGTGCGTTGAGATCTATTAATTGTTCGTTAACGGAGCGTATGGCTTTGATTGCATCAAGCTTCATTGAAGCATCATTCATTACGGACAAGGCTTCGTTCTTTTGCCGGTCATTTTTGTACTTTTTTTCATCAACTAATTTCTGGCTTGACTCGAGAGTCCTAACCAGATCGATTTCATTATCTGAGGAAAGTCGAGTTTCCATTATACTTACAAAATTTTTGGATTTTGAAATTTTTTCACTAATCGTAAGTAATTGGGAGTTGTTAGAATTCATTTCTGTTCGAATCTGCGCCAACCTTCTCGTCAAGTTTACAATTTTATTCTTCTCTTGCTGGATATTCTCATTTATTAGACGAAATCCATTTTTTTCGATATCGATAATTTTGTCAGTCAAATTCTTTATCTGATTAAGCTGACTACGTTTCATAGACACCAAGTCATCCCAGCTCAGTGATTCTAGATCGTGAACTGGATTTTGATCTACAGATCTCAAACCGGGTCGCTCACCTTGTTACATAAGGAAGGAAAGCCATGACATAAAAATATACTGGAAAAGCAATTGCCAGTTTTATTCTTCTATCCAGTTTCTCGGACATATCTTTACTCCTATGAGGTTTGAGACCATGTAGAACCGGAATTGAATTTCGGGTCACATCTTTTCGTTAATAAGCGGGATGGAGATTTCTCATGATTACCACAATACAGCTAAATTTTGTCCCGGTATGTCACCAAAATACAGCTATTCTTATATTCAAGGACGAGGATTTATGTCAAGTTGGCAACACAAGCTTATTGTGTGAAATGTAAAGCAAAGCGAGAAATGAAAGATGAAAAGCAGGTAACTATGAAGAACGGTCAAGGCGCTATCTCCGGAATATGCACCGTATGTGGTACAAAGATGTTCAAGATAGGCGGTGGTGGCAAAAAAATTGCAAAAGTCAAGGCAGCTAGCAAGAAACCAACTGCAAGAACCGCAAAAGTAAAAACAAAACCGCCCATCAAGAGGAAGTAACAAAGGCATCTGGTAGGAACTATTTGTTTGCATGACGAGTAAAAGGGGTAGGATGAATTTTCGTCTACTCTAATCTTTATTTTTGTTATCCAAGAAATGTGAATAACTATTTTCATTCTTCATATTGTATCTATCACACTAGTAATATCCATCATAACAATTTTTCTCCTTTCGTCTATGCGTGTGGAACCGACTGAAATCTATCATAATCGCAGTAATTTTGATCGAACACGACAGAAAACCAATACTTGACACTGCGAGTTATACTATAGAGAAATATCCTAAATCATAGGAACTCCTGTTCAGCTTCACTTAATTTATCCTTGTTACCACATAATTGTATTAATTCTGATAGTTTTTTTTGGGGGGTACCAGCCTTTAATTCTGCTCGTGCGATTTCGACGCCTTCTTTTAGATCTTTCGCAATTTTTCCGATCACTAGCGCGGCGGCAGCGTTCAATGCGGCGATGTCTTCTTTTGCGGGGCTAGCAAGACCATATATAACCTGCAGTGTATCTCTTATAGATTCTTGTCCAGAATGTATTAACAATTGTTCTGGCTTAGCAACTAATACATTCACATCCTTTGGATGAAACCGAAATCGTTTAATTTTTTTGTCAGCTACCCAGATAATATCATTTTCACAGGTATTGGACAGCTCATCGAAACCATCGTAAGAATGGACGACCATCAGTTCATCAAGCTCCGAATTTTGCATTACAACAGCAACTGTTTCAAGTAAAGCATGCTCATAAACTCCTATAAGTTGACCGGAAAGATTTGTGCAGGGATTGCTTAATGGTCCTACTATATTAAAAGCAGTTCTTATGCCTATGGATTCTCTTGCGGACGCAACGTTGCGCATCGCCGGATGGAATTTTGCAGCATAGAGAAAACCAAAACCTATTTTTTCGATGGCCTCACATACAATATCAGAAGAAGTATCCAAGTCCATACCAATGAATTCTAAAAAATCTGCACTTCCACAGAATCCCGACACAGATCTATTTCCGTGTTTTGCTACATTACATCCCGCTGCGCATGCTATGAACGCAGCAGCGGTGCTGATGTTGAATGATTTTATCTTATCGCCTCCTGTGCCGCAAGTATCAATCAATTTGCCGGTGACTTTTGGTGTAATCTTAATAGCATTACTTTTGACAGCCTGAAGGATCGTGGCAATTTCCTCTGGCGATTCGCCCTTCATGCGAAGGGCGACCAAGAATGAGGCAATGGACGACTCCGAAGCGTCGCCTCCGAGAATCAGATTCATAGATTCGTGGATTTCGTCTTGAGTTAGATTAATTCTAGACACTAGCTTCCTGACCATAGGGCGCAGATCGGTGAGTATTTCTTTGTTCACTCATCTCTTCACCATTGAGATGAAATTGAAAAGAATTTTCGATCCTTGTTCCGTTAAAACGGATTCGGGATGGAATTGTACCCCTTCTATCAAGTATTGTCTATGTCTGATCGCCATTATTTCACCATCGTCAAGGGCCGTTGCTGTAACTTCTAGACAAGGGGGAATTTTCTTATCAGCCACCAAGGAATGGTAGCGGGTTGCCTTAAACGGGTTACTTACCTGATCAAAAAGTCTTCCGGATTTGTATCGAATAATACTTGTTTTCCCGTGTCTGACTTCTCTGGCATTGACTACTTTCCCACCGAATGCGTGCACTATTCCTTGGTGTCCAAGGCAGACTCCAAGGATGGCTGTTTGTGGTCCAAGCTCAGCTATAATGTCAGTACATATGCCAAAGTATCTCCTGTCCGCGGGGTGACCTGGGCCAGGAGAAATGACTATTGCATCAGGATCCATACTTTTGATCGAATTAATTGTAAGCTTCTCATTTCGAATGACAGTCGGTTCAGTCTTTAATTCGCCTAGTCGCTGCGCAATATTGTACACGAAAGAATCATAATTATCTACAACAAGGATCCTCATTTTATATTGGCCTCAAATCGAGAGCGTTCCTAATCAAAACACAAATTTCGCTGTTGTACGTACTTCTGAAATAATATTTAAACCTAGTTTCAAGATGGGTGTTGCCAATAGATAATCTTGTGGGTATTATTGATCCTGTAGAATGCTATTTTTTTAGAAAAATGCGAAATGCATACGCTATCGGCAGGAATATATATAAAATGTCCAAAACCACATCCATCTGGAAAACTTAGCTATTAGTGAAAAATATTGGTTAAAGTTTTTGTGAATGGGTATGGCAATATTGGGCGTCGTCTAGCGACTATGCTTTCTGCAGACAAAGAAATTCAATTCCTTGGGGTCTCGAAATATACTCCAGACCAGAAGACACGGGAGGCACTAGACAACGAATTTGATGTATATGTCCCCAAACATAATCTGAAGCAGTTCAGGGATAGTAACTACGAGGTATCTGGAACTGTGGAGGAAGCGGTAGAGCAAAGCGACATAGTTGTAGACGCGGCTAAAGAAGGCGGGGGATTCGACAACAAAAAGAGACTATACGAGCCTATGAAAAAAGCAGCTATCTTTCAAGGAGGAGAGGATAGACACGGTGCACACTCGGTAGCAGATATGATTCATAACTCACGGGTAAATTACGCTAACGCCAGCGGTAAGATGTATGTTATCCAAGGTAGTTGTAACGTGTCAGGTATGGGCAGAATAATGCAGCCCCTGGCTGAAAAGTTTGGAAATGAAATTGAAAGGTACGACGTAACCATCGTGAGAAGATGGGCAGATCTTGAGGATTCCAAGGAGGTAAGAGATTCAATCGAATGGGATGAATCTCCTCATCATCAAGAAGATGTTAAAGATTTTATGCCAACAGCAAACCTGTTCGTAGAAGCGTACAAAGTCCCATCTAGAATGATGCATCTCCATCAAATGTTAATCCGATTCAAGACAAAGGCTCCTGCTAAAGATACTATTACTGAAGTATTTAGTAAGGAATTTGGAGTCGCAATATTAAAATCCGCCAAAGGAACTGCCGACGTAAGAAAGAAAGCTTTAACCTTAGGTTTTCAGCATGGTGATACGAACATGGTACATATCCATCTAGAAGCGTTAAGGGTTCAAGATGATGTTCTAAAGATTTTATACACAGATGACCAGACAGGTATGGTTATACCTGAAAATCATTTGCTACTGCAATCCATGGTCTTTGGACGCTCTAGAGAGCAGGCAATTAATAAAACAGACACCTTATTCCAAATAAGGAAAAGAACAAGGATGCTGGAAGAAGAATTCAAGTAACGCTATTGATATATTTGGACTTTCGTTTCTTTTACGTGCTCGAATAGCTTTGGGAAAGTACCACATATTATAACTTCTAATATTGATAGACTCGACTCCATGTGCACTAGCTCCCATACAGTTTCAATTCGTAGCGGGCTCGGAGGGATTTGAACCCTCGACCTGACGCTTAGGAGGCGTCCGCGCTATCCATTGTACGCCCGTTATCACTTTTCTAAATTGAACGGTCTGCGCTACGAGCCCCAATTTTGCAACTCCCGGTTCTACAATTTAAATATTGACAACACTTCTGCTAGTTCATCAAGGAGACTGATTTAATTCGATGGAAGTAGTCTTCACATCCTTGTTAAATGTTGTTTGAGAGCAAGCCCATATTTCCAATTATTTTTTTCCATATCGTTGATAAATCTAAGTAAAAGGCGTTCAAGTATGCGTAATGTTTCATCGCCCTTTGACCGGCTCGCATGTCGTGGAGCACCTGTAGCACCAGTTTTTGTTAACTCGCTAAATTTCCAATATATTCTTACGTTTCGCGGTAGCTTAGGAATCGTTTTCTTGGGCGCGTACTTCATATCTACCAGATCGGGCCGGACTGATAACATAATAGACGTCTCAGCCTCTCCTCCATGACCGAGTCCAGCCCATTCGTGAAATAGATTTTTGGTCTTCCCCAAAAGGGTCCACCATGCCTCAAGGCATGCTATCACTACGTGAGGATATTTATCTTTGATAGTTCTGGCAGACGATTCTATTGGCGCAATATTGCCGTCGTGACCATTTATTATAATAATTCTGTTAAGACCATTTTTGATCAGACTTGAACATATGTCTTCAATCGCCCTAATGAGTGTATTTGGCTCCAACGTTATCGTCATCTGAAAGTCGCTGTGATGTGAGCTAACACCGTAGGGAAAAGCAGGCAGCACCAACACATTCCCTGCTCGAGCTGCAACACGTTTCGCCAATTCCATAGGAACAAAAAAGTCAGAGCCAAAAGGCATGTGGTCACCATGATTCTCACATGCACCAAGAACGAGCATAGCTACTGTCTTACTATTCAGATTTTTTCTCAATTGGATTGCGTTCATCTCTTCTAGTATACGAGGGAATCCATTGATCACTTCGAGTTCTTATTTGCTACGTAAGATATCGGTTTAAATTTTTTGAGCGATGTCCACATAAAATGAGGCTCCAGGAGGTCGAGGTTACGTGATTTGCTCTCGGTACGACTTACAAGTATTCCCCCAACAAGAGTTTAACGTTCTGCGTACAAGCGAACTGTCCAGGCATTATTATCAGAGGATTGATGACCGCAATCTTGCATCTGAATCTATAAGCTCTGAATGAAGATGGAAAGCCTCTCTAAATTGAAAACCTTTCTATCTTTCCTGTTTCGATTATTTGTAACACCCTGTTTTTGATTTTGTCCAAGTCCAGTTCGAAGTACAATCCCTTGGCCTGTGATAGCTTCTCCATTGCTCTGCTCAGTATGGCAATGGAAATGTTGTGTTCATCTTTTTGGTCATGAACGAACGCAGCAGCAACCAAAATGATTCCATTCAGCAGATCCCTTTCTTCATGATGAGTGTTTTTCCAGACAGACTCAAGAACTTCGTGAGCCCCCCAGTACTTTTCATCATTGAATAAATCCCTTGCTTTGAGGATTGCGTCATGCTTTCCCATTCGTTTTTCGACTAATTGTTCATATTCCGATAATGGCGAAATTGTGGCAAATCTTCGCAGAACTTCTTCTATATTGATGTTTTCAGGAATGCTTGTATCAAACTCGACAAGTTTGCTCGCAACACGAGTATCTCGTACAATGACTCCGAGATCGGATACTAGGCTCCGAGCTTTCTTGAGTAGCCAGTTGGCGTCTTTAGGGACATATTTGGGATTTTTCAAGTGAATAATGTACCTTCTCATGATGCACAAAAGTCCTTTAGACTAACCACTCGCGTACACACTTATAACAGATATCCTAAAAAAAGTATGTTGGACAGTAACAATTCATTGAGTGGTTGTGAATACGTAAGCAGTATCAATCTTCTGGTCGGTAGTCCAACAGGTAGGCAAAGTAACACATTTTTTTATCTTGAGGCCATACATTTCGATAATTTTACCCCATCCCCATCCGGTCTTATCCCTTGAGTATTTCTTCATTATGTGGCTTCCCATAAAGTTGAATCCGGAGCATTCTCTTAACTCAGATATTTCCATGATACGAGGTATCACGGAAGTTGCGAGCATGTCACCCCATTCGGGTAATCCTGAAATAAAGAACATAGGTCTTGAAAGATGAAGGGAATCATATGCAAATTTCGTTGCATCGCCTTGACGTATCTCGTATTCAACGTCAGTTAAAGCAGACATATCACCTTGGAGGATTGTAAGTTTGCTATCAATTTCGATCCCGATCGACCTAAGCCCCAATAACTTGCCGCAGTATGCAATTCTACCGTCTCCAGAGCCAATATCGACAAGTTCTTTAAAGCCTAACAATTTGGCTCCTAATGCTAAAGCGTAGGCAGATAGCATCCATGTGGGGTAAAAGGGCTGGTAATTTGCATCAAATTTCTTGGTACCCAACCAGTAATCGTTGATATCCCCGATGTAGGCTCTACACAGTATATTAAATACATGTATGTCCGCAGATTCAACATAAATGGGGTTGAATTTCGCAAAATCGTTTATACGTGATAGCGTTTTCTCGGCTATTGGTAATAATGTCGAATCCGACAAGGGTATTACCTCTCTAACAATGCCTCGTGGAGCGTGATTTTTGATAAATTCATTTTTCAATTTTACAATGCCTCGTGTGATCGAATAACTCATTTCAGTAAACCTATTCAATAAACGGATTCAGCACTGGGTCTCAAACCCCTTTTGAAACTCGTACGTCCACACGTTTTACAACGGTAGAGCCTCTTGCGCTTATAAGTATAAACTACCTCCTCTTCCTCTATCACATCATGTATTGTCCTTATCATACATCTATCGCAGAAACGCTTTTCCGGAGTTATCAAGAGTTAGCTACTTGTGCACTGAATGTATTTATGGATCTAGAAAGAATTTCCTACCGGTGTATGATTTGTTATTCGGTATTGTACAAAAATTTAGTTTGACTGTGGATGTAGTTTCTGTACGAGCAATTTCGGGACCTCAGCTGGTCGTTTCGCAACTGGCACACCTGCTTTTTCAAATTTCATAGATTTTGATTCTGCCGAACCATAGTTTCCATAGACGATCGCACCAGCATGTCCCATTCTCTTTTCTTTGGGTGCAGCTCTACCCGCGATATAGGCAATAACAGCTTTGGGGAATCTTGTTTCGATCAAATAATCTGCAAGTAGTTCTTCAGCATCACCACCGATTTCGCCTACGACCACCACTGATCTAACGTCATCTTTATCCCTAATCATGTTAAAAGCTTCGATCAGATTTGTCCCGTTTACTGGATCTCCACCCACTCCAAAACATAACCTTTGTCCGAATCCTGAGACGGTCAAGTTATATGAGACCTCATACATTAACGTCCCGCTGCGTGAGAACACTACCGTGTCACCTGCTTTAAAAGGTTGTGCAGGCATGATGCCAACTTTCATGACTCCGGGGACAATCACGCCAGGCGTATTAGGTCCAACCATTTTTGCTCCCTTTGTCTTCGCGTACTCCAAAACTTTTATCGAATCTCTTATCGGCACATGCTCCGGGACAGCTACCAATAGTTTTATTCCACTGTCTAGTGCATCTTTTGCAGCATTAAGGAAGAAAGGTGCAGGTACAAACATCCCAGAGATTTTTGCTCCTGTTGATTTAACTGCTTCAGTCATATTGTCGAATACCGGAATTCCTTCGAAGGACTGACCTCCTTTGCCAGGAGTGACACCAGCTACAATATTTGTCCCATAGGCAGTCATTAATCTAGAATGGGTGGAACCAAAACTACCAGTTATTCCCTGAATTATAACAGGTTTTTTCTTGTAATCCTCATCTTCTTCTCTGCCGACCAATAACTCAAATATGTCGTATTCTCTATCCACTCAATTTACTCCTCCCTATTAAGAAACTTGGTTAACTGCCTCATGTATGGCTTCTTCTACCGTGTCGTATAATTTTGCTTGGCTTCCAGTGAGCATGGCTTTGGCTTTTTCAGATTCTGCCCCGGTAATCCTAGCGAACAAGGGCACGTCGATCAGATTATTTTTGTATGCATCTAGTATTGCTTGAGCAACCAAGTTTGTTTTTACAATCCCGCCGAAAAGATTCACCAGGATACCTCGAATCCTTCTTATTTTGCTAATGACCGTTAGTGCTTCATAAATCGTCTCAGTAGTTGCTCCACCTCCAAAGTCAAGGAAGCAGCCTGCCTTACCACCTGCATCGGTTACCATATCCACTGTAGACATTACTAAGCCTGCACCGTTTCCAATGATGGCAATATTCCCATCCAGTTCCACCAATGAAAAGCCACTCTTTCCTGCTTGTTCCTCCAATTCGGAAATATGTTCGTACTTCTTTAGTTCGGGATGTCTAAACATGGCGTTGTCATCTATTATGATTTTCGCGTCTAGTGCCATCAGAGAGCCGTCACTCACCATGGCCATAGGATTGACCTCAGCTAGCTCAGCCTCTTCTTCCACGACCATTTTTGATAGCTTCATTGTAAAATCTGCAAATGCAGTTTGTGTGATGCCCTTTAAACCTAATTTCCTGGACGCGACCTCGGCAACCTCAGGAGATAATCCTGCTATGGGGATATCAAATATTACCTTGTTGTCCACACTTTCAATTTCTACTCCTCCTTCTGCTGACGCAATTAATGAGTAGCATCTCCTACTTCTGTTCAGAAAAAACGATAAATAAAGTTCGTTTTTTATGTCCACCACTTCTTCAACCAAGATCCCTCTAGGCAGTTCGCCTTTTACTTCCTTATTGGCTAGGTCGTTGAATTTAGGTAAAAGTTCGGAGGCACTTTTGCATTTTAAGATTGCACCGGCTTTACCCCTTCCGCCGACCGTTAGTTGCGACTTTAATACTACCGGGTATCCGAGTTTGCTTGCGGCCTGAATCGCTTCATCTCTTGAGTTAACAAGGGATGAGGCAGGTACCAGGATACCGTACCGCGAAAAAAGTTCCTTTCCTTGAAATTCAAGCAATCTCATGTAAGCGCAGAGGACATTCAAATGTGCTTATTTATAATCCTATTTTCTTCCGGGGTTTAAGGTGCTACGAAGTGCCGATCGATATAAACAAAGTTCTTTACAAAATAGGTTACAAACGGCTCCAATTAAACAGTTAGTAATCCAAAATTGAATTGTCTAAACATCTCTATCTAGACGTACTTTCATCAGTGAGTGGCGATCATTAACATATTTGAATACCATAAATAGAATAATATCGTAAATAGCTGGTGAGTGACGTATCGTAATCCAGGATATTTGAAAATTTATATACAGTTGTCCCGAAGTACGAATATGCACACAGCGACATGGTTGATAGTCCTGACGATGATTGTGGTTGGATCAATTCCAGTCTTGCTAATATGGTTGACAACGACGCCTCATCCAAAATTGTTGCTGGCCACCCAGCAAGCCCTACCAATTCCCAAGGCGATATATCAAGCCTACTTTAGGGTCTAGTAGTAGTATGCTTTGAATTTAAATGAATAGGATATCTAGTGAGAACATCTTCGATGTGGTGCTCATCTTCCTGGGGGATTCTAATAACCACTTTCTTCAATAGTTGTCCTGTTGATGCTATCTCTTATCGCATAGTAACGCGCGTTGATAGCTATGTATTTTGTATCCATGTTATGACCACAAAACTTTTTTATTAATGCCAGTCAGTCACACCGTTTGGCAAAACGTCAGTTCACCATAGACACAGGTAGAGAAAAAATTCCTGTGGAAGGGCATGCTCATAAGAATGTGGCGATTAAATATTTAATGAGGAGACGTAGATCCATATTAGGAACCCGGGATCCTCAAAAGGTAGATACATTGTACTCCAGTTTGCCGACAAATATAAAAATTATTGGTAAACAACTAACTCATGAATATAGAATAAATTGGGAGAGGGTAGGTTCAGCAGAATTTCAAGGATCGCGTTTCGTTTTTACTATGGATGAGGAACGACTCCAAAATGATGATGCTATTCACAATGTGCCCACCGTAGCAAAAATCGAATGAGTAAAGAACAGACAACCTGAGAACCCGAATTAAGAGTTATTTATCAAGAATCTATCGACCATGAGGGCTGTGGCCGACGAAGATTGCCCTCTTGGGGTTTAGATTTGGGTTTGAATGAGTTGATTTAAGTTTAGGTTTGGACTTAAACAAAAGAGGAAGAGCATAAATACCTCAGTGACGCAAGTAGCCATTGCACGAGGTTTCACGCGGAGAAAAAAGGCATCCGAGTATTTGGGATAGCGGAAAGCTTCAACAAACTCTGTGCGACTTCCTCCACGCTTGCCGGTATAGTGATGCGCCGGGATCTGATAATTGATGGCATGGTTTTTGCCACCATCACGATTAGAGGCAATGATTCTACACAAAAGATCTTAACTATGATCAGGTCCTTAAAAAGGAACGACATTAATTGCATAATGCTAGATGGCCTTATTATCAGCACGTACAATATAATACAAGGAGAAGAAATTAGGGAAAGGACCGGTGTCCCAGTTATCGCGGTAACGTTCAAGGACTCGAAAGGACTTGAAGAAACTATACGACGTCATTTTCCCAACGACTCAAACTCAAAATTAGAACAGTATCGTAAGCTAGGACAGCGAGATCAAATTCTCTTAAAGACTGGCAAAGTTATCTTTCTGCGGTACTGGGGACTAAGCTCTAAAGAAGCCTATGCGATAGTTAATTCGTTTACTCTCCAAGGTTCTATCCCGGAGCCAATTAGAATAGCAAAACTTGCTGCTCGTGCCAGCACGCGCATAAGTAGCCAACAATATAAAGAAGCTTGAATGAGGCACCTTGATTAAAAGGGTACACAGGTCAAAATAAGAGAAAGTTGGGATATCTTATAATTCAGAGTCGGAGAACACCAGCCTCCAAATTTCGAAAAAAAGTCGTTCCAATCCGTACTAAGTGAAGAATTGGATGTAGTCCTATATTAGAAGAACGACCTGATTTTCTGGGAGGATAGGTAAATTTGTATAATAGTCGCTGTCACGCAGACACTTTTCTATAGAACAAATTTATTTTCGGATAAAGAGCACTACAACCAGGACTTGTTCGATAAAGGCAAACGGTCACTTTGCGGTGTCAAGAGCAATCAAATTTTTGGCTTAAGTCCATGCGTAGCCGTCATACTTGTTCTGATTGTGCCAATCCTGTTTTCTATGATCGCCTATCCTAGTACGTTTAAGCTGTCTTGGAATGAAGGTCGGGGGGGATTCTTATTCGCCATGGCCTTCATTTCAGCAGAAATTTGGGGACTTCAACTCAATGTTCATAAGAAGGAATACTACGTTGTGATCTTTTTGTCCGTTCTAACAATTGGATATTTTATTGCATTGCCACTAGGACTTAGAAATTCGATAATATCCGCAGCGCCATTCTACAAGGTCCAACTAGTCAATAGTTGGATTTGGATGTGGGACTTTGTAGTAATGGCTATCTACGTGCTTTCGTCACAGATTATACTATTTGGAAAAAAATGGCATAAAATCGCTAGCGCAGGGGCAATTTATCTTGCGGGTAGTGCTTTGATTCTTTCGCTTGATACCTTCTTCCCGTATGACAGTTTGGGACCGCTGCAAATCATTGTCCCATCTTACCTGCAGATTGATCAGTGGGTCGTCAGATTCCTAGGTAATCATGTAATGAGTCTGGGGCCAGGCATTTCTGCCACAGCTCAAGGCAATCTCCTAATGTTAAACGGTTTGCATGGATATTTTGCGCTAAAGGTATTCTGGCCATCTGCTGGCGTCCACAGCATGATTATTTATAGTCTAGTAATGCTTGCCTTCCTTCTCAAGATGGATATTCCAATTCGGAGGAAACTTGTCTACTTCGGGCTAGGAGTTATAGGAACTGCTTCTGTAAATGTAATACGCATAATTTCGTTATCATTGTTTGCGTTGATAATAACTACCAATGTTGCTGAATGGGAGACATTTCATTCCCTTGCAGGCGAGATCATGTTTCTACCTTGGTTGGGGATCTACCTTGGCACTGTCATTTCTCTTGAGAATAAACGGGCCAGAAATGAGGCACAAGTATGGAACGCCGCGAGTATCTCATCTGATTCGTCTGCTCACGATGCTTCTTCAGAGCCGACGGGATCACCATAGTATAATGCTGTCGAGACCGCAGACCCATGGAACAGGTAGATCGTAATCATCTAAGCTATTCTTCAAATCAGACACTCGTCTTCGCGCTCTGACTTTAGCTAGCTTGGTTTGTATATTTTAATTACTGTTCTCGTTCATGGATCCATGATTAGTATTGCAATTCCTGGTAGATGTAATATTACGAACAGATCCGCATATTTTTGACAGGCTGTTCAAACCTGCAAATTTATTCACCCACATTAGAAAAAATATACTCTCGTGTGTTACGTTCAAGGTGGTTCGTTTCACATCCCTGAAGGGATTGAATTGGCCTTACAAATAATAAAGTTCACATGACTAAATCGGGGCGCTCCACCTTATGGAAAAATGAAATGAGCGTCAAATGCGACGTTGTTGGAGGGAACTCCTCAATCACTTTTAGATAAGTTTTTGTTTTCAAGAGTTCATATATTCCTTTCAAGTTGGAATATCCCGTCACGGTTCAGTCTGATGGCGTCAAATTAAAGCCAGAAAAGATGATCATTAATCAACTTTATCACTGCCTTTTTGAGGACAAAGTTTTTTTATTCTACAAAGACGAAGAAGAACTGCTTCACTGCTATGAAGTCGAAAACGCTGACGCTGTAAGAGAAATTTCTGCTAACCCGTCTGAGGTTGAAACAATACTGAATAAGTATTCTCAGAATGAATAGGATTTTATCAATCAACAAACATTATATTCCAGCGGAAGGGATAAATCCTAAACCAATGTCAACTAGCAACACACCGACTGGACATAAAGCAAGCAATGAGATTTTTATAGGAAAAAAACCTCTGATGACTTATGTTACGGCTACGCTAGTTCAACTGGCTAATGAGCCGATCGTGATTATAAAAGCTCGAGGAAAGAGTATTACCAGGGCGGTGGACGTAGCACAGATAATTGTAAAGAGGATGGACATGCTAGGATACAAAATCGGCCCCGTAAAGATAGGATCTGAACCGGTGCAGTCTCCTGATGGGAGGTTGCGAAACGTCTCTACCATAGAAGTCTCAATTTCACGCGCAAGATAACAAAAGATAGAACGAATTTGGTATGAACCGCCATCAGAAACATTCGCTGCAAGAAAAATCTTGCACTTCTTACAGGCTTTGTTTTAACCTATGAGCGGAGTTAAAACGACAGATCGGCCTTTGCTATAATCTACGATAGTACGATTGTCCTAGTATAGGCAGATAGTGAAATTCTTATCGAATGTAGTTTATACGAATTTTAGACCTTCAGCAGGGGAATAAAAATATTCTATATTATGAGTATTATTATTTAGGCTATCAATATGATCAACAAACTGGACAACAAAATCCCCTGGGGCATTTCTGTTCATAAAGGCCTTCAAGGACTGAAACTGTCCCTCAATTGTGATCCCTTGGTCAAGGTCAAGGCGTGCCTCTCTTCAATTTGCACGCAATCCATCGACTAACAAGCACTCTCATTTCGACTAATTAACAGGTATCTTATAACAATTAGGGTATCAGGATACTAGGAACGCATTAAGTTCTATATTCAGCAGGTTTTGTTTGTTTCGCCATTTCTTGTAAAGGCAGAGTCAACATAACGGAGTAAAAAAAATCCTAATGATATTCTACTTTGAACTACTGATGAGTGTGGCCAGGAATACTATTATAAGACTTGGGCGCTGCACGGTGGCATATTCACGACTCTGTCATTGTCAATTCTTAACAGAGCGCGCTTCGGGGTGTTGTTATTAGTAACAAAAACTGAATTTGAGACGAAACTGATAAATGAATTACTTCAGAATACGGACGATGAAGTAAACACGGAATTAACGATGGCGACCGGGAGAAAGCAGCATTTGCTCACGGACTTGTGGTCCACGGACTCTTGGACTTGATTATTGTTAAGAGGATGGAAGCTAACGAAAGCGCATTTTGTTCATTATGGACAGATCATATTAGAATTAATGATTGTGCTGACCTATTTGTAAATGAAAAACTAGTGGGGGATTATTTCTTTAATCGGCTGAACCCCTTCGTCTGCGAAGATGCGATGGCTGTTATTGAGGAAGCAGCCAATGTGTGTTTGAGAAAGGGTATGGATTGCTATGTGCATATTCACGATAAGGACAAAGCTGTCCAAAATTGTTTAGCAGCATCAGGCTTCAAGTGGGTAGACACTATGCAAACTCTAAGAGCGGATTCGGAGAGAGTTGAATATGATAACGAGAAAATCGATGTGATTCGTGTTGATTTAAGGTCTATTCCGTGTTGGGTGGAAACGTTCTGCAGATCATTCGATGTATTGGAATGGAAATCGGAGGTAAAAGAAAAAATCGAACTGCATTTTAAGAAGATGATTTTACTTCTGTCTTATTTTCGTGTCAGCAATTCTTCTGCCAAACCAGCTGGGTGTGCTGCTCTATTTCCTGGTCAGGGGCTCATGGGTCTGTATTGCCTCGGTACAACTCCAAATTTCAGAGGTCGAGGAGTTGCGAAGAAAATGGTAAGCGTCTCGTTACGTACGGCACAGCAGGAACGGTTGGAACTTCTGTTTCTCCAGACGTTCACAAATGAAGGTTTGCTCCCATTGTACAAAAAATTAGGCTTTCGCTTCGTTTACAAGAAACGAGTATATGCACTGAATAAGTAATTCCAATTGAGCTAGTCCAACCACGTTTCTTGATAAAGATATTAAGCTGCCTACAATGGTACACTAACTGTAAATGCGGAAAAAAGTTCGAGTAGCACTAGCGGGAATTGGGAATTGCGCGTCTGCTCTTGTACAGGGGACGCGATATTACTCTTCTGCGACTGAGATTAATCATGGGATAGGTCTCACGGCATATTCACTAGGGGGAATTCAACCTGCTGATATTGAATTTGTTGCAGCGTTTGACATTACTGATTCAAAAGTGGGAAAAGACCTATCTGAGGCAATTTTTGCTAAACCAAATAACACTGTTAGGATAACCAACGTCGACAAAATGGATGTCAAAGTTACAAAATGCAATGTTTTGGACGGAGTAGGCAAGCATCTGGGTCAAAAGGTCAGAATTTCTGAGAAGCCTGCTGCAGATGTGGCAGATGTCCTCGTGGACACCAGAGCCGAAATACTTCTGAATTACCTGCCAGTTGGGAGCAGGGAAGCCACTCAATATTATGCCAAGAAGTGTTTAGAAGCCGGAGTCTGTTTCATTAATGCAATACCTGTCTTCATTGCATCTGTTCCACAATGGCAAAATGCGTTCGAGAATAAGGACCTGCCCTGTGCCGGTGACGATGTAATGAGTCAATTAGGTGCGACAGTTCTCCACAAAACACTTGTAAAGTTATTCGTCGATAGAGGAGTTAAGATTGATGAGACCTATCAGCTCAATATGGGAGGAGACATGGACTTTTACAACATGCTCGACGAAGAAAGACTTGAGGATAAAAGGATTAGTAAAACAAAGGCGGTCGCTGCGATGGCGCCCTACGAGATTCCAATGCGCGTGGGACCGTCAGATTTCGTCAGGTTTCTAGAAAATGACAAGGTATGTTATATCTCGTTGAAGGGCAAGTACTTTGGTAATATACCGATAGAACTGGATCTTAAGCTACGGGTGGTAGATGCTTACAATAGCGCGGGAGTCATGATCGATGCCGTCAGAGGAGCTAAATTAGCTCTGGATAGGTCCATTAGCGGGCCTCTCGAAAGCATAAGTGCATACTGTTTTAAGCATCCCCCAGTACAAATGTCGTATTCACAAGCGAAGACCAATTTCTTAGAATTTATCGAAGGCAAACGAGACCGATAATAATATGATACGAACAAAGCGGAGTTCTTATTACAGCAATGTGAACCTAAATCCTTGAAGAAATGATGCAATTGTCCGAGGTACACGTTGTCTTGAATAGGTTGTCAACAATAATTTTGCACGTAATAAATAAAGGTAAGTGAGTACCCGTCAAACAAGTAATGACAACTGAACTAAGAGTACATCCGTCGTTTTTTAGAGAATTCGCTACAAAAACTTGGGTTTCGCCAAATGAGATCGTTAAGGAACTAATCGAAAATGCATTTGACGAGGATGCTACGATTTCCGTTGTGACGATAATGAAAGACGGCTCAGTTGTGATCGAGGACAATGCAGGTATGGACCAGGATAGTATGCAAAAATTCCTGCTCTTAGGATCTCCTCACAAAAAACATGATAGAATCTCACCGAGGTTAAACCGAGTCAGGACGGGAAGGTATGGAACCGGGAGACTATCGTTCCTTACTTCGTTTGAAAGTATGAAGATCAGGACAAAACGACATAAGTTTGAAAAGACCATTGTTATAGACGGTAACACTCTCGACAAGCTTTTTAGCGGAAATGCTGTATTGGACGAAATACACGAGTCATCCCTAAGTCGTAACGGGACGGAGCTAACGCTTAAGGGATCGAAAACAGTTATTGACGCGTTGAGACTGATAAAAGAAATCCGTAAACTCGCAATTCTAAGACAGCCTATGTTCGAAGTGTATATCAAGGAAGCAGAAAAATTTGTTGAATGGGATTTTAGTGGTGCCCAGCAGATAATCGCCCCGGAAATACAGGGGCATAGAATCATGGTAAATCTTGAAGACGGTCGAATAACCGGTGAACTCGTTATTGCCAGAAGGCCTCTGACTGAGGATGAAAAGGGAGTAGCCATTATGGTCGGAAATCACATAGTAACACGCGGGAATTTTGGCTTTGATACCAAATTAAGCAGGGTGACGGGATTTGTGAGGTGTGATACATTAACCTCAAGGTTTGCTGATAAATCTGCGATAATCGAAGACGAAGAGTACGCAAAATTCAACCAGACAATGAGAGCTTTTATCATAGAAACCGTGTTTCCAAGTTTAACAGAGTATGAAGACGTTTTGATTACACGAGAAGAGTCGAAGATATATAGGGAGATTGATAAAGTGCTTGGTCAGGCCATTGTTGAAAATCTGGAAACTCAACAAGAGGTAGAGGGATATGAGATAATTGATGTAAATGAAAACGTACCGATGGCAGAGGGTGAATCATCGGCAGCCCTCTTTGCAACTATTTCCAGCGAGAAGAATACGGCTTCCTTCGTATCCAAGGAAGCGCAGTCACCTGGGAGCAATAAAATTGAGTCACCTCTCTTATCCGAAACGACTATGACGCAGTCACGCCAGATTCAACAACCAGCTTCTCACCAAGGTTCACCTTCAGCAACTGATAAGACGAATTTGAATCTCTCGCAACCAGGACGATTAGTTGCTGTCAATACTCCTTTCACTATGGGGGTAACCAAACAGATTAAGAAACCGATACTGAAAAGAACATTTGCATTAAAAAAAGTTGGTTATAAGGTTATCCCATATGAGGATGAATTTGATTCTAGATACAGCTTCAAGAACGAGAATGTAGTATTTGTAAACAAGGCGAACTCAACTTACAAAGCTGAATCTACGCGAGGGGAGGAGTTCCTTTTAAGGCATATTATTAGTATTGTGGCAGAGGCACTGGCAGAAACAAAACATCCTGAGGGCAAAGATGCCCTTGAACTTCAAAACAGGCTCGTTGCCGAGGCGATAAGAATCCATGACCGTGCTCTAACAAGAAAATGAAAATCAAATGATGAACGCATTAATTTTAAGCTTTTTTACCTTCGAGGTAAGCGGTAAATAATCCTGTGGGTTTAACCCATAGTGCCCATGAAGTGGGATTAATTGATAGAAACGACTAAATCTGCCTAACATAAGATATATTCCAGATTATAATGGCATTCCAATTTATGCCAGGCGCAACCGCTGTCGGAATCTCATTCGATAACGGGGTTGTCTTGGCTTCAGAAAAACGCGTATCCTACGGAAACTTCGTAGTAAACAAGAATACAAAGAAAACTTTTCCGGTCACAGATAAGGTCGGAGCGGCATGTGCCGGTATGATTGCTGATATGCAAATTTTGGTAAGACAGGTGGGAGCACTTGCCAAGATTAGAAAGCTCGAAACTCGACGTAATGTGCCTCCAAATTCTATTGCAAAGATGATGTCTGTGATAATGTTCGAACGGAGATTTTTTCCGTTATTGACCCAGGTGATAGTAGGAGGAATAGACAACAAGCCACAAATCTATACGTTGGATCCTCTTGGCTCTGTGCTTCCCGATGAGTACGCCGCCGTTGGATCCGGTGCTGAAATGGCACTTGGTGTTATGGATGGTGAATACAGGGCTAAGATGTCAGAACAGAGTGCAAAAGATTTAGCAGTTAAGGCGATTAAATCATCAATTCAAAGAGACTCTGCAAGTGGGGATGGAATTGACGTATTATACATGACACAAAATAACCAGCAAGAGGAGAGCTTAACTCTCTGAACCAGATGTCTGGAGATAAGAGATTAAGTAACGATTCACTCACTTTTGAGTGAGCGGCAGAACAACGATACTTAGAATTTGCAACCTAAAGAAACATTTTGCCATTGATTAATAATTGATAACAGCCAAAGTCAAAGAACCGAAACGATTCTTAATACCTAAACAAGTATTTCTGATTGCATATTTGACAGGAATACTGTGGCTGCGTAGGAATCCAATATCTATGGTCTTTTCTGCAATAAGTCCCTTTTCGCTATTGTTTGTTCTGTTCGTGGTTAGCAATGGACATTACATCCAATTTGCCGTTGCCGGGAGCCTTGTTATGGCATTAGTAGGTTATGGACTGGCACTGGGACAAGACATTTCTTTTTACAAGACTGAATACAAAATCCAAGATGTCTTTGTTGCATCGCCGGTTTCTCCGTTGACATACATGACAGGGCTGGCATTGTCGCAATTGTTATTTGGATTTCCGGCGTTGGCTGTGCTCACCGTTCTGGCGGCTTTTTTCGGAACCTCTATTAGTAACATACCGATATTGATCTCAACTATTTTCTTGATTTGGGGATCGATGTCTGCCATGGGCTTTTTTCTTTCGTCGCATATGCTGCATATGCGAAATGCAACTCAGGTCATATCATTTGTAAATGTGATATTAGCTGTGTTACCGCCTGTCTTTTATTCGATAGGTAGGCTACCATTAGACCTGCAGTATCTGGCATATATTGTCCCGACAACTCACGCTTCCCTTATGTTACAGTACACTATGGGGCTTCCAACTCCGAAAGAATGGTCAATTGCACTCGGCCTGTTAGTTCAAGTCTCCTACTTGATCGGCTTTGTTATGCTGGCTAAAACTAAGGCAATTTGGCGCGAGGTCTAGAAAAAAACTTTCACATTATAACTGATTCCTAGACAAACGTTGTTCATCTTACGATAATATTGTCGGTCATCACTACCACGTCATTTAGCTGTCTATAAATTTCTAAGAAACGCATTCCTCTACTTGTTGTCCGGTAAATTCTGTCTGTTTGCCTGTATTCAATCAAACCATTTTCGAGCAAGAGTGCTAAGTATTCTTTCAGTTGTGGGTAAGATAAATATACCCTGTGCATAATTTTTGCTTGAATAGATTTACTAGAATTGGCAGTTTCGAGGATTTCGGCAATTATTTCTAGTCTACTTCTGTGTTTCATGACTCGCATAACTAATACTCTCTTCGAATAAAAGCTGCGCTAAATACTATTATGGTATTCTTTTTTCAATATTCTGATTTATTCTTTCATTTAAATATTTTTCTCTACTCTGGATTACCATAACAATTATTGATATCAATACTGTGAATATGTTAGTATGGATTAGTATCAGAAACGCCCGAATCATTGTACGATGATATATATTCACCAACACATCTTACGAGTGATTGCTAATAAAGAATAATGGTTACTGGACGATTGGTGAAACGGTCATTCGCCGCCTTTATAGTTATTGTTGTACTGGAGCTCTGTGTGAATTGTTTACCTTATTAAGAAAAGTCTTTTTCAAAACACACTGGCAATTATGGTCCATCTTGGAATTATACCAATAGCAATCTAGACTATCCTGCGGAGTACAAATCGGCTTGAAATTTGTAATTTTATTCGCCAATGAAATCGAAGGTTATGCACCAAGCGCAAATATATTGCGGTAAACCACGACTACGGTGCGCTTTGAATCTAGAGGCGATGCCACAAATGAAATTCTGCTTCGTTACAGTCAGATTCGTGAGTGCTTCACAGAATTCTAGTTATATCGTTAGCTAGTTGACGTTTTTATAAGAGCAATCAAATAATGATTTGCGGTGAAAAATGGCAGCATTTTCCAAAAGCAATATCATTTTACTCTTGGTAATTGCTGCCATCGGAACATCTTTATCAATTCTGTCGTATCAATATTCCTCGGTCACAGCTAAGGACATTGCTGAAATAGCTTCACAAGAGATAAGATCTAACGCTAGAATTGAAGCACATGATCTTTCTGAATTATTGATACACGATATACAATCAATAACTAATAACCTAAGAACACTTGCAGCTGCTCCTGCTATCCACAATAACATGACTGCGCTAGAACAGGTCTTGATTGACAGTGCACAGGCTTCTACGAAGGTACTGACAGACGGATATTACCTGGTAGATCAAAGTGGCAGGCTAATCGCATGGAGTAATTCAAACGGTTCCTTGTTTGGAAAGTCTGAGAGTATTAATTTAGGTTCTCTAGAATATTTCACTGCTCCAAAGAAAACTCATTCTCCATATTATACAAGCGTGATGACATCTGCTGACAATGTTCCGAGGTTGTACATCGCTTTCCCAATCCTGGTGCCAGAGGCCAAAGGCAGCAGCATCACAAATACATTCAAAGGAGTTATAGTCGCAGCGGTAAACGTTAATTCAATAGGCAAGTCATTACAGAGTGAACTATCGCCAGAAATTGTAAGTAATGTGGGATTAATGGACAACAATGGCGTGTTCTTGTACGCTAGAAATCATGCTCTAATAGGCAAAAACTACTTAGGAGATGAATTCCAATCCTCAATTCCTCCTGAAATAAAGGGTTCCTACGACGCTATTTTAGGGCGGTCATTACTAGGTATGGCAGGAGCAGAAGACGTAACGGTACGTGGTAACACTACTACGATATCCTACCAGCCAGTTACGATTGACGGAAAACGGCTTTGGACATTATATATAGGCTCACCGCACAGTCTAACCAGTAACGTCGGGCTTCTAATAGATCAGCAAAAGAACTTTAGCACATTGGTCGTCGTGGCGATTGGGGCAATTGCTGTGGGTGTGGCCTTTCTTATTCTGTCCTGGAATAGGAGGTTGAAGGGTGCGGTTGACGCTAGAACCTTAGAACTACGTCGCGCGAACGAATCTTTGATTGAATCGAACAAGTTACTTGCTTCTGCTAATGAACAGTTAAAGGTTCATGATAAAATGCAAAGCGAGTTTATTAACGTAGCAGCCCATGAGTTGCGTACTCCTATAATGCCAATTCTCGGAGATGCTGAGTACATCGAACACAAATTCGATTTTGATAACCAAGTAGTAGAGGTAGACAGAGAAACGATAGCTTCTATTATCCGCAATGCAAAAAGATTAGACCGGCTTGCATCGGATATTTTAGACGTAACAAGAATTGAAAGTAAATCCTTAAAGCTAAATAAAGAGCAATTCGATTTAAGTGACGTTCTATCGACTTCGGTGCAGGATCTAAGGGAACAGGTGGAAAATGACGAAAGCACTGGCAGAAACGTCAGAATATCGTATACTCCGAGAAGTATTTTATTAGAGGCTGATAGGGGCAGGATAACTCAAGTAATTTTAAATCTTCTAAGAAACGCGATAAAATTCACTTCAGAAGGTGTTATTTCGATTACCGCATTCAGAAAGGACGATAAAGTTATTGTAAGTGTGAAAGACACCGGACCTGGTATTGACCCAGAAATATTGCCTCGTTTATTTTCAAAGTTTGTCACAAAGTCAGATACAGGTACGGGGTTAGGGTTGTTCATCTCGAAAAGTATTATAGATGCTCATAGAGGCGCGATTTGGGCAGAAAATAACCACGATGGTAAAGGGTGCACATTCACGTTCAGTATACCTTCGACATGACACAATAAGAATGCCACAAAAATCATGACTCTCCTGCGTCCCGTCACAACTTTTCAGGATCGCTGTCTTACAACAATTTTCAGCGTTTAGTCTCATATCAAACATCTTCGCCTGAAGTGATCTCTAATCCAGAACATAATTCAACTTCAGATAATAAAGCGATCTCTGACATTTTTGATCAGGCAGACAAACCAAATTGCAGGTCGGTTCGCTTCCTCTTCTCTTTGCTTGTAATTAAGCAAGAACATGCTAGCATTAAATTGGCACTTAACTAATTAGAGATTCCTCAAGAATTCGACATGTTCTATCCAAGCCAAGATCGACCGCATAGTTTCCAATTCTCGGTCCTCGGTCAGCATTGATGAGTATTCTGTAGAGCAACCTGAAGAATTCTTTAGGCTCAATTTGATTATTTTTGGCTATCTCAAAAACTTTCGATTGTATATTTTTCGGGGTTTCTGAATCATGTTCGCTGCCAATAAATGATCTTATTGCATCCAAAATTTCTATCATTGCCCTTCTTTGCCTTTCATTAATTTCGATTTTCACCTTTTCCGCCGTTAATGCGAATAGGTCATCTGCCCAATTTGACGCGAGCCATATTCGTTGCATTAATCTTTCAGTTTTTTCATTTACCATTCCGTACTTGAGTAGCCTTGCAAATACCTTTGATGTCCTTTCATCGTCTCGGGAGAATAAGGAGGCTTGTTGTACGAGCATTCGATATGGTGGATGTGGTTGTGGTTGCTGCGGTGGATTCAAGTGGTTAATATATTCATAGACTCCTTTGATTTTCATCAGTTTAGCTGCATTTGCCTCTTTCAGCTTGCCGAAATACAAGTCTTCGTATAGATCGTATTCATCCATTAGTAAAGGTATGTCATCGATGCTGACATGGCGGGTGCCGGATATCCGCTTAAACAATAACAACAATAAGGATTCTGGTGTCCCGTATGTCAGCCAGATTTGAGGGGTAAGTACGTTTCCTGACGACTTACTAATTTTCCTGCCTCCTTTGTCTAGGAACATTTCATACTTCACATGCATTGGATGGTAGAATCCGAGAACTTCACTCGTCACCCAATCGTTAATTCGTACAGAATCCATAATATCCTTTCCGTATGCCTCAAATCTGACGTCCAGAGCCCGCCATCTCGCTGCAAATTCTACTTTCCAGGCTAGTTTTCCCTCTCCCTTGCGAATATCGGCTTCGCCTTTGAATCCACAGCCCTCAATTTCTTGTCGGCCAATCCTGCTGCCTGAACAAGTATATACTACCTTCTTGTCATCAGGAATGTATTTTTCAGCGTTTGCAACGTACAGCCTCCCACAATTCTTACATATGGGAAAATATGGAATTGTTTCTGTATACTTTTCTTGGCCAACCAACTGTGATATTTTTTTGCCCAGGCGTTCGCTGTTTCTTAATATTGTGTCGATTTGATCGACGAGAATTCCTTTGTGATATGCTTCGGTGCCACTTTGAAACCGATATTTTACCTTGACTCTGTCAAGGCCATCTAATAGGAGACCACTCATATGCGCGCCATATGATGCGTGGCAGCTGCCTATCGGATCTGGCACTGATGATACCGGTTTAGCAATATGCTCATTAAGCCATGCGGGCAATCCTTGAGGTACCTTTCTGAGTCCATCCATGTCGTCTGAATATGCGACTAATTCAGCTTTATAACCAAAGTTCCCAAGAGCAAGTGCGACTCCATAGGCCCTCACAGCATCGCCTATACTCCCAATATGTGGAAAACCGGATGCTCCAAGTCCACTTTCTACCACGATGGTATCCAAGTTCCTGCCCAATCGTTTTTCGCGTTTTAATAAAGTGCTTGCAACTTTATCAATCCATGTGCCTTTTCCGATGATCTGTTCTTCTGCGGTCATTAAAGTTGTTTAAAGCACCTTTGACATATAGGGACCATCGTTCTCGTATCCAAGCTTCTTGTAGTATTCTCTTGTTCCTACCGCGCTTATCACAGATAATTTTCGAACTCCGAATTCCTGGCTCGCAATCCTCTCTGCTTCCTGCATCAACAGAGCGCCAAATCCGCTGTGCTGATAGGATCTATCTCCTCTACTACCTACATTTAACATCGGACCGTAGATGTGAAGCTCCCTTACGATCGCAGAATCTTGTTTTAGCTCCTTCCTGTGAGAACACTTTATTCGACGTAATCTTAAGAAACCCAAAATCTTTGAATGATTGCTGTTCTCGAAAGCTAGAAATACTTCCGTTCCGCGAGCTGCCCAGTAATCGATTCTATGCAAGGTAATGTCTTCCATTAACATGGACATTTTTCCACCTGATCCTACCTCTCTACATCTTATGCAATTACACCTCAACCCTTGGTCATGTAGTTTCCGTAGTACAATCTGTCTCAAGTTTCCGAATTTTGGACCTGCGATAATATCCATCGGCTCTATCTCCCTCTGGACGCGCATAATTCTAATCCATGGGGGTACCTTTTTCTTCACCGCGATCAAAATGTCTATCAACTCGTCCTGAGAATATGGGGTATATCTTCCACTCCTGTAGAGTTTATACAAAGGGGTATCCTTTAGGACGAGTGTAGGATATATCTTTAGCATGTCTGGCTTAAAGAGAGGATTTTCGAGCAAAGTGGTAAAGTCTTGTATGTCTTTCTCAGGTGATGAACCAGGCAATCCAGGCATCATGTGCGCGACAATCTTAAGCCCGCTATCACGTGCAATTTGAAACGACTCTATAACATCATCGAGATCGTGGCCGCGGTTGACAGCCTTATAAACATCCTCTTGTAAGGATTGAACTCCCACCTCTACACGTGTGATCCCCATCTCGAGCATCAAGTCAATATGCTGCTCCTTACAATAATCTGGCTTTGTCTCGACTGTTAGACCGACGCAGCGAGTCTTTGCTGTCTCATTTGTTTTCATCGCTTCATAAAGGCTTAACGAAGCAACGCTTTTATCGTTATCATGATTTAAAGCATCAAAACACAATTTTACAAATTCTCTTTGATAGCCATGAGGCATAAACGGAAAGGTACCGCCTACGATCACAATCTCCACCTTTCCTGCGTCATGGCCTAGGGAACGGATATGAAATAATTTAGATCGAATCTGGTCAAACGGATTGTATTCAAACTTTTGAGCAAGCATTGTTGCAGGTTCACGACCTGTGTAACTTAGCGGAGTGTTAGCCGAAATCCCGCCAGGACAGTATACGCATCTGCCCTGTGGACAGGCATAAGGTTTAGGCATTACGGCAATTATCACTACGCCAGATGCGGTCTTTACAGGTTTGACCATCAAAACTTTTCGGTAAGAGTTTAAAATATCAAGGTATCCTATAATGTCCTGATTTCTTGGCAATGTTGAAAGGCAATATTTACCTGACGCGTTTCTCACGATTTTCGCAATATCATGGCGAGATAGGTTGCTCCTCGATTGGATTTGTGAAGCGATATGCTTGCACGCGTAAACATAGGCAGTTTCATGTATTTCTTCTGTTTCGCTAGGCAGCGAGGGGTTCGTCAACAAGCTGACTCTGGCAGGCAGAATACATATTAATATTATCCCGAAACTTATCTGTAACAATAATTCTGCACTAACCGAAGGAGGATGGTCAAACTTCAGTATCGGTAGCTGACCGAGGGATTACAGAACATTGTTTTTGCCATTTAATCTAACTATAACATTCCCGCTCCCTTTTTTATCAACTGTTCCGATTTGTATGCACCTCATTCTGTATTTCTCAAATATACTAAAAACTTTGTCAACGGAATTCTTGGGAAGTATTACACAAAATCCGATACCCATGTTAAAAGTCCTATACATCTCATTCATGTCAACGCGTCCCTCAACTTTTATCTGTCTAAAAATACCCTCGACTGGGGGCAAATTGTTAAGCATGTATCTTACACGTTTATTTAATCGGGCCAATTTTGTGAATGAGCCACCCGTAATGTGGGCTAGACCGTGAATCGGAGTACTCTTTCGGCAGTTTAATATTTCGATTATTGGCCTGACATATACGCGTGTAGGAGTTAGTAGTTCTTCTCCTAGTGGACGAAGCATATGTTCAGGGATTTTATCTAAAGAATATTTTGAAAGAAGAACTTTTCGAGCCAACGTATAGCCATTTGAATGTAATCCACTACTCTCGACGCCAAGGATGACATCGCCTACTGATATTCTTTGACCTAAAACAAGATCCGACTTCCGAGCTACGCTTCCCAGAATCATTCCTGCAAGATCAAAGGCGTTTCCATCATCGAACCCCGAAATAAGATCGGGGAGCACTGCTGTCTCTCCTCCTACAATAGGTACGTTAGATTCTTTTGCTCCCTCAACGAGGCCTTTTACGATCTGTTGCAACAGAATTTTATTGGCAGATTTTAGCGCTATATAATCAATAAATCCTAAAGGTTGTGCCCCGACGCAGATAACATCGTTAACGTTCATTGCAATACAGTCAACGCCTATAGTGTCGAAACGATTCATCATCTGAGCGACTATTATTTTTGATCCGACGCCATCAGCATGTAGCGCCAATACCATACCACCAAGATCGATTAGTCCTGCATAACCACCATAACCTGAAAGAACTTTCCCTGCAAGTGGGAGTAGGTGAGTACCAGAAATCATAGCACCAATTTTTTTCTTGGCTTCGAAAATCGCCTTTATATCTATTCCTGAGTTGGCGTATGTCGCTTTACTTTTGTTCCGCATGGTGGCAAACAGTCATTATCAACAAATTCTTTAATAAATATTCAATGTAGGCATCTTAAGATAAGGTGCGAAAGTCTGACTAACCAGCATACAGACCCGATTTCTTAATGGCTGTCTTGAAATTCTACTTCTGTCTTCAAAATTGCCGCTTCTGGCCATTTAATTTAAGAATCGAAACGGACGATTGTTTCTCGGTAGTGTGTGTTCATTGCCACGATAAGTGTTGTTGTGTTCATTGGTGCGATCAAAGCATCTAAGTAGCTTGACAATTAACTGCTCTTCGACCAGCGACTTCATTATCCGTTCTAGCTCAACATCTGTCAAGTGAGTACAGATATGGAGCAAAATTATTAATCATTGTGAATTACTCGTATTACTAACAATTATAATATTAACATATTAAGGATACATCTAGTTCATCTCTTGATATTAATCTACTGGGGCAGCATGAATGAAGAAAATTCTAATAATAAATACTAAATTCGGATCTAGACTAGATAGGATGATTTAACTTCAAAAAGCCCACTATTTGTTGAGTAATTTTTTTGTTCATCCTCTATCTCGAGCGACCATCTTTGAACAGATAGAACGATTGAGGTATCCACCCAAGCGCAATCCCTAGCGTCACTTGTAATACCTTGCCAGAACCATTAGTTGGTCCACCTAATGTGGCTCAAAATCATAAACTGACTGTTCATCATATGCGGGAAGTACGCTAAAATGCCGCACACAGAGATTACTATTCATCCCAATGCCATGAATGTCGGAAGAATCTGGACCTCAATTTTTTTTATGTTATCTTATCTGTTGATAATTCATCATCCATTGTCTCAATACACTGCAGAACTAAATCTCGACTTTTTTTCATCATCCAAGCAGGAAATTCATATATGGAGAATACATGCTGTTGCTGAAAGCTTATGGGGATAAAACCTCCGTATGTATAAACTTGAACGAGTACATATCTTTCGTTGACAAGTGTGGCCACTTCTTCTTCGCCAGCACATTCAGACTCTTCGAGGGTTTTTCTGTACAACACGATAGGCTTTCCCAATCTGTTTGCAATGATAGAAGTCTTCTTGAGCTTCTCTCTGAACCTCTCGATTACCCAATCATCGAGCGTTATTTGCTTTTCGTCGATGGCCACTTGTTTATTCGTCAACTTGTCTAATAGTACGCCAAGTTTTTATTTATAAACATATGAGAATATTTATTGACTTAACGGTATCTTTCCAGCTACTGCGCGGCTTATTATAAATCTGGTACAGCTATTACCTAGTCGTAGTTGGCCCAAGCATATATTAGCTTATAGCAATAAAATTGCATACCTTTTAGTGAAAAGTTTCATCTATTCTACGGAGATTTCTAATACCCTCTCATCAAGCTGGATAGTTTTGTAATTAACCTTTTCAAGAGGTCTTCTGGAAAGAACCACTGATGTGACTCGTACTAGATGCAACAATTCTTCCTTCATTGAATACAACGAGGATATTTCCTCTTCAAATAAATTTGCAACAAAAGCAGTTGAGACTATCTCTGTGGGATTGTACCCGCGCTCCTTTCGAAGTTGCTGCAAATTTCTTGCGAGATCTCTAAGCATACCCTTTATGATCAAATCTTTATCTCGCCTAGTGCCAATAAACACCATAAGGTTGTCTCGTTCTGACATCGCGTAACTTTCAATTACGGTATATGAGAACTCTAAATCATTGGAAGACAGGTCTATTTGTTTACTGTCATAGGACAGCGAATATTTGCCCGATCTCTCAACAGACTTGATCAATTCCAACTTATCAACTCTATCCAGAGCCAGGCTGACCTTATCGATATCGGACCTCACTCTAGATGCAACATTCTTTTTTACCAAAGCAACATTGGGAACAACGGGTAGCTCATTCTCGATCAGACTCCGAATTTTTTGCACGAGTGTTGCATTATTAACTTCAAAAACGCGGTAGCTTTCAACATTCAGCTGGGTTATCAATATTTCAGCAATTCCTTTTGCCCGCAGCACGTTAATATCTGATGTACAGATCAGGGCTTCCTTTATAGGCCAACGCCTCTTCAAGGTAGCTTTCATTCGGGCAGCGTTCGATAGGGATATAATCTCCTTGCATTTATCTATGGCCTGCTCGACGATGCTATTAACAAGATTATTTTCATATTCGGGCCATCGTTCGAGCAAAACACTCTTTTTATTTGGGAAACATGATCGATAAAGATATTCCGTAACGAATGGTGCTAATGGATGCAGCATTATGTCGATTCGTTCTAGAGAGTGGGCCAACACTGCATAAATGGCCAATCTTCGATTGAGGCCTTCAGCATTGTCATCCCAGAGATTATTTCTAGTAGCAGGGATGTACATTTGGCTTACACTATTGATTATAAATTCCTCCATGGCTTTTGCACCTTCATTGAATCTGCATCTTTCAAATGCTATTGAAACCTGCTCCACAAGATTTTGGAGTTTTGATACGAGCCATATTTCAGATAGGGACATCAGGTCATTAGCTAGCACCCACTTTAGATCGTGGGTTCTTCGGTCAAATCCATCAAATGTGCTGTTCTGTTTAAAATATACATGTAAGTAATACAACGTGCTTATAATTTGGTAAGGCCTTGCCCGCATTTCCTGAAGGCTGAACTTCAGAGAATCAATAGGAGATGATTTCCAAATAAAATAAAATCGAACTAAATCAACGGGATGTTCGCCTAACAGATCGTGAGCATCTATGACGTTACCGATGCTTTTACTCATTTTGTTGCCTCGTTCGTCAAGTACGTGTCCTTGGAAAAGAAATGTGCGAAATGGGGAGATTGCGCCTTGATTCAAAATAACATTTTCGATTAAAAGAGTATAAGCCCACCCTCGTGTTTGATCTATTCCCTCTGTCATAAATACCGCAGGAATCAGATTTTTGTATTCGTAGTCGCTGAGTGAAGCGTAAGGAGCCGCTCCGCTATTATGCCAAGTATCTAAGACGAAGAGTTCTCTTCGCATGTTAGAACCACATTTTTCACATTCTATTTCGATCCTATCGATCTGTGGTCGATGTAGCTCGAAACCAGGACCATCTGGCAAAGAGATCGATTTCTTCAAGATCTCCTCTCTTGAAAACATGGCTTCTTTATGTTGACATTTGTGGCATGTCCATATAGGCAGCGGCGTCCCCCATATACGCTCCCTTGTGATGCACCACGGAACTTTCTCTTTGATAATTTCCAGGAATCTATTTTTTGGAGCTTCAAAGAAATAGTCGACTCTATTTGCTGCTTCGGTCGGCATGTCTCCTAGCTTATCTATGATATAGAAGTACTCGCGTCGTGCGAGCCAGACTAGTTTATGATGGGAGCGCCAACATGTGGGATACTGATGCTTGATCTTTCCGATCTTGAGAAGAGCATGCGATGTCCTCAATGCTTCCACGACTTGTAAATCTGCGTCCCTTACGAAGGTATTTGCAAAGAATCCGGCCTCTGAGGTAAAATTTACCCTGTCATCTATCGGTACAAAAATTGGCAGATTTCTTTTTGCACCAATTTCAAAATCTTTCTCCCCGTTAGCTGGAGATAGATGTACTATACCACTTCCGGTAGAAATATCCACAAATTCCTCAGCTACTATAAAGTGGATAGATCCTGCCGCAGCGAGCTCCTCTAACTTTGGGATCAGATCTAATAGCGGATGAATATAATGACTTCCGTTAAACTCTTTGCCTAAGACAGTTCCTTTCACGTAATATTCTGTCACCCGTAATTCACTCATTAATTCTTCCAACCTGTTTTCAGCTATTATCCACACCTCGCCATTTACATTGACGTAAACATACGCTGCATTTGGGTTGACGCCAACCATTTCATCCGTTACAATTGTAAATGGCATGGTAGTCCACACAACTAAATAGATATCCTGATCGGATAATTTCACCTTATAATACAACGAAGGATCTTCAACATTCTCGTATCCTTGATTCACTTCAGCATTGCTGAGTGAAGTCTGACACCCTGGGCAATATGCCACCACTCTAAACCATTCTTTCAAGATTCCGGTTTCCCATGCTTTTTTAAGATATTTCCATTCTCTCTCAATATACTCATCGCGGAAGGTCAAGTAAGCTTTTTCATAGTTGAAAGACATGCCCAATAACTTATCAGCGGTAATCCAGCTTTCATTGTACCTAAGAATTACTTTCTTACAGGCCTCTACAATTTTTTCTAGTCCTACTTTGCTTACATTTTCCGTCTTATTTCCTGTTAAGCCTAATTCTTTTTCAGCCTGCAATTCGACCGGTAGACCCTGCGTGTCCCAACCGGCCCTGAACAAAACCTTCCGCTTTTGAAGTGATCTAAACCGGTACCACAGATCCTTAATTATACGCCCTCTTAGATGCCCGGCGTGCGGTTCGCCGTTCATCGTGGGGGGACCCTCAATAAAAGCAACCAGCTGATTACTATCCCCCAATTCGTTCTCTACAAGAGATGCTAAGTCGATACTGTGAAGATAACGGCGAATCTCAGTTTCGATCGCCTTTGCATCGTATTTGCCTGCTAGTTCCATCTGTACGAGTGGCAATCTCCGCCTGACTCGTGTTTATGTTTTTTGTTTAGAATGCAATAAGAATATATTCTCTCTGAAGAGCGGTAAGTATTGATTTTGACGCATAAAGACACCTTGGGTGCTGGCGAAAATGCCCCTGAGGAAATCAACGTAATAATCGAGATCCCAAAGGACAGCAGCATAAAGTATGAATTAGACACCACGAACGGTTTAATCTTCGTAGACAGAATCTTACTTAGTGCAATGCACTATCCATGTAACTACGGTTCCATTCCTGAGACAAAGGAAGAAGACGGAGACCCGGTTGACGTGCTCGTGCTAGGCAATTACCCTATAATACCTATGGCTGTGGTAAGAGCTCGTCCAATCGGGGTACTCTTGACTGAGGATGAGAAAGGTCATGATTCAAAAGTCGTTGCAGTGCCTTTAACCAAGATAGACCCTAGCTTTTCAACTATTAAGGAAATCGATGACATTCCGGAGTTTCTGCGTAATCAGATTTCCCATTTTTTTGAACACTACAAAGAGTTAGAAAAGGCAAAATATGTTAAGGTTATAGGCTGGAAAGGCAGAGAAATCGCAAAGAAGCAGATTTCTGAAGCAATGAACAGATTTAAAAGCCCAGATCTGGTTGTCTAATGCCTTAAGAAGGGAAGGTCATTTCATTTTGACTTTCTAGAGTGCCTTAAACTGATCACTCCATCTCATATAAGCTCTAATCATGTCCGTGGGTACACTTGGCTTTCTGATCTTAAAAATTTCTTTGAAATCAGCCATGTTAATGGGTCTAGGATTTGACTTTGCCTCCATAGCCTTTCCACTTTCAAATAGCTCGTTAACTACCCTCAGCTGCGCAGACTGACAAATGTCTTTGATGTCACTTGCACTATACCCTTCCCCTAATTTGGCAAGATCTTCGGATTTCAACGAGGTTTCTTTTTTCAATGCAGCGGAATATTGAACGAATAGGTTTGTTCTTGAACTATGGTCTGGAAGCGTCACGTAAATCCTTTTTTGGAATCGTCTAAGGAATCCCGCCTCTAAACTCCATGGTTTGTTAGTTGCGCCAATGACGTAGAGAAGCAACTCTTTTGATTTGCTGTTTATCCCGTCCATTTCAGTGAGGAACTGATTCTTTAGCCTAACTTCTCCGCCGACTTCGCCGTTTCTGGTTCCGAGTAGAGAGTCTATCTCATCTACAAAAAGGAGTACGGGAACATTTTCACGGTCGTTGAGCTTACGTGCCATCACAAACAATTTCGAGACGTTTTTTTCTGCTTCGCCCAGCCACTTGCTCATCATCGAAGCTGCGTCAACGTTGATAAAGTAGCCATCAATCTCAGCTGCAGCTGCTGCCGCGATCAAGGTCTTGCCGCACCCTGGAGGTCCGTAAAGTAATATGCCTCTGGGCCATCCTAGAGGGAACAAATCCGCTCTTTTTGTGGGATAGACAATAGATTCCCTAATTGCTCGTTTTGCATCCTCTTGTCCAATAACCTCATGCCAGCGAACTGTTGGTTTTTCCTTCATTACGAGATCATCTAGAGCAACATCCGACGGTTCAGCGGCCTGTGCGTTCGTTCGTCCAGCATCCTTGGCATATCGATTCGAGTTAATCGTCCTGTTCTCCTTAGTAGGTTGGTCATGCTTCGTCAAGCTGCCTTCGTCGAGCTTGTGCGACATTCGCAAAGCTTCAATTCTACTTTGATATGCGCCAGCTCTCTCGACATAGATTTTATTTAATTTGTATTCTGGATAAACCTGTACTAGTTTTACAAGAGATTCTATTGCCCGCTGATATGACTGTATGGCCATTCCTCGCGAGCCCTGCGAATCTAAGCGAATTGCTTCTGCGGCATATTTGCTTGCGCTATTCTCTAATTCTTGGGGAGCCAGACTCATGATGATTGATTACCGCTAATAAAATAATATTTAACACAACGTTTGAATTACTATGATGTAAATGTATGTTGCGTAAGAAACAAAATAATTTGCACAAGATACTACATCGGGGGTTGAGCAGATTTCAGCTCAACGAATGCTCAATGGAGGTATGCAGAGCAGCATGCTCGCAGAGCAGTTGGAATTTAGTCATTTCGTAGTGTGCCGTAACTCTGAAAGTTCTTTTGTTAGTTCTCCTCCTTTATTCAAGGATGCCTCACTTATTAGGTGCAAGGCACTTTCATTTGCTGTTTGAAAGTTTATTGTGTATCCACCCAATTGGGCAGCGTCCACCAGGACAACTTCAGACAATTCACAAATATAACACAGTTCTTGACGAGAATCAGGTATGCATGGAATTAATGACGAGCGAATATTTTTAAGTATTCCGACAGCAGGGCTTAAAATAATCACTATATCGCTGAGATTTGAAACGTTCCTCAATTGATATGCCAGCCTCGCGAGTAATATTTTTGACACTTGAATAACGTGGTTCATCTTTCGTATCGAAAAGTATCCCGAGGTGAACATATTAGAATAATGAATATTATGATTTTTGACTTGATGGCGATCTTTATTCAGGCTAATGTCGCCATATTTTGTTACTGATTGACACATTATTTGTTCAAGCTCGTTAATAT
>DASSIM010000048.1:0-5478 GCA_035691865.1 Candidatus Nitrosopolaris sp. | reverse complement strand
TATGATTGTCTTTCAATTTAGCTATTGAGATTGCATTAAACAGTAAAAATACAAACCTTAGCCATATTAGTTTGGGTTAGACGGACAGCATGTCGTAGAATCTACAGGAGATCAAAATTAACAACGACATAATCAGTAATCCCAAGATAGGCTATCTCGCTTCGATAAGATCTTTGCTGACCTATATTGTGTCTTGAGATGCCGGACCCGAATAGGAATTCATGAGGGAAAAAAGTATTGGAAATCTAGTGTTAGACTCACAATATTTTACTGTATATTAGCTGTGTTTGAGGCGTTATTTGAACAGTCAGAGTTACTACAGACGTTCGCTTGGCCGATTGACTGTCTCACATTAATGTTGCCAGAACCAAGATGTGAACCGATGGATGCACTGTTACTGGCGCTATTTGAACAATCTGAGTGATCGCAAACATTGGCTTGCCCAACACTTTGGTTGATGCTTACGTTGTTGTGATGGCCGTGGTTGTGATGATGGTGGTGTCCATGATGGTGATGATGGTGATGATGTCCGCTTGCAAACGCTGCTGGTGCGATATTCACACCTGGAATCATCATGAGGCCGATTGCAATAGCTAATCCTGCTATAAGACTTATCCTAAAGCTTTGTTGCATTAGTATTTAGTAACACAAGTCAATATAAAGGCTTTAACAAATTTTCTTCAGTTATATCTGACATAAGAAAAGTCTGTGTTATTGTGCCTGAATTTTTGGTCCGGCATGTCCTAGACGTTTGTATAATTTCGATTGAAATTATCACTGGCTTTTCTTATACTCATTTAATAAAAGTGAACCAACGCGAACTTTCTCATAATGAAATATGTGGTATAGAAGTTGAAAAATCAAACGTTCCTATATTTGCATGTGACGAAAATAGCAAACAATATTTTTTTGTCAGGCAAGGAAACAGCACAAATAAGCTGGAAGAAATCGAATTTACTTGACAGTATTGGAACAGCACATATGGAACAAGATACAAGAAAGGGTTATATCAATCACAAAACGGAATCAAGATAGGATGGCAGAAGAGAGTGGAATTCAGTCTTCTCTCACGGAAGAGGACATTAGATAGTATTTACAGCAGGTCATCGATGAGGTCAAAAAAACCAACGAAGAGCAACGGTCCGAACTATGCATAGATACACTTTACCGGCTAGGGAGAGTTTGTGTAAAGACCGTTATATTTTGCCTGTTTTCCTGTATTTGCTCTTTTTCCGTTTGAACTTCTTGCGGACTCTTTGGACTTCCCGGTTTATGAATTTCTTGTTGGGTAGTATTTGATATTTGTGTATCATTGATATGTGTCGCAGACACACTCGTTTTCCCAACAATTAGATTATTATCACTTTTGCCAAATGCCACAGTATTTAGTGAAATAGCCCCAAGTTTCAGCAGAACAAATGTTACTATAATGATACAATAAAGGGCCATCAATTTTCCAGTTAACATCCTTTTCGTTATTCTATATCTTTTTTTGCAGACCTATATTTTTACAATGTGCTGATCAAGGCCGTAATGAAACAAATGAGTTATAGAGACTACAAGAATTGGCCTAATCGTTGAGCCCCTCTTGTTACTACCTCCTTAACATTGTTGCTATAAAAGTAGACCAGAGAGAGGATGAATGATATTCACCAGCACCCCATACTAAAGACGGATTGGTAGGATCGACTGCAGTCCCAAAGTAGTCTCCGTATCTGGTGGTCGTTTCAGGATACGTACCAGTTTTTAATGTTAATGGTGAACTGTCGAGTAGACCCCCAGTAGCCGCCTGTCCTGTAGCAAAAATACTAGGATAAATGCTCGAGGAAGAGGCTCCAAATACCACTAATAGATCCATGCTGCTGTCCATACGTAATGCTGGGTAAAAGTAGTATGCTGCCTTTGCCCCAACATCAAAGTCCTGACTGAGAGAGTTAGTTGAGGTATTTACTTGGATCAGTCTAGCACATGAACGAGTCTGCACATCTCCAGAAGGAGTGCAGGCATCATTGAAAGTGAGCCAGAGTCTTCCATTATACCATGAAGTGTCAAGAATTCTAGCATCACCAGTATCTACCTGATTACTAGTACCACGTTCAATTGCATTTGGAGGGATATGTGTAGTATGAATGGCATAATTTACAGTGCTGGTTGGAATGTTGGATGTACTAGGTGGTTTAGCAAAAGAATATACTGTAGCATGATTACTGAGATCGTCGCCAACTGTTACCATGTAGAGTGTTGAGGAAGAACTCAATGACTGAACTGGCTGCAACGAAAATAATGATGTATTTGGTGAAGATCTGCTATAAATCGGTGTACTAGTGGCACCAGTCAGATAATTTTTGTTTATCACATAGTATTGTACACCGGCGTAGCCACCATTACACACAGAAGTAAATAGATTAACACTTACTGCAAACTTGTCATCGTTAAGTCCTATCGAAGGATAATCAGGACAATTAGAAAATTTAAAGTTAAAGATCTTGAAAGTGTTTGGAATGCTTGAAGTGGAGACGGCCACCTTGACCGTACTTAGGGTTAAATCAGCAATTGCGGCAAACCATCGCCCACTTCCAGTATCGTACATTACACGTGGATCAGTAATCTCGTCACTGCTGCTAACAACAAAGAAGGGATGAAGTGAAAAGGTGGATATAGAACCACCGGCTTTGGTAAAGGTCTTGCCTTCTAGATTGCTCATTTCCATTATATAATTAGGTCCAACTGCCACTTGGACATCTGGTGGGTAAAAGAATCCGCCGATTTGTCCCTCAGTCAACCCGTTGAAACCGACCGAGGTCGCAGTTGAAGTGGTGGTGGTTGTTGCAGCGGTACTACTGGTAGCCGCAGGAGCAGTTGCAGCTGTAATCGGAGTATTGTTTAATACGTTGTTATTAGGCTCTTTTGAGGTTGATGGTGATGTTTGATTTCCGAACGGTAACTCGAAAGGGACTGATAATGATGGCACGAATGTGAACACCCTTAATTCTTGTGTTATAGTGGGAGTATTACCAATTGCCTTTGACAATTCTGTTCGTAATTTTATAGCTTGAAGGGTTTGTAAACTAAACGGACTTCCAGGCCTATGAGTTTGGATTTCTGATCTTGCATTGGCGTTGGTGATGTTGGGCAGATTTTTTATGCTTATTTCTGCTTGAAGACGAACATCATGTGAATTAGGTAGACTAGAGATACCATATGCCAAATTTAATTGCAGTATGTTATTTTTAATTGTAGTAAGGAAGGGTGTGGATAATAATAAAACCGCTATAATAATAAATATTGATCCTTTTGTACTTTTGTTATCGATAGCAGGCGTAATTAGACCATAATGTGAATTATCGTTAGTCGTTCGGATCGTAAATGACTGACAGCATGATTGGTTATTAAAAATAGTTACAGATTGTTAGAATGCTAATGAGTATAATTATTATTACAAACTTACCCTTTATGAAATTTGCAATTACAAACATTCTAACGAGTTCATTTGAGCTATTTTTGTTTCTATGCCTGTATTTTATTTTTGTTCCTAGCATCAATAAGCAATGAGATGAGGAGATTGTCAAATTTTCAAATGATTCGAAGGAAAAAATAGCATCTATCATAACACCAAGCGCTCCTTAACCAAACCGAACCAACGGAGACGCCTGTATCTAGCCTTTAGACCTGCTATAACAATGGATCCGTTTAACCTGAGGATATGCAGTTATGAAGATTTGAGTGGCTACAGTAGGGAAAGAAGATCTTTTTCAATGGATGAGAAACTAATAACATTTATGCTGGAATAGAGAAATGAAATAGATTTAGGAAGCCAAGAACCAACCAGAGATTGTTCTTGTGCGGCTTATCCAATGACTGCAATTTGGTTGTCCTATCAGCTATTTCTTTTAGGGTTCCTGCAAAAGCTCTTGATATAAGATGATATTATTATCTTGGCTAATAAAGCCCTTGAATAGTGTTGTCGCTATTGAGTGCCTAACTTAGAACATAAGATAATTAGTGACTTTCTAAAAAAGTATACTTATTTCCGCTGCTCAAGTACAATCCAAAGGCAAATGGATCGACTTGGAGAAATAAAGGGAAAACAACCATCTATGCGATAACTACCCACCAACTGCTATCAAGGTAGGTCGCCAACATTGTCGCCACCGTCACCAACAGTGCGAATATACTAAAATCACCAGCGATATTGTTGATTTTCGAATCCGTCAGGCGCGAATTTTGTATGGATTAAGTCCAGTCGATCTTAATGAAGTCTCCAACTTCCCCTATAGCCTATAATTAAGTTTATCCGACTCTGTAGTTTTCCTGGACAAGGAATTTGACTTGGTCTGACGGGATACGGTCTCCCTCCCGGGAGGGAGACCGTATGCGAGTCTGTATTGTCGTACAGATTGACAAAGATTCTTAGTTTCTCCCCTGATGATCGAGTACTGAAACGAAAGTACTGCCTTTTTTGCCTACCCTAGTCAATCGACCAGGGTAAATCTCCCTCCGTAGAACAATGTTCGATAACACCGGGAATAGTTTTCCGTATGCTCATACAAAGCATTTCTTTTTAAAACTTATTGCCAAAAAGTACGAAAATCAATGTTGTACCCTCCCCCGGAGGGTACGACTTCTCATATGTGCAAAGACAAAATATATCTCCTTTAATCTTGCAATTAGCGCAGAAAACCATCGTTACGGATGAATGTTGGTATTTTGAAGGAAAGTATTGTAGCGGCCTACATGGCAAGAATTCTACTAATAAATTAGTCGAGTACAGGCCACTATATGAGATATCCAGCGTAGGATAACCTTCCTTGTTTAGTACAAAATTCATCATAAGTCTGGAAATTCTGCCATTTCCATCTCCAAAAGGTTATCGTAACCATGTTCAAGTCAGATGCAAATACAAATAATACTGGTCAGATATACACTTCACCCCGTTCAATGAATATCTGAAGAACAGTTTGTAATTGTAACAAGGTATTCAATCCTTGCAGAGAGTTGAAAAAAACTATAATGATCCAAAACTAGACAATAAAGATAAAACTAGCAATAGAATGTAGCGCTGATATTCTTAGATTATCTAACGAAAATGATTAATGGTTATTACTATCATCATGCATCTATCTACATATGCTGGAGAAACATAGGAAATGGGTTACCCGTGAGAAAGCCAAGGTAGATAGAATAGCCTGTCCATGGCTAATCAAAAATTTTGTGGATTCTGAACCTGAATTCCTTTTTGTTCCTGCTGAGAAAATATTAGATACGGTAAAGGAACAAAATGCAATTCCTTTTGACGTTCCAAATGTTGAACTTGGCCACCATGAAGGAAAATGCTCCTTTGACGCCATAATAGAAAAATACAACCTAGAAGACCGAGCCTTACAAGAACTTGCCAAAATCGTCAGAGGCGCAGATACTGATCAACCCGACGCGCCGCCAGAATCAATAGGTTTGGAAGCGATAGCCGAGGGTTTTCGA
>DASSIM010000047.1:0-17965 GCA_035691865.1 Candidatus Nitrosopolaris sp. | reverse complement strand
AAACAGTCTCTAACTCTACCGCCAATTCCAGTAGATCTGAAAGCAAATGAAAACAAGATTGGGTTGAGGGAGTTGTATGCGCAAAAAAAACCAGCCAATCACTATGAAAAGGTCGCTGTGTTTGCTTATTATTTATCCCACTGTAACAAGATAATAGAAATCAGGTATGGTGAACTTTTATCCTGTTACGAAGAAGTCGATGAGAAAAAGCCAAGCATAATTGACATCGTCAAAAACTCTATCAGATACAAGGGCTGGCTCGAACCAGGATATGATAAATATGCCACTCGGCTCACTATCTCGGGAGAAAACTTTGTCAAGTTTGACCTACCCCAACAAAAAGCACAGTGGTCGAACAAGACTCCTGCAACGCAGTTGTCCTTGAACCAATAAATTAGACATTACTGATATTACTAAGCTCGCCACCATTCAAAACCGACAAAATCAACCTTCCTGTCCCTAGTCCTCGGGATTGCTAGGATAAATTGCTTTTTCACAGTTGTGGCTAACCTTCCAAAAAGCACAATACCTGTCGCAGTCATATGATCGGTCGGCTTGAACACCTGCACTAAAAATGGTGCATGGTCAATCCCCGGACCCTGCTCGTAAACGGCAAAATCACAGCCAAATTTAAGTCCTGGAGACACGATATACCCCTTGTCCCGTAAGTCCTGAAAAACCATGTATTTTATCTCAAAATTTGCATACTCCTTCTTGCATATGGCCCGAATATCTTTGGACGATAGCCGTCTGCCACCATTACTAGAAATTTCGAGTTTACCTACTTCACTCAAGTAACAACCCTCCATCAAATCCAAAATTAGTGGGCAATCAAATTGGATTCCTTTTGGCTTTGGGACTCCTAACGGTTTCCCGTAGTACCCGTTTCCAAACAAAACACGTGAGTGTTCTATATTCCAGACAATGATTCTATTTTCTACCAATATTCCTTTTATATGATGCATTACATACTCAGTGCCAATATAGTAAGCGAGTCTGATGTCTCTTGGCATTTATCAGCCATCCCCTCGATCCCTTCTATTGCATCTTTTAAGAGAAGTAAATCCCTAGTAACGGAGATTTCGCTGAGCGCCTTTATGATGACGGCCCTGTACCTTGCATCAACTTTTCGTTCCAATTTTTCAACATCTTGGGCAAGCTCGATCGTACTTCCTGGATTTATACTGAGTGCCCTAGCCATTTCATTTAATTTAAAAATCGCGTCAACGACCATTCCAATTAGCTGCTCTAGATCCTCATCAAACTTTCCTTTTTTTAGGGATGATAATTTCATATTGGCAAGTCTAAACGATATTCCGCTAATGTATCCCGCGATATCGTCCATAAGATAGGCGGCTCTCAATACGTCCTCTCTGTAAACCATCAGGCTTCCGATTTCTGCAACTTCTCGGGTAATTTTGCGGCGGAGGTTCTCTACTTCTTCTTCGGCAGTTCTCATCCTTTCCAATGATGCCTGAATATCCTTAACGTCTCCGCTGAGAAGCGAGGTAGTGAGAGCAGACAATTCCCTTGCCGAGTTTAAAATCCTACTAAATTCATCTTGCAAAACTGCCAATGCCTTCCGCTTGGCCTGTACTTCCAATTCCCCACTATACAATTATTTAGAAGCACCTTATCAGGCTATTAATCCTTTTGACAGAGCAAGAATTTTGTGTTACCAGGAATGATGAGTAAAAATGATTATTATTGGAAATCATTATCTGTGCGACAGACGCTAACAAAGAAGTTGATAATAGATGAGTCCCATCCAAAATGATTATTCGGAAAGGATCATTTAGTTTTGTTCATGTAGCAGTAATACTTACCGGCAAGGTTTTTCTCTTTGTTCATAAATCTTTCCTATTCAAAAATAGTATTTCGAATATCTATTAGATCTCGCAGAACCGCGCTTGCAGTTGGGATGCCGCCTGCGCCTTGACCAATTATGGTATGTTCACCCGATTGCTCAGACGAAAACGTCACCGCATTTAGTGTTCCATTCACACAAATTGGATCCGCATTTGAAAGTTCGGTCGGCTTCACAGCGAGTTGTTTATTGTCACACATTGCAATTAGTTTAATCGCATTTCCCTTTTTATGAGCTCGTTGGACATCCGATAGGCTGACTCCGCTGATACCACGTATGTTTACATCTTTGATAGTCACTTTCATTCCCATTATCCAATTCGCCATGATAACGAGTTTGGCAGCAGCGTCGAAACCATCAACGTCAAGGAAAGGGAGTGCCTCCGCATACCCCTTGTATTTAGCATCGTTGAGTGCATCTTCAAAGGTAAGTCCGTCCCCCATCTTGGTTAGGATGTAATTTGTAGTCCCATTGAGAATTCCTCGAAAAGACATTATACTGTCTCCTCTAAGACATCGCTTTGCAAATTCTAATATCGGCGTACCACCGCCTACTGTCCCACTAAAACGAAGTTTAATATTATTATAATTCGCAAGCTCCAATAGTGAAGGAAATGCCAATGCAAGAGGCCCTTTATTGACCGTGATGACATGTTTTCCTGATTTCATCGCTGCTATAATATTAGAAATCCCCGGTTCACCGTTATCAAGATTGGTTGGGGTTAATTCCACTAGCATTTCGGCATCCACCTTCTCAATAATGCGAATCGGATCGAACTTGGAATTTTCTCTATCATATGTACCCACCGTACCTGATTTTTTCTTTGCGCTAAGTAACCGCTGAAGGTCAAGTCCCGTTGTTGAAACCGCGTTGCCCCCACTATCGATGCAGGCCACAATACGTGGGTGAACGCCGTAAAGCCTGTAAAGATCGCCGGACCGGGATAACAGTAATTTTGCGAAACTCTGTCCGACGACTCCGAAACCAGTTACAACTAATCGCATCTAAAGTTGATGTTAAATTGGGTTTAATATGTTTAAATTCGACGATTATCTTTCAGCCGCAATAATATGTAGATGCTAAAGATTTGTCGAGTGTCAGTAGATACTCCCTGAAATCCAGCGTGAAAGAAGTAGGAATTACAAGGATTACCGCCTAGAACTATCGTTTTTGTTAGAATATGAAGTTTCATTTTCATTTTCTGGAAGGTATTGACATGATTAGTACACGTACCCTGCAAAGTTGATGAGAAAATTGAATCGTTCAATTTAACACTCGTCTTGGTGGCAATTACGACCTTGATTCAGATAGCTGGGACTAACATTAGGATGTGTCTATTTCATGCTAGCCATTTGAATAAATTATGATCTTTATAACTAACTACCAAGACTTCACATATAATGAACTGATAGAGAAACCAAATTCGGATTCAAAATAAATAGAAAATGATTTATTCGTATTAAAACTAGAGGAAGACTGGATACGTGTGCATCTTTGCTTGACCTCTTTGCTCTGTCTGCACTTTTAATCATTCTTGGTCTAGGGGCTGGTACCTTGGCATCGATGATCGGAGTAGGGGGCGGATTAATTATGACTCCAGCTCTAACACTAATAGGATTTGCTCCTGTTCAGATTTCTAGCACGAGCCTGTTTGCAGTAACGTTTACCAGCGCTTCTTCGACTATAAGCTATGCCAAGCAAAAAAAAATACATTATCGCGTGGGGCTGAAAATGGCGGCTGCAGCAATTCCTGGCGCTATAATTGGGGCATTTATTTCAAGCATAATAGCGATAGAGCCCTTCAAAATATACTTTGGAATACTCCTGATGCTTGCAGGAATCTATATCGCTTACAATAGTTCCTTCACAAAAGGAAGACAAAATGGACCAACTGGAAATAATAGGAGGTCTGTCTTCCTCCGCCCATTGTTCTATTCTGGGGCATTGAGCGCAGGAATAATCTCTAGTCTCTTTGGAGTAGGAGGAGGGATCATCTTTGTTCCGCTATTAGTTCTTGTCTTGGGCATGACGTTAACCACAGCGAGTCCAATTTCGCAGATCGCACTTTTGATAACATCCTTCGTTGGCACGGTCACCCACGCAGTTCTAGGACACCCTGATTATTTTCACGCTGCTTCTTTGTCCGCAGGCGCGATTGTGGGAGGTCAGATCGGTGCAAAAATCTCAGATAGAATAAAAGAGAGTCTACTACGGAAGATACTTTCTATATTACTTATTGCTGTGGCCTTAAAGTTTATTTCAGATTTTATAGGTCATCTAAGTCACCTACAGACGGTAACTTGAGTGAGTTGTCAGGTAGCGATGAATTACTACCATATGGAAACAACCGACCGATCGTCTTCGTAAAAATCGGTCATCCTTACCCGATAGAGCTTTTTTTCCAAATCCACTTTCCGCAATTCATGATAGGCTGTATGCGCATGCTTTGCAATAGATACCACACTTATTCTCATCTCACAAATGTTACAACGGATCAGATCCCTCTTTTCACTCGGTGTTATCGTAATAACACTGGACCATCCATGTGCCATAAGAATCTAATTTCTAACCAAGGTTTGCAGGAGAATGGATGGCCATGGAAAATGGAGGAGGTTAGTGAGCCCACCTCTATGTGGGTTCGGTCAGCATCTTTAACTAGAAAATGAATGTAAATACATCAAAACCCAGATTACGATGACAAAAGCAGATTCAATTTGGCTATTTTTGGGTTTTGCTAAAAACTGACCTTTAACATATTCATATGCTTTTTATGTCTACTCAAGATTTTCTCTATATCTTAGAAGACGCATTTGTGAATCTAACTTTGATTCACCGTAACTTGTTAAATTAAGATTAATGCAACAAAAGCAGCATGGCTGCCTGGAGTAAAGGAGTAATATCACACATATTTAGGGAGTTATAAAAGAGGACGACAAAAAGATTCAAAAGCTACTAGATATTAACTACAAAATAGTCTTCGGTTAGAGTATAAAGATATGACGACAACAAAGAAAGAATTAAAACGGAAAGAAAATGAGGAGCGTTTGTCAAATGCAACAGCCACATTAGATACTATTTCCAAGAATATCAATATCCAAAGGAACATCCGGAATATGATAAAAGAGATATACTTTGCATTAAAAGACGAAAAGAGTGGAACTGTGTCTGTTCGGGCTGCAAATGCCATCAGCACGCTAGACACAGTTACCCAAAATCCACAAATGCAATCACATATTCGCACTATGCTTTGGCAAGTAGTCTCGACACTTGAGAGTATAAGAGAATAAACAAAATTATCGCGTTACGTCCGTATTTTTTACAGGCTTTAATGGTGGGGGAAGTTTCTCGAGTTTATGAGTTGGGTTAGCAAGGTAATGTCTCGACGCTCCTTCACCGCTCAGCACGATGTTGCAGCTAACGCACCTATATCTTATTGCCAATTTGTTAATCTAACGTTATAATTCGTGATACATGGCTAAAAAGGTGTGTATGTGATTACATCGGTTTATCTTAATTTGATAATTTCTCTATTGTCCGGAACACTTGACCGGATTTTTAGTCTATGATATACAGCACTGGCAATGTTTTCAGATTTAGACTTTTCACCATGATTAACGAGTACTCGCTTTGGTTTTATTCTCGATACAAAGTTTAGAATCTGGTTAAAATCGCTATGGCCACTGAAGCCATCAATCTTATGAGTCTGGCATCTTACTGGTACCACTTTAACCTTGCCACTCTTGTCTAGCATACTAATCTCTGTCATAGTCCCGTCAATGACTCTTCTTCCAAGCGTCCCATTAATTTGGTATGATACGAACATAATCTTATTTTTTGAAGATGGTGCTATCTCTTTGAAGTATTCTACTGAAGGACCACCTTCAAGCATTCCCGAGGTCGCCATTATAATTGCAGGGCTCTCATCATTTAAAAGGTCGTCTCTTCTGCTCAAGCCATTTACCTGAGTGAAATATTCGGATTCGAACGGATTAATACCTTGTGACACCGATCTGCGCACATCATACCCAAGATAATGAGCATATGACATATGTATGGCACTCGCTTCAGAAATCATGCCTTCGATATAAATCGGAGATTCGATCAGCCGACCTTCGCGCATTTCCTTATCTATTACTAACATAATCTCCTGTGCCCTTCCGACTGCTGGAACGGGAATTAGGACTTTCCCGCCTTCCGACAATGTTTTATTAATACTCTGTGTAAAGGTTGCGTAAACAACTGACTGATCAGGCATTATGTCATTGCTGCTGCCGTAGGTACTCTCTGTAATCAAGGTTTCAACTCTTGGATAGATAGACAATGCGCTGTCCAGTAGCTGAGTCTTTGCGTATTTGTAGTCGCCAGAGTAAAGGATATTATGCGCACCAGAGATATTGAGGTGTACTGTTGCGCTGCCCATTATATGGCCTGCATTATTCAGGGTGATTGTAATATCTGGAGATATATCAGTAGGTTTTCCATATGGCAGCGTTATACAGTGTTTGATTACCTCATTAACGTCCCTACCCTCGTACGTCAAGTATGTCCCATTACTCTTCGAAATTTTTATAGAATCCATTTGAAGAAGAGTCATCAATGGTAGCGTAGGTTCAGTACAGTAAATAGGACCATTATATCCGTATTTGTATAAGCTAGGCAAAAACCCTTGATGATCTATATGTGCGTGGCTAATAACAACTGCATCAAGATCACTGAAGCTAAAATTAAACCAATCAAGTCTTGGGTAAGCATCTAAGCCACGGCTTTCACCTGGATTAATGCCGCAGTCCAACATTACCTTGCTTTCTGGAGTTACGACTACAAAACATGACCTTCCAACCTGCTTAACGCCTCCCAGGCAAAATAGCATGACTTCTTTGTTCATTGACCATGACTGAGTCTGCCCACGAGGATACGATTCAGCAGCGTCCAACTGATTATTTCCACTACCGCTCGAACTAATGTTGTTTCCCTCTGCAAGTGGCGTCCTGAAAATCCTATTCCCTAATTGCTGCAGGAAGATCGTCCGTTCCTTAGCCGAGCTCTTTAGGGTAGAATGAATAGTATTGAGGATGGCAGATGGAATATGCGGGGAAAGCCTAGTGTGAGCTATCCACCCTGTGGATATAGCTATCTTCACTACTAGCTCCGGGCTTACAACTTCTGGCTTGTTGACTTCTAGCACTACTTCACCAGTAGCGTCATCGCAGAAGACAGCCGAAACTAAGACGTCTTTGGGGAGTAATCTGACAACGACTTTCCGGGTTTCCTCTTCTGCTATTCTGATAGCAGGATCTGTACGAATGACGAATCTCTTTTTCAGAGTTTTTGATAGAGACGATAAATGGTAGGTCAGCTCCGTAAGTGAGAATTTAGGATTTCTTGTATAAAGTGCAATATTAGGACCTTCGAACTTAGCTGACGTAACTTGGGATTCTATTGGGATTGACTGTAAAATAATTTTTGTAACCTCGCCTTCACTATCTTTAGTCAACTTCGCAGCGAACGAATTCTCGATCTCTTTGTCCTTTTTTGGAATAATGGTTTGTATTACGTGCTTATGCTTTCTATTGCTACTACTGTCGTCAATGCCGTTGGCGTTAATATTATTTTTACTGTTATTACCCTTATCTCTTGTTGTAGCACCGTCGCTCCGTTTATAGACAAGCTTATCATGTTCCTCTACACGAGCTTTGTTTAGTTTTTGACTTTCTCCCACGTCCCTTATTTATCCAGCTTTTTCGGTATTTTTTTGCCTCCCTTGTGGCAACAAGATTGTATATCAAAGAGGGAGGTAATAGTGAAGATATAGACCGATGATAAGCCAATTTGAATATAGGGCCATCCATTAATATATTTTTAGGAGTTGAAATCCTCAGCTTCCATAAACTTATTAATAGTCGCTATGCCAATTTGAATTGGCACTTTAAGGCAAACATTGTCAGAACTGGATGAGTTTCAAGCATTCCATAAATTTTGGAAGACAACAATTTACATTCAGTCTTTGAAAAGATAATGTAATCAAAGCCAAAGTGGATTCCAGGAAGGTGTGTTTGGGGGAAGCCGCAACCTAGGAATGTTCTTCAGACTTCAATGATCTTACTCTCATCAAAAGACATTGAATTATACCAATTATATCTGAAGAAATCCAAACACCATTCGTGGAATATACCGTTATCGACCCGTAAGCCACGGCTATAGAACATAGAATTCATGTCCGTCTCATGCTTCAAATTTGGAAACATTACAGTCGCCTGATTTTCGCTTAAAACGACAGCCACTTGTATTTTATCAACCATTCTTCTTTCCACTACACCTATCCTCATCAATTCTTGATAGCCAGAATTTTTGAGAATCTCAGCTCTGTTCTTTGGCACAATGGCGTTTTTCGGTAATATGTAATCAAATTTGACACCTCCATTCCTTATCTTTGGCATGATGGCTTCAATCAGATCTAAGGGTATTTGTGGCAGCATTCCATAAATATACTCTGACGACTGACTGTATAGCTGTTTCCAGAGTTCAATAACAGCGACGAGGCCACTGACGTATTCTGAATTATCTAATGCACCGATCCGATGGATGAACTTCATAGGAATTTCGCCAAAGATGTGTTCAGAAAAATAGCTCCTATTCCGCGAAAGAAATCCAAAGGTGGAAGTTTGTGTCATAATCGCGTATCCGAACGTTGTTAATGAAAATGTTCCTGCTGAATCTTTTTCGATCAAACCTGCATCCATTAGCCTGCTGAGATTCCGGTGGACTTCTTGCATGGTGACATTCAGATTCTTTGATAGTTTCGAGAGCTTACAATCTTGTTCGGTTAATTCGGAAAGAATCGAAAGTCTCTGTTCGCTGGCAAGCTCAAAAAATAGTTGCTGCAAATGCGACATGGATTCTGAATTAGTACTGCTAGGGTTTTGTGTATTGTGTGTCACTAGATAACTACAATAATGTGCTTGGAATTATGTTTTTGCCGACTCAAATTGCGATATTATACCCCTAAGCAAGAGCTGAACAGATGATGAAATCCTGAAGCATCTGCCTGCAACGATTAATTGCATTTGTAGGTCCACTCAGAAAATATACGAGCATATGCATTGGTGAAGTGCCCTACCGTCGTCGCACTTGTTTTCTTCTCAAGGTTTTTTTGTCAGCACTTTGAAATAGTGGTACATCAGGATCTTACTTTCGTTGCTACATTTAGAAAATTTTGCCCTGCTGGGAACTGTAGATGTTTGGATGTTTCTGGCATCTTAATGTGGCCATAACCATGGAAGCAACACAGCCATCACCACTATCGCTGTCATTACCAACGTAACTAATGTTGGGGCATTTCTCAATGTGCTCGGTCTTGATCTTATTCTATTTTCAATTAGTGACTTGTAGAATTGGCCTCCATCTAATGGACCTATTGGGAGTGCGTTGAAAATTCCTACGTTGAAATTTATAAACCATAACCAAAACAGCATATTTGCAACTGGTGGAAAGGCTGATCTTAACAAAGCTGAATGATATTCATGAGCCATCAAATCAGAATAGGGAACAGAGCCTTGTGCCATTGTTGGAGGTAACAATAGGGCTATAGGATTAGAACTGAAGGCATTCTTGTATCTGTTTAGCACCAGTGTCGGATCTGGTGCTACCTCTGTTATAGTGATACCCAAGATTCCGTGACCTGTCTCTACGAATTGCGGTATATGGGGTGTCCGGATAGTTTGATGTCCAGCCTTGTCTTTCCACGTTATGTTAACGGTTTTACCCAGATTTGACCTAAGAATCTTTCCTAAATCATCTGTACTTTGGACTTTCTGTCCCGCTACGGTTTCGATCACAGATCCTGGTGATAACCCGATCGAACCTGCAAGAGTGTGATCTCCCACTCCCACAACTAAGACTCCAGATTGATGTATGATATTGGTTGAATTAGGAGAAAGGGTAGAGGTGATAAAGAATAGCGCAACCAGAGATATTACGGCAACTACCATGTTGTTTAGTGGACCTGCAGTCAAGATTGCGCTTTTTTGCTTTAATGGAGTTCTTGATAACTCTTCTTGTGCGATATTAACAAAGGCCCCGATAGGGAATCCTAGAATCAGGACTATTCCTGTGGATTCAATTTTAATATTGTGTACCCTAGCGACTATACCATGGCCCGCCTCGTGAATTACAATCGTGACCACCAGCGATATCCACCCATATGTCCAAGGTAGGTATGGGTTCAATCCGGGGATAAGCAAGTTAGACTGCGGACCTACCTCACGCACTCCAGCCCTCACCGTCGCGTTCGAAAACAACGCTATCAATGAGCCCACGATGAGAAATATGGCTAGTGCAGTTATGATGGGCATGAGATAAATATTAAATTTGGCATAGACTCTAGCTGCCTTCGTGTTTGCTACTTTCTCAAAAAAGTTCAAACCGAATGGCGTATGAACCAGTATGAGCGGAAATTTCACTTCAGCTCGAACTCTGTTCTTATTGTCTTGCTGTTCCAAAAGTACAAGTTAGTGTAAATCGACCGTATTTAAATTAAATCATTCTACTTAGATTCATAAATTATATCTTATATGTGAAATTAATTGGACTCGGTTACAAAAAAAATCAAAACGGCGCATCTTGAGACGGGTATGAAAGGTAAATACTTCAGTATGATACCTTCACGTTATCTTCTGATGGATGTCAATACTAGCTTCAGCCCTCGTGATTTTCGAACCTACTTAGATGCAGCCTCGACTATTCTATTTCCGCTACATATAGTACATAAGATGAGCATGAACATCCGCTGTTTATTCGATGCATTTGCTCTAGTTCATCACCCTTCAAGACGCAAGGGGATTCAAACACTATTAATTGATTAAGAAGTTTATGTGAGTATTCAATGAAACAAACTACCTGAGTGCTAGTACGCAAAGCTAATCGAATTTGAGAGACGCGCTCAAACACTTGTCGAATTGGATGGGATATCCTCACCCAAAAGATAAACACACGTTTAGGGAAAAATTCTTCATACATGTACCTCGCTTTTATTGATTTGCTACTTTATTATATCCTGACTAGGCTCATGTACCTGGATTAAGATTGCAACAAGGAAGCGGAGACTCAGATGCTGCTATCACGTATGATTCGAAAAAGAAGATCGCCGAGCCACCTCTAAATTTATTGTTTAATCCTTCTCTAGTTTGCAAAAAAAATGTTTGGGATATAGATATAAGTAAGCTTCTTGGAATTTTGCTAAATATCATCCACTCCTCGGGAAAAAAAGATCTTCGACTATGTGGAATTGCAGCTTTATCTTCATCAATGATACACCGTCTTAAAGTCGAAAGCATTTTTAGGCTAGAGAAAGTAGCCATGCAGAAGAAGACGATCACAGATCCAGTAACTTATGATCCCGTACCAGATCTTGACCCGATTGAGCTTCCATTCAGGTTCGAATCAACATACCCGGTATCTTTAGAAGAACTTCTTCAAGTGTTAGAGAATATGATCTTCGAGATCGCAAACCCGGATTCGAGGAGAAAAAAACTTGCTATCGAACCAGTACAAGGGTTTGACTTTGATCAATTTTCGCAGAAATTTGAACAAATAATACGAGCTTATGAAGACAAGATTTTTGACATCGCTAGTGTAGATCATGTGGTGATGTTTAAAATGCTTATTTCAAAAATGGGAACGTTAGAAGTTGCTAGATACTTTATTGCTTTACTTTACCTTGTGACTAAGGGAAAAATAGATTTAGAACAGAATGATGAATCTGGAGACATAAAAATTACGATCAAGTGAGCGTGTATGAGAACCACTAATTTTACCACAAGAATAGGTATACGACGTTGAGGAATTCTCTTCCAGCTGAGGAAATCACTGCGAGAATCGAAGCTGCATTATATTCAGCAGGTCGGCCCTTGTCAAATGATGAATTGGTACGAGCATCTGGAACCAATTCAAAATCAACTACTAGGAAAGTTGTAAACGAATTAATTAAAAAAACAAAATCCGTTTTTACGGCCATAGAGATAACCGAATTGTCTGATGGAACTTTCGTACTTCAATTAAAACCTGGCTATACACCCTTAATCAAAAGATTTGCGCAACGTCCGTTAATTCCAACTTCTGCTCTTAAGACATTGTCGTACATTGCATATGAACAGCCGGTAACTTCGAAGCGTCTCGTGCAGATTAGAGGAAGTCAGGTCTATGTCCATCTTAAAACCTTGAAGCAAATGGGTTTCATCGAGCTCGAAAAAGTCGGAATGCCAAAAGCCTACCGAACCACAAAGAAGTTTCGAAGTTATTTTGGAGTAACAGATCTTGAATCTTTAAGAAATTCATTAGTAACGACGTCCACTAATCAGGAAAAATAATTGACTTAGTAACAGCTTAATGAACTCGGCAGCACCATAGCCTATAGAGGAAACGGAAAGGTCTAATAAGAGGAAGATAAATGTAACGTTTACTTATGCGGAAGTCATTAGAAAACCTAGCAGGACGTAAAGCTTCTGGCGGTCGTCGAGTCGCATCGAGAGCTAGACGGAAATTCGAACTCGATAGATATCCAAACGAGGCTATCGCTGGTGCTACCATTACAGCTATCAGGAGGACGAGAGGAAACAACGTAAAGACGGCCTTAAAATCTGCAGAAACCGCGAATGTCTTGGATCCGAGTTCAAAAAAAACTACTAAATTAGTGATAAAACGTGTAACAAAAAATCCTGCAAATAAAGATTATGAGAGGAGAGGAGTGATTAGCAAAGGCGCGTTGGTTGAAACAGAAGCCGGGACCGCAAGGGTAATCTCGCGTCCAGGTCAAAATGGCAGTGTTAATGCAATTCTAATAAAATAGGACAAACTCTCATTAAGGTTAATTTTTGATGCATTACCAACATCAAACAACAAAGCCAGATATTTAATTGTTGGATAGATAGAGACAGAGATAGGCGTGGTTTCTGTTCGGCCATTGTATCCTCACCCAGCACTACTACTCGAAGAAGAAAGTGGGATAAAAGGGACATATCTGGTGGTTTCCGACTTACATATCGGATTTGAGGATGAGCTGACCCCCCGAGGAGTCACCGTTGACTCGAAATATTCTCTCAATACGATGCTTGAAGAATTACGTGTTCTTATCAAATCAAATCAGTTAGAAGGAGTAGTATTACTCGGTGACATAAAGAGCACCGTACGAACCATAAGCAAACAAGAATGGAACCAAGTCCCGGAATTTTTCAGAATACTCTCTGGACACACGAACATTTACATAGTGCCAGGTAATCATGATGCCTACGCTCGGTTATTAATCCCGCAGAACATCAATATTATGAGTGTCAAAGGAATGGTCATAGAAGAGACTTTGTTAACGCACGGCCATACGATGCCTTCCTCTGCTAGAGCCTCGATAAAAAGAATTGTATTGGGGCATATCCATCCGGTTTTCACGAAATGCAATAGCGTTATCAACGGGCGACGAATATGGCTTTATCTTAAAGTGAAGAGAGAGATGATATTCCCTGGAACTGCAGGGACGCTCGACATCATAATCGTGCCCTCATTTAATAAGGAGGTACCGATGATTCATAAACGGCACACTAAATCAATTTCGCCAATTATCAACAGGGCACTTCAATACAACGCGATTGAACAGGCACTGGCCGTAACACTAGATGGTTCAATAGTTGCTGATGATCGTAATTTAGTGGCCAGTTTATTATCATGAACACATCTGGTCCTAAATGAAGAATAACGACATATAATTTCAGTTGTTTCCTACTACTCATAATTTAAGATAATCACGCATAAAAGTCAAAGTTGGAGTATTTGTCATTAACCATTCCAGAGTTTTGATGAACGAATTCGCTGCTTCCAAAGTAGTTAGAACGGGAACGCCCATCTCAACAGCTTTTCTTCTGATTTGATATTCATCATACAACATTCCAACGTACTTCTCAATTGTGGATGTTGACGGGATATTTATAATGAAATTAATTTTGCGTCCAAATAACAAATCTGAAATATTGGGTTTGCGGTCTGGCTCGCTAATCTTGTAAACCTCCTGGATATTTTTGAAGCAGTTATTTATCAGGAATTCAGCCGTATGCTCTGTTGCCATTATATTGTATCCCATTAGTGAAATAAGAGAAATCAACGGCAACAGTTTTTCCTTATTTTTCTGGCCCCCGATAGTAATAAGTGCTGAGCCGGATAATGGAAGTGCGTATCCTGCGGCGGTATACGCCTTAGACAATGCGTCGTAAAAACTGTTCCCAAAGCATGCTACTTCGCCAGTAGATTGCATTTCTACGCTAAGCACTATGTCAGCTCCCTCTAGCTGCATAAAAGAAAATTGTGGGACTTTGATTCCGAATCCTGAAGTCTTTAACCAGAGATCTTCTGCGTTCTTCGGAAGGGACCTGCCAGTCATCGCCCTTGCAGCAATATTTATTAAATTTATTCCTACAAATTTTGACACAAAAGGCATAGATCTTGACGCTCGGATATTTGCTTCTATTACCAATACTTCATCGTCCTTGATGAGATATTGAATGTTAAACGGACCTCTAACATTCAACGCTCTACCTATTCGACTTGAATAATCTACCAATGTCTCAGTAGTTTTTCGGTCAAGTCTCCATGGGGGTATACACATGAGAGCATCCCCTGAATGAATACCAGCATTATCAATGTGTTCTATTATAGAACCTATCAGAACATTATCGGTACCACCTACAGCGTCCACTTCCACTTCCGAGGCGTCCTGTAAAAATTTGCTGATAACTATTGGGTAATCAGGACTTACTCTCGCAGCATCTGTCAAAAATTGCTCTAATTGCTGTTCTGCCCACACAATTTTCATGGCTACGCCGCTAAGAACATACGACGGTCTAACCAAAACAGGATAGCCGACAGTTTCTGCAAATTGTTTGGCCTTTGATATGCTGGTAAATTTTTTCCATGCGGGTTGCTTGATGTTCAATGAGTCTAATAATCTTCCAAATTTTTCCCTATCCTCGGCTCTATCGACGTCCTCACTCATAGTACCTACTATATTGATTCCTTGTTTGGCAAGCTTGGGAGCAACATTATTCGCAGTCTGTCCCCCTACACAAGTTACTATCCCAAGAGGTTTCTCTTTTTCAAAAATGTCCATTATTCTTTCAAAGGTCAACTCTTCAAAGTATAATCTATCAGAAATATCGTAATCTGTGGAAACGGTTTCAGGGTTGCAATTAATTATTGAAACATCATGGACCCCATTTTCTTTTAGGCCCCACACGGTGTTTACTGTTCCCCAATCAAATTCTACGCTACTACCGATCCGATAAGGGCCGGCGCCAAGTACGATGACGCTTCTTTTTGATCCTGTTTCCACAAGGATATCATCACTCTGACCACCATAGGTCAAATATAGGTAGTTTGTTTTTGCAGGCCATTCGGCAGCCAATGTATCAATCTGCTTTATCACAGGTCTGATTCCAAACCTTTGTCTCAAACTCCTTATCTTTAGTTCGTCGATACCTAGACATCTGCCTATTTGCTTATCTGAAAAACCAATTTTCTTTGCTTCTTTGATAGTATTTTCGAAGTCAGATTGCTGTCGTAATCTATACTCCATATCAATTATGTTTTTAATTCGTATCAAGAACCACGGATCTATCGCTGATAACATGTTTATTTTTTGTAGAGTCATCCCACCTTTCATCGCTTTGACGATGTCAAATATGATCTCATCAGTCGGATGGAGCAAGGCTTGTTCTAATGTTTCTGTATTCTCCGTCTCTCTTCCCCCCCTTTCCTTTGTTTGATCCTTTTCTTCGTCTCTCTGTGCTGGGGAGGTTGGTACGTTGGGCCTACCTGCTACTGATCCAACCTGTTCTGTCATCGATATTTCGGCTGAACCATAGTTTTGGCTTTTTTTGTCTTCATCTGGATTGGCGACAAGACCATCTTTTCCTATCTCACACATCCTAATTGCTTTTTGTAATATTTCCTCGAAACTTCGTCCGATAGCCATCACTTCACCAACTGATTTCATTGTAGTTCCGAGTTTACGTTTTACAAGCTCAAATTTCCGAAAATCCCACCTAGGCAGTTTCAAGACTACGTAGTCTAAAGAAGGTTCGAAACAAGCAGTTGTTGCCCTGGTAATACTGTTAATCAACTCCGGTAGAGAATATCCAAGTGAAATCTTCGCAGCCATATACGCAAGTGGGTATCCTGTTGCTTTACTTGCGAGCGCGGAAGATCTCGAAAGCCTCGCATTTATTTCTATAACGCAATACTTTGGAGATGTTGGGTCAAGCCCGAACTGCACGTTGCATTCTCCAACAACCCCACAATGAGCCGTGGCACGCAGGGCTGCCGAGCGTAATAAATGGTATTCAGAATTATTCAAAGTTTGAGATGGAGCTACCACGATATTATCCCCGGTATGCACACGCATTCCAAGGATGTTTTCCATATTGCAAACAATAACACTATTTCCCTTTCCATCTCGCATTACTTCGTATTCGATTTGTTTCCAGTCTCCGACATACCTCTCGATTAGTACTTGTCCAACCATACTAAGTGATAATCCACGCCGTACAATTTCTTGGAGCTCGTACTCGTTGTAAGCAACACCTCCCCCTCTCCCAGCTAACGTATAAGCCACTCGAACGATAACTGGATAACCAATCGCCTTGGAAACTTCGGATGCAGTTTCTAAAGAGTACGCGGTAGCGCTACGTAGAACAGGCACGCTACTTTGTATCATGGCATCCTTGAATAGCTGCCGATCCTCAGTTATCTCAATCCCCTTTATTGGAGTACCCAGGATGTTGATCCCATACTTCTTCAGTATTCCAAGCTTGTGAATCGCAACGCCGCAATTGAGTGCAGTTTGTCCCCCGAAGCCCAGCATTATAGAATCTGGCAGCTCAGCTTCAATGACTTTCTCGACGTAGCTGGAGTTGATTGGCAGTAGGTACACTCTGTCTGCGAACCTTGTGTCTGTCTGAATGGTCGCTATATTTGGATTGATTAGGACGCTTTTGATGCCATCTTCTTTTAAAGCCTTAAGGCATTGTGAACCGGAGTAGTCAAAATAACGGTCAAAATGATTGACTCTCGCCTGCCTCTCCGATTTTAATTGCCCCGCTTCCGAGAACTAGAACTTTTTTTATTATTTCATGTTTTGGCAAATTTCCTCCTCTTTAGTAGTTTTTTCTTCGCCGCAGATATCTTCACTCTTGGATTATTATTCTCATTGTTAGTTTCAGTTATTCGTGCAGATGATGTCTTTCTGTTGAAATCGTCAAGTAATTCTTTGAATCTATCAAAAACAAATATGCAGTCATAAGGTCCTGGAGATGCCTCTGGATGAAATTGCACCGCAATAATCGGTCTGTACTCATGCTCAATCCCCTCGACTGTCTGGTCATCTACATTCGAAAACCATACTTTAAAGCCCGTACCATTGAGGCTCTTAGGCTCAATTCCATAACCATGATTCTGACTAGTGATGTAAGTACGATTGCTTCGTAAATCTATGCATGGTTTATTCTGTCCTCGATGACCGAATTTTAACTTGTATGTATTGGCACCGGCTGCCAATGCCAGAATTTGGTTTCCAAGACAAATTCCTAAGGTCGGTACTGATGCACTGATAAGGTCGCACGCGGTCTTGATCACATTCTTGCAAACTTTTGGATCTCCAGGACCATTGCTAATCACAACGCCCATTGGATTGTGCGACATCACTTCTTCAAATGAAGAATCCCATGGGAGGCATACGACCTTGAAACCTATCCTGAGAATGTTACGTATAATGCTGTTTTTTGTGCCAGTATCTAACAGTACAAGGCTATCCCTTGCATTGTCGCCATACACATGAGGAATACGTGTTGAAACTTCAGGAATAAAATTTTGTTGAACGTACGTCTGTTTTTTCATAAGGACAGATAATCTTTCTTGTACTTCAACTTCTGAGTTAGCCGCCACGCCTTCTTGGGCAGGCCAAGTGCTGATAGCACCCATCATCACTCCATTAATCCTCAGTTTCTTTGTAAGTTCTCGAGTATCTATATTGCATAGTCCTGGAATTCTTTGTTCGTATAACCATTC
>DASSIM010000046.1:0-7817 GCA_035691865.1 Candidatus Nitrosopolaris sp. | reverse complement strand
TTATGAATTTTTGAGCAAGACTCACACATCATAGTTGTAATACATTCGTTAAAGGCAACTTGGCATCTTACCGTAAAGTACTATTAGAAGTTACTACTTGGCAATTATTATAGGTATCCTTAACAAGGAAGTCAATTCCGCTATCCTTATCAGTCTTCTTATCTATCCACATTTTTCCTGCCACTGTATTGTTTCCATAAACTGAGGTGATTTGTAAGCTAATCTGATGCAGTCCGTTCTTCTGGTAATGTAGTGAATTAAGATACGCAAGGCCATCTATCGTAAGCTGGAATGTACCGGGGCAAGATGATGCCGGTAAGGATGGGAACCACGATCGATAGTTTGGTTGCTGTTGTAGAATTGGTTGCTGTTGCTGTTGTAGAATTGGTTGCTGAGTCGGCGATGCTTGACTAGTTATCGAAGAGGAAGCAGAAGAAAATGATTCAGATGGCAGTTGGGACATTCGCGGAGGAAATTCTGATAGCAGTGACAAGGAGGAGGGTCCTGTTGAAGAATTTGGCTGTGGCAATTGTAGCTGATCAGATTGCTGTTGGAATGTTTGCCTTGAATGAATTTGAGAAAACGGCTTGGCAATACCATTTTCAGAATCAGAATGAATGCTGTTAGAAGAACCTAATACCTTTGGAGCCAACAATATCCTAGCATATGCATAGATCGGTGCATTATTACAATTGATTAAAGCTGCACCTACGATTAAGATGAATAAAGCCGCAATGGTCCTGCCAACATCAAAAGTTGCAAGGCTATTACGCATCTCGGTGTGATTCCGGTACAACATGTCCAACTGGCCTCTTTATTTTATATCTAAGATAATTCCAACTTTCACTATATTTACTCATTACCCACTAATGCTATAGATCAAAGCATTAGTGGTCAATACGAGAAATTAGTCGAGGCTAAATGAGTTTAAGTCATTGTCAGGCAAAGTGTGTGTGTATTTTTTTATGTGCGTTTTGTTGTAGCAAATATCGCAGATAGATCTTCACCAACATCTTGTTACTTGACCAACACAACATAATGTAACATCAAACCTGCTTAACGAATGACCTCCTGGAAAGCTGGTTGTCTAGCATGAAGGAATAATAGAACGATGAGTATAAGGTTTGTAATCATGCTTAAAAATATTGAAGTATGAATTAAGTGTCATTCATCCAATTGGCAAGTGTCTTTTGTGGTCGGCGGTATTGATATGAGGACCGGCTCTGATCGTTCCAAACCTGAAGTTCAGATTTTTAGCGTGGTAAACAACCCAAATGCCACTCCTCCTGGAATTCTTGGAGTATAGCACTCTGAATATTAAGACAAGTGAATATTTATTCTATCGATTGTTATCTAACAACAATGGTCAAAGTAGATTGAGGTGATGAGGCAGAGTTACTGACCAAACCTCTGCTATCCGTCACCGTCAAATAAAATCTCAGGTTTGTAAATGGTACTTGCGGAGCTGTAAATGTGGGTCTAGCTGTATTAGCTCCAATTAAGTTAACGCTAACTCCACCAGTCTGAACCCAAGAAAATGACACTATTGTGCCCCCGTTTTGAGAAAAACTCCTAGTACCATCCAGGGCAACGACAGAACCGCGGCTTATTACTGGAGATGCAGTAGTTGCGATGGCTATCGGTGGTTGGGCCATGTTGTTTCCAGTAACAAATATACTTACGATGCTAGATGAGGATGCACCGACATTATTCGTTACAGTTAGTCTAAAAGTCAACGTAGTGCCAGATATGATAGATGGAGCAACAAAGCTTGGGGTAGGAGTGTTGGCACCAGTCAACTGAACTACTAAGCCTCCGGCTGTCTGTTGCCAGAGGTAAGAGATTATACGCCCGCCATTTGTATCATAGCTACCTGCTCCATTGAGTACTACAAAAGTACCTGGGTTTACCGCTTGATTCGGACCCGCATTAGCTACGGGAGGCAGGTTTTGATAACGATATTGAGGGGCTTGATATGGTGGATATGCGTATTGAGGAGAAGGAGAATAAGGATAAGGGTATTGAGGGGCTTGATATGGTGGATATGCGTATTGAGGGTTGCCTGTTCTAGGATTAGTGCTATTTGTTGTGGGAGCGGTTGTTAAAATTGTTTTGCTTGACTCAGCTGTGTTATTAGTAGTCGACTGCGGATTTGCAATATTGCACTTATCCCTAATATTCCGAGAATTGATGGCGAACATTGACGAGTTTAGATTTTTTGTCCCATTTGTCTTTGATGGAATTCCGTCAATACAGAACTTTAGGCTTGCGAGGGTGAATTTTCCTTGTATACCAATATATTTACTAGTAAAATTTCCATTCAAGAAGCGATCTGTTACCAGAGTGTTAGTATTGTTAATCACAGAGATTGTCTGCTGTGTTGTTCCGTTAGAGGTAGTTTGTCCTCCAAATTTGTTAATAAAATATATATCCCCATTTCCAAACGGGTCGGTAGGCTCGTACTCACCAATCGCAACAACCATGGAAATAGAATTAAATTTTGTTCCTAAGCTCAACTTGAAAGGATATGCAGCGCCGTTCTTAAACGTAAGTGGCAAAGTAGAAGGAGAAAAGTCAGCTTCCCTACAAATTGTGGAGAAGGGACCATATGCAATCTTGATGTGAGCTAACGAAGATGAGCTTGTGTTATTGTTATCTCTGGTAGTCACTCTAAACGTAAGAACAGAATTTGCTGTTTCACAGGTAGCGTTAAACTTTACTGAGTGTGTGACTGTGCTATTAAGATTGACAAATGGACCTCCAATCTGCCTCCATGAATAAGACGTTATCTTTCCCTTTGCATTATAAATATTGGAAGCATCCAGGATGATATTTTTCGTACCCTCGTATGCAAGATATTCCGAACTAGCATTTGATAGCAATAGTTTTACACCAGACTGAGTATGGTTGTCTGCAAGGTTATTGGTAGATGTAGCAAGAACGCTCAATGGTTTTGAAGCATTTGTCTGGATGAAATGCGAATCATTAATCGGCGGATTTAAGCTATTTTTATTGGAAAGAGAACTATCTTTTACTAATCCATTGACGGATATAACACTTGAAGCTACTGACAGTCCAATTAAAATAGAGAATAAAATATGAAGCTGTTGCCTCATAATTTTACATTCATCTGCTAAATGTTATGACTTGGCAATTATTAAATACATCTTTGACATCAAAGTTGTTCGCCTGATTGTTGTCGATATTGTGTTGACCTATGAAAAACCTTCCCTTTACGGATTCTTGTGTTAAATCAACTCCTCCTGCTGAATTTACTTGTAGGGCAAGAGTCCTTTTATCATTACCATGGTGACCGTTATTGTTGTCCTGGCCATTAGAATTCGAGGAACTTGTTTGACCTGACGGTGAGACATCGCCCACTATTGTAAGCGAAAATGTTCCTCCGCATCCTATAGCTGGTAACGAAGGAAACCACGGTGAAAAAGAATTAGACTGAGTTGCAAGCGATGCCGAAGGGAAAGCTGACGAAGTAGGGGGAATTACTGAGGGAGGAAATGTGGTTGTTTGTGATGGGACAAATTGCGCGTAAGAAAGAGAAACCCCCCCGACAGTAATCAGCGAGAAGGAGATTAACAAGGAAATAGACAGAAATGCAATTTTTGAGGCTGATTTCACCAAGTAGGAGGAATTTAACATGGCCATTCTAATACTTTATCTCCAATAAAGATAGTCTTCGTTCATATAAGTGACTTGCTAATTTTGAAGCTCTAGTTTATTACCTATATATTCTACTAGATAAGATTTTCTTCAAATTTTTGTCTACAGCTTCTTTGCAAAAGCTTTTTCATATTAGATGCCTTAGCTCATAGAAACTGTCTTAAAGAGAATCGAATAACTGCCATAGTTATATTCGGTCCAAGTGAAATACATTGAACTACCATTTACGATCATTTCAGGAAAGAGAAACGAACCTATTACATTACTTTCGTCAACAGGACTCGAAAAACTAATACCGTTATCCATGCTTTGGGAAATAAATATTTTATAATCCATTCTGTTGCCGATATCCGCAGACCACATGATTCCAACTTCATCAGCATTATTATTAGGATTCGTTGATACGTGTATGCTTGCATCTCTTAGCCCTAGACCGCTGCTTATTTTAAATGGAGAGCTAAATGATGCGCCACCATTTGCACTTCTCGAAATAAACAAATCAGTTTTTTGGGGTAGTGATGAATTTGAAGGAGATGTGTAAGCCCAAAGAACGTAAACATTATTATCATAAGTACTATTTGATGATGCTATCTTTGGAGTGTCAAAATTGAAGCTGTAATTATTAGCCGCTACATTATTGCTTAACCTAATCGGAGTGCTAAACGTTGCTCCGTCATCCACACTCCTTGCAAAGTACGTATTGGCAATATTTAATGTGTGATTAGGGCCACTCTCCAACCATGCGACATAGACATTTTTTCCAGATGCTTCTACTTGAGGTCTGGATGAAAAACTGTTGGGATTATTGCTTAAATTTATCGGACTATTAAAATCAGCGCCATTATTGGTACTTCTTGTGAACAAAATCTGATCATCTGTTACATTGCTATTAGTCAATGTAGAATTGTACCACACTACATATACATTTTTTCCAGAAATGGACATCTCGGGCTTTGATGCTATACCATTGCTGCTAATGCTCGTTGTATTGCTAAATGTGTTGCCTCCGTCACTACTGGTTTTAAATAGAACTGCACCAGTAGTTACGCCGTTAGCACTTCCGATCCACAAAACGTAGACATTATCACCGAATGCGCTTAGTGTGGTTTCTCCTGCTGCGCCAAATGATGTGCCTAGTGCTACTGGCATACTGAATGTCACGCCATTATTTGTACTTTTTGTAAAATATATTTCGGCGGCTCCAAGTGAATAATCTGACCATATAATGTACATATTCTTGCCGGAAACAGCTATTCTTGGTTCTTGTTTTATCCCTTGCTTGTAATTGGTTAGTGCAACGGGCTTGCTAAAGCTCACTCCGTTGTCAACACTCTTGGAGAAGAAAATATCGGAGTTCCTTCCACCATAAGTCGACTCACCTGCCAGGGATGCTGTCCACACTTCGTAAATGTTTTTGCCAGAGATGGAAATATGTGAGTCAGCTGCGAACGGAACAGGCCCACTCAAATTGACTATATTATTATAGGTTTGTGCATAACCGTAATGCATTGTGGGCTCCTGAAGCAAGACTTGAAAGATGGCCATATCACACAGAATACAAGCAAAAGCAAAAAGCCATAAAACATCGTGGACAGTTTTATGCATGAGATGATTCCTTTCGTGGCCTCGATCAATACAGCCAATCGTATCTAGATTAACGATAGCTCCTCCTATTTTCCATCCTATCCGTGTTATTATGCTTGCCATCATTAGTTACTATTATTGAATGTAATGAGAAACCTTATAGTTCCCACCCTCTTATTTAGACGGCAATAACTGGCAATATAATATAAAAATTTCTTAAATCAATGAATTACCATTTATTTCAGTTGGTTCACAGTACACGCTTCTTGCGTCAAATTGGTCAATAAATCTGTTTTACTTTGGCAATGCCGATTGCCTATTGGCTAAGATTGTATTCTATCGAAACCCCTACAGCTATCACGATTGGAATAACTTATCTATGAATATTTAGTAGGATCCTAAGTATGATATCACATGGCGAATACTGTCGAAGAAATGATGGAACTAAGCAACCAACCAAATCCCAGGAGTATTGGATTTTCTCGCATAAACTATTACGAAATAAACTTAGACCTCTGTTATAAAGTCAAATTTGGTATCTCTTAACAGTGACAACACAAAATCAATTACGAACCAAACTTTGATTACAAAACTCCGTCAAATAAAGGAAAATTCTAGTGGGGCAAAGAAGATTTATCGGTTAACTATTGGCTCCTGCTGGATGGTCTGTCCATTCCATTCCAAAATTTCGTCGTAAAAAGGCTTGTTGTGATCCGCTGGAACCTTTGTTAAGTTGCTGTTTGTTGTTAGCAGGGAAAAATCAGTTCCGATGCCTAGTTTCAACACTTCATAGGCTTCCACTGAGGTCACTAATGGATGAAGTCTACTTTGCAGTGCTCTATATTGTGCCAGCCCCCTGGTAGCATTTGCACAAATAAACATTTTGTGTTGCTGAGACGAAAAGATACTAAGCAACTCGACCTTGTTGTCTATTACATCAGATATATCGTAATAGATGTGAGGACTAAAATCCTTTGTGACAGGCATCTCGTAACTCAAGATATTGGGAACAAACCTCCCTGCCTCTAGCGTTGCTTCGGCGACAGCCCTATGGTCATGATGAGTATCACCTAATGGATGAGTATACACAACATCCGCATGAGAGTAACTTATTGCGACTTCGATACGACGGATGAGCCCTACGTTCATAACTACTTTGGTATCTTCAAAGCTGTCAATCCACATGGTCCTTGCTCCAATAAATTTTGCCGCTTCTATCTGTTCTCTCGTTCTCTGAACAGGATCTCCTGAAGCAGCACCACGAGTTAAAGTATACATCCATACGCTGTGGCCTTGTCTGACAGCCTTAAGGAGCAAACCGCCGCAGCCCAATTCTATGTCGTCTGGATGTGCGCCTATCGCCAATATATTCATGCCAAAGGTTTGGTTAGGCGTGGATAAATTGTTTGTAGGCGAATTTTACAAGCATTTTTCTTAAAAAGTCGCTAGACCGTTGGTTATGCCCTGTACTAGTATTACCATAAATTGGTGGCCGATTTTAATATGCTCTCGATACTTTCCCAACGATACGAAATTTTTTAAAAATATTATCTTAGAACGCCACTTCTTTGCTATTTTAGGTACAACAAGGAAGTTTCTATCGCTACCATCTCAATGATTTCTTTTTAACGCTGCTTTTGGACCCTACAGCTTTTTCTGCTGCTATATTCATTTTTCCCGAATGGTGGTGAGAATCTTACAGGGAATATCATTGTAAGATGGCAAGCCAGCGATGCTGATAGTGACAACACTTAGAACGACAGAAATAGACGCTTGTAGTCGTTTTTGTTTTAATGTAATAACGAAATTAATTTTGGATTTAGCATAGAACCTATATTAACAAATATAAACAAAAATCTTGTTTTTATAATACTTTTCCCTTAGGATCCAGAATACTCTAAATACTAGTAATTCAATTGTAGAATAAAATCCAGATTGACTACATCTCCAAAAATGACTATTTATAAAATAAGGCCATTAAATTTGCAACATTATATTATTTTGTCATTATTTATAATATTCATAGCGATCTCCCTACCATCGAGAGTCTCTAGCTTATATCTTCCCCAAAACGCGATGGCTGTGCGACCAACCGCAACGTCTCCTCCGTGTATTACTAGTTCCTTCAAACCCGATCTATTGTCAACTACAAGCAACCAAACATTATCAGTACTTGGAACCATAGATCTAACCAATTCTACTATTAAGTTAGATCCATTCATGATTTTACCTGGTTCAAAGTATACGGTACGACCTACGAATAGTTCCTTCAACATAGACCTATTAGATAGTAAAGGAAGAATTCTAGAGCGCTATCCATTCGATCCCAAAGTGTATACAAATATATCACAAAATAAAGACAAGATGGCCTTGCTTTCCGAAGCAATTCCATATATCCCATGCGTAAAAGAAATTGTGATCTCAAAAGATAACAAGGAATTGGCTTCACGCAATGTCGATGATCATGCTCCAAAGGTCAGGATCATTTTCCCGAACGGTGGTGAGAATCTTACAGGGAATATCATTGTAAGATGGCAAGCCAGCGATGCTGATAG
>DASSIM010000045.1:0-27459 GCA_035691865.1 Candidatus Nitrosopolaris sp. | reverse complement strand
TGCCCTAAATACTAAATGGAATGTCAACATTTTAGAACCAAGAGAAGGAATAGGAGGTCATTGCCTACCAAAAGATACAAAGATGTTTCTACACTCATCCAAGTCTATGAATAGCAAAATACTAGCAGCAGCTATGGAAGTGGATCTGGACTACAGGAGAATTACACGATTAGGGCATCGCTCTTCCCAAAATTCATCTAGTCTTACTGTTGGTTCATCCGACGACTCTGATCGCGATCAGTTGATTTCGTCTCGCTAGAGAAACTGGGTAGTGGATGCATTGTGAAGTGAGTCTGATTCGAACTTTTTCTCGATAGGTTTCGATAATGAGAGTCAGCATGAAATGACTGATGCCGAGAAAGGGCATTTAGGTATTGGTCGAAGTCGACTTATTTGTCGAATTTGGTTTTTTGATGCCTTGATTTCTTTCTGGATTTGGCAATCTTTTTGCCGGGGTTCATCAAGTAGGTCGGATCAAACAATTGCTTTATCTGTAGGAAGATCGCGAAGATAACTTCTCCGTACACCCTAGATATATAACCAACTCTAGCCAAACCGTCGCCGTGCTCGCCACTAATCGTTCCCCCGTTCTTTATCACTTTGTTGAAGACTCGGTCAGCAAGAGATTCTATTAATTGCAATTCCTTTGGTGAATTTATGTCTATTATCGGCCTTGTGTGTAAATTTCCTTCGCCCAGGTGGCCATACATTACATAGTCTAATTTATTCTCGAGATACATTTTCTGCAGAAAGCGCACGTATTCGGGAAGGAAACTTGTCTTGACTACGGTATCTTCTATTAGCCCGACGGGCCTTCTACTTCCGACTGTAATCCTCATAATATTATTTAATGCACCCTTCCGTGCAGCCCATATCTTGTCCATGCTGATTTGGTCGTTAGCGGTCTCGACAGCCGTACAATTTATGGCGACCTTGTCCTTGCAGAGTGATAACCTTCTCTCGACATCGCTGAGATCGTCGTTTGCAAATTCCACAAATAATAAACATCCGGCTGGTCGGGTAGCGGCATTATTTTGGCGGTCAATAGAAGTCTGATCAAGCATTTCAACAGCAGTTGGCGAAAAGCTCAATATATTCGGCAAAACGATTGTTGCAGTTATCAGATCTTCAAAGGCAAGAGCCAGCATGTTTCGATAAAGCGGTATGTCAAGAATCTTGAACTGTGCTGAGGTGACAAGTCCTAAAGTGCCTTCTGATCCCGCAAGCAATTTATGTGGATAAAACCCCCTATCGTTCAGTACAGCATCTAATCTATAGCCGCACGAATTCTTTGTAACTTGTGGATATCCCCTCTGGATCACATTTAAGTGAGGCGACAGTAATTCCCGCAAGTGCGTTGTCTTTTCTTCGCAAGAATTCTTTTCACTGAGGAACCCGAAACTCCCATCAGCGTAAACAACATTCACAGCTTCGAGAAAATCTATGGTACTGCCATAACCTAGCCCGTGTGGGCCGCTTGAATTATTTGCTATCATCCCGCCGATCGTGCAATAATTGCTACTCGCAGGATCAGGGGGAAGAAATTTCCCTCTTCTTCTCAATTCTCTATCCAATACACTTTTGACTGCACCTGGCTCAACCACCACATAATCGTCCTCAACTTCTATAATCTGGTTCATGTGTTTTGTAAAATCGACTACTACACCATTAGATAGAGACTGTCCGAGAAGACCTGTTCCTCCTCCTCTTCCTGTAATCGGCAAATTTTTAGTGAAATTATATTGACAAATTTCTTGTATGTCATATTTATCCATAGGTTTGACAACCGCTAACGGAAGAAGGCTATAATGGCTTGCGTCGACCGAGTAAATCTCTCGACTCCAGCTATCATCAAACACCTCCCCCTTTGCAATTCTTCTTAGCTCGTCAGCAACCGATTCTGCCAAGTTAATTAACCGGGATTAGCATTGTGTATATAGATACCTGTAACAGCATCGATCCAATGCTGTCCGTGTCAAAGATTAGGCTTTGCTATTCCCTTTTCGCGACTTGGCAACGTAACCTCGGAATATAACTTGATTAAATCACATCTTATCGATCCGGATTTAAGAAACATCTGATTTGTTGCCGAGTCATGCGTACTTTATTAAGAACGACAGATGTTGGATAACGTATCAGTTGATGCATCGCTATATTGAGAAGCTATTCGAATTAGAATGCGATTCGAAACTTCGGTGTATGAGATGATATGATTGGTAAATATTCGAAGAAGTAGGGGCTATAGTTTCGAACATAGATTAGTTCAGAAGCTCAATAACGGCGATTGGAATGCCAGGCGTTTGGGAGGATCTAGCGCTGGGTTACCGGATATCATTGCTGTTAATAATACGGCAGGCACTTTGCTGACAATAGAAGCCAAATCCGGAACAGGCGACATTTTGTATGTTCCTTCTGACCAAATAGAACGATGCTCATTAATTTGCCAAATGTTCGGATATTATGAAAAAAGACACATCGTACTTGCGTTTAAGTTCATGAGGAAGAAGAGATTTAAACGCAAAGCTCAAATCGTATACGAATGGCGCCAGTTGGTTGAACATTACAAACTTGCAGATGTCCTATCCAAAATGACGGAATATCCAGTGGTAAAATGCTTGTACAATGGCACGACTTTTGCCATCCACCAAGGTAAGTGTACGAAGTTGACGCTTCCCCAGTATCAAATGCCCTTTATGTGAAAACGGCTGTCAATATGAAGATTTGAGTGAACCAACATTAGATATAAAATCCGAATTTCCGTTTGTAAGACTAATTATTTTGCATAACGTCAATCTGTCAAAGGTTCTGAACTTAATCTGTACAATAAAGCCTTTATTGACTTGTTCACTATTATTGCCTGATGACGATAACGAACCTTCAAGCTTCGCTAGTCGATTTACAGGAACAACTGAAAAACATTGAAGAGAGAAGAGAAAAGCTGATTACTGGAACTCGAAGGGTGATTCTTCTATGTGGAAAATCAATAGTCGATTTGCATCGTAATGAAATAAAAGAAGGAGAAAAAAAGATCGAAGAAGCACGGTTGCTTTTGAACGAATTTAGACCATACGCTAAGACAGATCTTCAAAGATACATGATTGATGCAGAACAGGAATTCGTGGAGGCATCCATGCTGAAATCAATCTGCGAGGGATCACCGCTCCCGCTTCGAGAGGATCTCAATGTATCTGGCCCCTCGTACGTAACAGGGATTTTGGACACGATAGGAGAAATAAAGCGGCTAATATATGACCGGATGCGAACTTCCCAAACGTCAGATGTGATAAGACTGTTTGGTCTAATGCAAGAGTTATATAACGCGGTATATGTTCTGGGCGTTTATGATAATCTTATCCCGGGTCTCAGAAGAAAATTAGATATCTCCAAAATGATTACCGAAGATGTTAGGGCTGCTGTTACCGAAGATACTAGGAGACAGTTAATGATAAAATCTCTCGCGGTATTAGAAAAAAAACTGAAAGATAATATTTAGACAAAAATATTTTGTCATGAAATAGGATGACGTAGATTCCATTATATTCTTGAGCCCAAATCTCGTCATGACAAATTAACAAACGATTCGTTTAAAGTCTCGTGTAAGATCTTCTGCCATTCCAAAAAGTGTTCAGGATCAGCCGGGTAGTTGTGATAATGTTGCACAAGTTTTTCGTTCATGGATGCTGTGCACTTCAAATTCTCTGCGAGTTTTCTATTTAGTGTCCCCCTGATGAACATACCCACTTTATTTACTGTACTAAATTCAGGATGTTCGCCATCTGTTATCTTATCCACGTCCATTTTTGATAAGAAATGTTTCATGCCATAATCAATCTGGTCGTTAGTCAATCCTTGAAGCATTCGCCGAAACACTTCTAACCCTGCTGTTTTATAACCGTAGTCGTTGACGTAATCTTTATTGTATTTCCATAACTCTTTCTCGCTAGTGTCATTTGCTTCGATTGCCTCCACGGCATCTCTTCCAGCTATCGTAGCTGCAATAATTGCAGGTCCAATTCCTCCCGCATCCAGCGGTTTGGGCATCCAAGCTGCATCTCCCACAACCATATATCCATTTGCAACCATACAGTCATTTTGTCGTCTTACCGAAACTGACCATGTACCCCAGCCATTTCCATCATCTATTTCGCTGTTAGCAACCCTGGGATTGCTGATAACAGGATTGACGTGAACGTACTCGTCTATCAGCATTTTCAAGTCTCTGCGGAGCCCCAATTCCTTGTTCCGCAAATCAAACGCTTTTTGTTGCACCCCAACACCTATGTTGACCTTATTTTCTCCTTTAGGAAATACCCAACCATATCCGCCAGGAGCTAGTTGTTGATCCAAATGTATAATGCAGTAATCTGGATGAAAAAATGTATCGTCTTTGCGGGCAATGTCAAAGTCGAAAATGTATCTTCCTGTAGCTTCTAAATCATCTCTGTCAATTTTGGTCTGAATAAACGATTTGATTCGAAGGTTAGTTCTTAAGACCGATGTCACGCCAGTACAGTCGATTACCACTTTTGCAGACTTTCTGAAGACAGTTTTGTTTACAAGGTCCTCCCCTTCGACTCCAATAACAGCATTGTTTTCGATTATGAGGGCACGCAGCGCAACACGGTCACGTACTTGAATCCCCCGTTCAAGCGCGTCTTTCAATTGTTTTTGTGGTAGCAACTTCCTGTTAAGGATGTAACCCTCCCCGTCGAAAGAAACAGCCGTCTCGTGATTAGGCGAATATGCAACTACCCCCTTCACAGGATGTTCAATTTCCGGGTACTCCCAATTTATGCCGATTCGCTTTGACATATACTCAACACTTTTTTTCCCTACTGCATCACCACAAATCCATCCCGTCATAGTTTTCTTTCCCATAACAGCTAAGGGGTTCCTATCAACGACAAGGATTCGAAGCAATTCATTTGAATAATGTGCGGCTGACGATGCAACTATCATTCCGGCAAGGCCTCCTCCTGCTACGATGATGTCATAATCTGTTTCACGTAACGACATCGGTTAGATAGGGCGAAAGAAGATTACACTCTATTTAAACTTAGGCAGTACGACTCGGACCTGACACTGGAACTTTCAGTTGTTGTTTTTGTTTTTTCGAAGCGTAAGCTTCCCATATTACTTAGAGCGACGTCGGATATACCCCAACTTAGCTTCTCGCGAGCGACAGGGAATCATATAGACTCGTCTTACGATTGAGCTGACCCTACATGCTTGTATTTATTTAATATTGAATAACTAACTTTTCGTATGATTGAGAAACGTCACTATTCCGGCTCGGATGACAATGAAAACCCACGCAACGCAAGAAAAATTGCTGGAAAAGACCTAAAATCGGATGAAGAGCTCAGGATTCAAATAAGTACCCTCGTTGAGATACTTGATGAGAAGGGCATAATAAATGAAAAGGAATACCAAAGAATTGTCTCAATGCGGCTGCACGAGACATCTAAGGCCTTGGCTTTTGAAGATATAGAAGAAGAGATCTAATCGCATGTCCTTAAGGTAAATGAAAATGAGCAGCGTTGAACTACAGGCGCTCATTTCACAACAGAGTTTGAATATCGTTCTATAAGAAATATCTGCATAATTCAGCACAACGCGCTTATAGGCACTTATGACAGTTACAAATATGAATAGATTATTCTGGATGATTGGATTAGCTCTTTATGTAATAGGCGTATTAATTTTAACCCCAACTTCAAATGTCAATAATGCACATGTAGCTACATGTAATGCTACTGCTGAAACTAACTCACCAACCCCAGACGGCAAACACAGCGGAGGGGGTGGTACTCCTGGACCCCTTCAACAATCTGCAGGAAGTTGTTCCATTTCCACTAGCGCTAGCGAAGGACAATTAACACACTGCGGTGCTGGGATTGGGCCATGCCATTTCATCGGCCAGTCCGCTTTCAGTGGTCCACCTAGTCCGCCTAACACCGCCACATGTGCTAGTAGTTCAGCAGGTCTTTCTGGCATAACCGCATCCTTTGCAGGCGGGAGCACCCAAAACGGGTTTTGCACTCATGGAGTACATTCTACATAATTTATTTATTCTAAATTTTTTGGCTCCCAGTAATAGACAAGACATACGATTGGAAGACTAGAGTCAATAAGCCCTTCAGATACCACGGAGTTAATTACACCAATACCTCGATTCCTTGTTAGGAGGAGAAATGTCTTAACTGTGATTCTGAATATATGCCAAGGCCTAAAAAACCGCTCTGTCCTAATTGTGGATTTTGCTACTATTTTATAGATCTGAGTTGTTTTCATAGTTGATAGAAGGTATTTCATATACCAGGAAGAAAAAGCATAAACCAAAACATTGTATAAGGTACCTGTATGCGAATTTCTTCTAGGCTGTTCTGGGTGGACTTATCCGGATAGAGCAGGTTGGACCGGTTCAGATACCTAGGATAATGCTCAGCTTATGAATGTAGAACATATTAGTTCTTTTGGAGTGACAATTGGAGGGGGTTTCTTGGGTGGTATTTTAATTGGATATGCCTTAAAAAAGGTTGTAAAGATAGTGGCCGTAGTACTCGGATTGCTTTTCGCTGGATTTGCATATCTTCAGTGCCTGCAAGTAATTGATATAAAATGGGCCAAACTAGTCATAATTAGCAATAGTCACAAAATGCTTTTGTAACTACAATTAATGCAACAACACAGATTCCCGATCTTAACAACAGTGATCATATAGCTATGTTATCAAATCTTGGAATTCCATTAACAGGTACTACCTATGTCGGATTCAAGAAAGGTACTACATGTGTTGGATTCCTGAAACGTCAAGATAAAATGAAGTTTGTGAAATGCTGTTTTCTAAAAGACTTAACATAGCCCATGACAAGTCTTTTCGAAGATATAATTAGCCAAGAACAGACTTGGCTAATGGCTAAAGTGCAGCCTTTTCTGGCAGGTCCACCTGGGTCAGCTAAGCCTATGTTCTTGACATCATCAACGCAACTGAAAGATTCCTATTTCGCAGCTGGCGCTAAACCTACTAAGGCTGAGGTGATTGATTATTTGTTTGACAATAGGCCAGGTATTTGTTGGTTGACGAAACTAATAAAATAGGCCCAAAGGATCAGGCATTCCTACTAAACTTGATGGCCCAGGTCCTGCATCCATCAATAAAAACCGCCTCTGAGGTTATAAAGATGGAGCGTGAACCCTCGAATAAAGCGCCGGGAGAGGGATTTGAACCCTCGAGACCCTTCCGAATCACAAGCTTGCTGTAGATCTTTCCAGGCTTGCGCCTTCCCAAGCTAGGCAACCCCGGCATAATACTCCTCGGTAATGAAATGAAATATATTAACTATTCATAGATCGGAAGTCAAGATTCCTAAACACTCTCAACTCCAATATCGACACCCATATCCATATAGGACGCTAAGTCGTATTTTGCAATCCTTGAGTGGCCTTCATTCTCTTCGTGATCGTCCACATCTGACCTAAAAACAAAGCTAATTCCGCATTCGCGGCAAAACCATATTACTTTTAGATCCTCACGATTCATAATAGCGAGAATTAATAGAATCCTATCGAATATAAGAGATAAGAAGCCAGATCATATCCTATTTATTTGAACTTATGTTCCAAACGAATATGCACAATTTTATAGTGGTATAATGTTAGAAGACATTGTATGAAGTAATACTTTGGGTCTGGAATATTAAAAACCGACAAACATATTTACATTTCTTCGGCCTTCTATCAGGTGGCCATTCCTTTAAGGCGATCTTTACTATTCACGCGCCAAGATCTTGGATATGTATTAGGTTTTAGAATTATCCTTTTAAGCTGGAACGCAATCCCTTTATCATTATCTTGAATGCCTTCTGCCGACATCAACGACTGCGCTAGTCCAATAACTTCTCCTTTCATGGTATAGATACCCGCAAGCTGGTTAGGGGCCAAATCCCTTGAAACTGCGACTATTCCAGGGACTGCTAGCTGCGCGCCGTGGCAGAGTGCGTCAACGGCAGTATCACGAACCACGACCGCCCGCAAGCCTTCCAGACACTTTTCGATTGGCCTTATCAAGCGTCGGAGCTTTTTATCATCCTTTTTTTCTTTGTAAATTTGAAAGCCGTCTGCAAGGTCATGTAGTTTTATAAATTCATCATTTCTCTCAGTAAGATTGCTCACTGTAGTTCTCCGCAATTCTACCATGGTCGCTCCCGGCCCCAGGATCTCTCCTACGTCATAAATTACTTTTCTGATATAAGTGCCAGCTTGACACAATATACGGAGCAATACAAGACGGTCATACTGTTCTAATTTCTGAAATTCATAAATAGTTCTGATACGCGTCGCCCTCCTTACTGAGGACCGCTGCGGAGGTCTCTGAAAAATATCGCCGGTAAATTTTGAGATCAATGATTGCAATCTATCATCTGAGATGTGTGAATGAATGCGTGCCAACGTATAGTATTCCTTCGGGCCTAAAAGAAGCACTGATAGGGCTTTGGTACCTTCGCCTAGTCCTACAGGCAGTAGCCCTGTTGCTCCAGGGTCCAAAGTACCGCTATGTCCTGCGCTTTCAACGGATAAGATTTTTTTTATCCAGGCCACTATTTCATGACTGGAAGGTCCAGCAGGCTTATCAATAAGTATTAGTCCATAATCGAGCAACGAATTGACAGGTCTACGGTCAGGATAATGACCGTATGCTTCGTCTGTCACATCATCATCTATCTTCATGAGATTTTGTAGCTGTTGCAAAGCAAAGTTAGAGACGTACCTTCACCTCACTTAGTTAAAAGGTGGCATATAATATTTTTTGATGTGTGAATTAATGATAGTAGATTCAATAAATCAGTATTGAGACTAAAATCAAAAACAGTTAGGTCATCCCCGAATTTGATATTATAGAGTTTACGATAGATTTTTCTGTTGTCGTTATCCCTGAGCCGTATTATCTTTTTTGCTTTTAGGAAATTTATATTATCCCTGTTAGCCATCCTTTTTGCCCTGTTATTCTGCGAACCCCTCAACCAGAATTTAATAGGATTTTCAGTGAGCCATGGAAGAGTATAACTAGTAATCACGGCATTTCCTTTTTCGGCTATCTCCTTTAATTTCTGATCCACTTCCTTATCGAAAAAAGGATTAGCTCGTCTTTCTGCCATGAATTTTTTTGCCTCTTCCCCGTCCCACCAATCCTTACCCGCAATTGTATACCCTTTCTCACCTGCAAGTTTTTTCAAAATATCCCCACCATTAAATATTTTCATGCCAAATTCCTTTGCCAGCTCGCATGCCACAGTAGTTTTGCCTACAGCCGGCCAGCCAGAAATAACTATACTCTTTTTGTAGGCTATTGTTGATCAATTCCCAGTCAAACTAGGCATGGTTGTTTTGGTAACTTTGGAAATTATACCACTGAATGCAAACGAGGTAATAAGAAACCAGCCCCATAAGAAAACCTCGCCTGGAACAAGGCACGGCCCTTTATGCATGCCACTTTTGTCAAGCTGACTATCTGATTGCACTTGCGCGATGCTACACATAATCCAAGGAACTTGAATAGGGGAGAGTGCAGTTGTCGCACCAAAGATCGTCGGAAATACAAAGATCCAAAGCATAAATGATGGAATCATATAGAGCAGCATTGGACGCATTTGCTGCTGCTGCATTTCCATACTCATTTTATTCACATATGCCTGCTTCTTTTTTAGCTCTTCTATTAGTGCCCTATCTTGTTTTTTGATCGCGGCAGTATATTGCTTACGCCATTCGTTCGTCTCTTTCATCACTCTACCCATTTTTTCAAAATCAGTTGTTTTTTTGCGCAGCATCGCTATTGCAATATTCAGACCAATCGAAATTAGGGAAGCTACGATCATCGCCGTGAGCATGTCTGGGAAGATAGGATGCTTAGTATAATGCGGAGTCAAACCAGGCATTTGCATCATTAACGGACCAAGAATATTCATTAAGTGTCAGTATCTCCCGACAAAACATTTGCTAGAGTGAGAGACGCCTTATCAATCTCATTGTTATTGTTCATAATCGTAAGAAATGGACAGCCCGACACCACCGAGCAGCATGCAATCATTGCCCTAGAAATTTCTAGTTCGTTTTGAACATCTATTTCTGGACGAAGATCCCTTATTCGGCTTTCATCTTTTTTCCGTCTACTCAAGATTTCTTGTGGGTCAGCCGCGATCATAATGATATTAGTGGGCTTTATGACTTCAAGCAGATGCATCGGAATTCCAGGATAATACCCTTCCTCTGTGTTTATTATTAGGTGTGTGTCGATAATCACAAAGTCTCCCTTGATTGCGGCAATTCTATCTGCTACTTTGTGCTGGAGTCGACGTTGCTCTTCCACCGAGAGCTTTCTCATTTCATCTCTATTCTTCAACTTCATTTCCTTGGACTCCTCAAACATTAGACTACCAAATACCAAGACTGTAGTATTATGCCCCTTCCGCCGAAGGATTTCAGCTGCTTTAGAAATCACAGTAGTCTTGCCCACGCCAGGTATACCCACTATCATTATCCTTTTTGTGTTACTTTCTGCCAAGTAGAGCCGCCAATTTAGGCATATGGACATCAACTTGCTCTTTGATCAATAGATTGTAGTAATTTACTAGAATATCCACCATCAACAGAATCCCTATTCCGGAACCAAAAACATTAAGTACATTAGATGCTGATGCCAAGAGTCCGATTATTATAGATCCTAGAATGGTCACTGAGGGAATGTACTTGTTTAGCAATATCTGAACTGATCCTTCTGCCCTTCTGAAACCTGGGACTTGAACATCTGCATCGAGCAGATTCTTTGCTGCAGACTTGGCAGATAAGCCGCCGAGTTCAACCCAGAGTCTCCCAAAAATCGTAATAACCGTAGTCAAAAACAGAATATAGACTACTGCTCTGACTGGGTCTTGCGCTGCAGTATCCAAGCTCTGTGGTGAGGTTGTGTAATAGAGCAATCCACCGGTTGGGGTTTGAGGCCTACCAGGGTCAAATTGTGCTATATAGTTGAATAAAGGATTATCGTTTTGAGGGTTGTAATTGGCCCATAGCATCTGACCCATGAAAACCGCGTTAGCAAGTAGCGCAGACGCTAGGATCACTGGAATATTGGATGTATAAAGGAGTTTGATTGGGTAAACGGCAGTAAATCCCCTGTATTTTGTGGAAACAATAGGGATGTCTATATGGATACCTTGAGTATATACTAGAATTAATAGCACAATAGCTGTCACTATCAGACCGAATATACTAGGTAACTGCCCCGACCTGAAGAATGTGTCGGCGAGATGCCCGTGCTCGGCCGAATATATCATAAAAGGAACGATGCCTACGGGCCCATCCTGAGCAGGAACAGGACTAAACACGCTCCACAAGATACCCTGTGCTACCCCTGCCATTATAAACAGACTAATACCTGATCCTAAGCCCCAGCCTTTCTGCACCATTTCGTCTAGGAGCATCACTATGAGGCTTGCCCCAATAAGTTGTCCAACTAGAATCGGGACAAACAAAGGACTCGCTACTAGGTGACCGTAGACACTAGTCCCGTACAGTGTGCCCTCTGCAATAATGACGATAATCGTAACAATTTTTGTGGCAGAAGTGAATAACGATCTATCGTCGGGATTTTTAAAATTGAGTTTGACGAGCTCGGACCCCTTCAGCAGTTGCATGAGCAGACCTGCAGTGACAATGGGTCCTATGCCGAGTTCTAATAGAGTACCTTGTTGTGCAGCAAAGATAACTCTAGCAAATGCTAGAAAGTCAAACTTCGGATCGCTCGTAACACCGTACAGAGGTATCTGACCCATGATCAGATATGCGAAAAGAGCGATTCCGCTCCAGACAAACTTCTCTGTAAGCGAAATCTTCTTTTTGGGTTTCTCCACCTGTGGGATATAGGCAGAGACTTTCTTTATGATACGCCTAAAAATACCTTCATCATCATTTTGTATTGTGCTCATTAGATAGCAACACCTCCCCACCTACTTCCTCTATTTTCTGTTTAGCATTGTGTGATATTTTCTCTATTCGCACTTTAACACCGCCGCCGCTCACTTTTCCGCCGCCCAGCAATTTATGATAACCAAGCGAGGTGAGATCTAAAGTAGGTTTGGTATCCGTGTCCCTAACGCTTCCATGCCGGGCTAAAATTCCATCCAAGTCTCGCACATTCAACCATTTCCTTACATGCTCCCGATTTATTAAGTAGAAGGAATCATGTCCAAAGTGACTCGGTTCCTCGATCACCGTGCGAATCCAAAAATGTTTGTGTTTGCCGGCGGCTCCGACACCGCCCCTACTGCCTGATTGCCTGTGCTGACCTATCTGCCCCCATCCACAGTACCTGGTGCCCCTCTGTCTTCTGCTTTTTCTCAACCGAGTAGCCATAATTACTAAAACATCCTTTTATTGTACGGATCGCGAACTATTTTCATGATGGTACCTTACTTAAGTCTTGCTGCATTCTAAAGCATCTTCCTGACAATATTGATTAACGCCTTGTCTTCTCCAAGTATGCCCCCTTCGTTATACTGATTCTTCGTTTTTCGTTTAAATCCGCCTCGTGGCGGGTTCAGTGCAAACCAGGGTTTAATATTATGGATTTCAGACATAGACACTCTGTTCTCTGAGATAGCTGCTGCGAATGCATCTATGCCATTGTATTCCTTTGGCAGATCGGAATCTGAAATCGGTCTGAAGCCAGCCTTTCGCCCCCTCTTTTCCAATAGATCTTTGACAATGATTGGATCCGCAGAAGTCCAGGCGACCAGTTCTTTTACCTTCCTCAACATACCTAATGATTGTGGACTTTCTGGTATGAGTGTAGCACGATATTTCTTGTTGAGATTCAAGAAGGTTAATGTCGCGGCTGCCCACGATGGTACGTTTACGGTGCCTCGTATTCTGACTACAAGATACGCCAATCTTGCTCAGCCTGTAACGTAGGTACGGCGAAGAGCCGCAAATATTGCCTTTGTTGTCGACGACATCGTACTAGTGGAACCGAATGACTTGGTCCAGGCATCCTTTATTCCTGCTAGCTTTAACAGCCCCTTAATGTTCTCTCCTGCTACTAAGCTCAGACCTCGAGGTCCTGGAATAATCTCAACACCTACACTTCCTCCCTTTCCTTTGACCTTAAATGGTATCGAGTGAAGCTGATTGCACCTACATTCCCAGCTTCCGCAGCCTAACTTTACAGGAATAACGTTGAGATGCGCTGCCGTGGTTGACTTGTCAATAGCAACACGCATTTGAGCTGCTTTTCCCTTCCCTATTCCAAACCAGCCTGCTTCATTTCCCACCGCAACTAATGCATTGAACCGAGTCATCTCACCTGCGTCAGTCTGTTTCTGCACTATGCCGACGTGAATAACCTGGCTCTTAATGTCTGGAAGCAGATGCTTGACAATTTCTGGCTCTTGTATTCTCATCCCATTTTCAAAAATCTGGTCCATTGAATTGATTTTACCGCTTGATACCATCATGCCGAGTGTGGTACGTGGCTGCCATTCTATATGCTGCTCTTGCTGTCTATAATACCTGCTCATATCAATTTCTGGCCTCTAATCATCACTCTTTTTAATGACCGGAGCTTTCCTGGACCTTCTCTCAGACATAGTAGAATCCGGTACCGTTTTCATATTCTTAGTAATTCTATTCTTAATTTCTTCAAAGTACTGAGGATAATTCTCAGGTACCCAGCCATTTTTCAAAACCGAAGAAAAGTGCGAGTTATATTTTTTCTCATCGTTCTTTAACACCTCCGCATATCGGGCAATATGACCGCCATTTATCCTTTCAATTCTCGGCAATGAATCTTCAGACACAGGTATACTTACCCCCGCATCAATTAGTCCCTTTAAACAAGCTGCAACCCTGGAGGTGTATGATCGTTTGCCTGTATAAAGAATTAATTTATTCATTCCTTTTTCCAATGATCGTATACCCAATAGCAAGCCTGTCAGATAACATGTTGGTATGCTCTTCATAGAGCCTTTCCACCCGTACATCAGAAGATCTCTACCTCGAACGGAGGTAACTACGTTGTCCCCTCCAGCTAATGGTTTCATAACCTGAGCAATAATGTTCTCATTGCTAACAGTAACTGAAACAAAAGAGTGCCTGCCAATAAGCATCGCTACCCTTTTTCGGTAATTGGTTCGCTTTTGCCTATTTCTCCTAAGAACAGCAGTATATACCATGAATTTCTTTCATCCTAGTTCTGACGGTTAAATCACGAGTAGCGGAAGCACTTATAAACGTTTTAGCATGTTTCATTTCTTCAACGTATTCTCAGATTCGAGATGTTGTTGCTTCGACAAACTTATCCTTATTCTGTTAGCGATCAACGCTGCAAACGCTCCAGCTCCGACGCCATTATCTATGTTAACGACTGCAAGACCCAAAGCACAGCTTTGGAGCATACAGGAGAGAGCTGCAATTCCTGCCGATCCAAAACCATAGCCTACAGAAGTAGGTACACCGATGACTGGTACATTAACCAATGACGACACCACTGACGCTAGGGCACCCTCCATACCTGCAACGACTACTATTGCCCCAACGTCTGCAGAAAGCATTTCTTCCATTGCTGGAAGCAGTCTATGCAATCCCGCAATTCCTACATCGTAAAATGTAATTGCGTCACAGTCCATCGCTAGAGCTACCATGCGTGCTTCCTCTGCGATACCTATATCAGAGGTCCCCGCAGAGAGAATTCCGATCTTCCCGCCTGACGGCCGTTTTGTATCAAGATTAGCTTTAACCAGAATTGTTGTGCTACCCTTTCCCACTTCGATATGCAAATCCTTATTTCTTAAAGTCTTGCAGACCTTGGACAATTCATCCCTCCGTATTTTACTCACGACGACCCTCCCTTTGATCTTTACTGCGGACAGCACAATTCTGATAATATCTTTAGTATATTTGCCGTCCCCAAAGACTACCTCAGGTACTCCCTTTCTGAAATCTCTGCCGATATCCAATTTAGCGAGGTTATTTCCGACATGTTCGATTGAATGGATCGAAATCTGTTTATACACATCCTGTAGTGCTAGTTCGCCTTTTGCAAATTTTTCCAAAATAGTTTTTAAATCCATTCCACCATAGTCAGGAATGTCTCTCGGAATAAAAATTTAAGGCATAACTGCCTTAATAGCTTCACTGACGCTGTTTATTCCTTTGTGAAATACCTCACGTTCACTAGTATTTAGCTGGAGCTCGATTACGTGCTCTATGCCAGTCTGACCTATGACGGCTGGAACTCCAAGGCAGATATTCCTTGCGCCGTATTCACCATCAAGGAGTGCCGATACTGGAATAACAGATTTTTTGTCTTTAATTATCGCCTCGGCCATTGTTGCTACCGCATTACCTGGCGCATAGATAGTTGCGCCCTTCAAAGCGATTACGTCAGCTGCCACCTTGCGTGTATTTTCAAAGATCCGAAATTGTACTTCAGGGCTAATAAAGTCGATCAGCGGTATTCCACCGATACTGCAGAATCTAATCAACGGAAGCATATTCTCGCCGTGCTCACTTATGACCATGGCCTGAATAGAATCACCTGAGACATTGGTAGCTTCTCGAATGAAGCTCTTAAATCTTGACAGGTCCAACAGACCGCCCATTCCCATGACTTTATCTTTGTCCATTCCGGTGGTTTTTAGCGCAACGTAAGTCATCGGATCAAGTGGATTTGTTACCACAATTAATATAGAATTCCTTGCATATGATGCCACTTTCTTTGAAACCTCTTTTACGATATTGGCGTTGGTATGTAAAAGATCCATTCTGCTCATTCCAGGCTTTCTTCCTAGGCCTGCGACAAGTACCACAATATCAGTGCCACTAATATCGGCATAATTGTTGCTGCCGCGCACTAACCGATCAATCCCCATCTCGGACATTTGGTGATTAATATCCATAGCTTCGCCTTGAGGAAGTCCCTGCACAATATCAACTAATAACACGTCATCTAAATCTCGTAATGCACAGTTTAAAGCAATTGACGCCCCTACTCTACCCGAGCCAATAATTGCAATAGTCATTCTTAAAGAAAAGAGATTGGTATAAGTTAAAAGTTTTTCACGAGAAACCGTTTGGCTGAAGTGCCAGTCAGTATTCGATTGGAGGCAAATCATATATTCACTCTAGATTCATTAGATACCCTTGACGAGGATTGCGATTATAGATTCTCAAATCTCAGGGATCTCTGGTGATATGTTATTGGCTAGCTTGGTCGATGCAGGTGCAAACGAAAAGAGGATCATAGATGCTATTCTCTCTAGCCAAAATTTTTTAAAAGGAAGCAAGATCGAGAACGCTAGATTCTCCAAGACGATAACTCACGGATTTTCTGCGACAACTTTCAGTTTAGACTATGCAGATACCATTCGTCAACGCAGAGGAATTGACATGTATAGATCACTTGCCGCCTGCTGCGATTCCTTGGACTTGGCACAACGCGCCAAAGTATTTGCCCTCGAGTGCCTTAAAACAATTATTGTAGCCGAGGCGTTCATTCATGGCGAAGAAACTAATCAAATATATTTAGACGAAACATCTAGTGTGGACACTTTTGCTGACCTAATTGGTTGTGCAATTGCTTTGCAGGATCTTAATCTATTCGAATCCCGAATCTTGTCTACAAAAGTTGCAGTTGGAGGAGGGACCGTAACATTCTCCCATGGACCTGTTCCTAATCCCACTAATGCAATCCTGGAAATATTCAAGGGTAAACATTTTATTCTAGCAGGCGGGCAAGTTAGCGAAGAGATAACGACTCCAACCGGCGCTGCCATTCTAGTTAATCTTGCCTCTGAAAGCATCAGCCACTACCCAACCTTTACACCATTAAAAATAGGATACGGCGCGGGACAGAAAATATTCAATCATCTCCCAAACATATTGAGATTCATAATTGGCGGATCATCATTGGCCAGCGAGGCGTACTTAGATAGCAAATGCCTTATAGAAACCACTGTGGATGATATTTCTGGAGAAATTATCGGAAATTTGATAGAGCAATTATCTGCAGTGCCTGTGAAGGATGTCATCGCAATACCTGGCATAGCTAAGAAGAACCGCCCTACGCACTTAATTAGAATTATATGTGATCATGCGAACCTAAATATTGTCATGACGACTCTTTTCAGGGAATCAGGTACGATTGGTGCAAGATTTCAGGAGATACAACGATTGGTTCTCCCGAGGAGCATTGTAACCGTTCCAGTCAATATATTTGGCCATGATTTTAATGTGCGAGTTAAAATTTTCAAGGGATTGAATACTGAGGCATTAGGCGCTAAACCGGAGTTCGACGACGTCAAGGTTATCGCTTCTACCACCGGAATTTCGGTCAAGAAAGCATTGGAGCTAGTGAATTCTCAAATAACTTATAAAATAAATGTGGACTAAAGAATGTCGCAGGAGACAGATCGCTTTCCAGAGCTGGTCCAATGGTTCTCAAAAAATGGAACTCGAGTAATTGTCGCCCTATCTGGCGGAGTCGACAGCGCTGTGGTGGCCCTTGCAGCAAAAAAAGCGTGCGGAGATAAGGCTATAGCAGTAACTGCAAATTATAAAACCTTATCGCAAGAAGAGTTGTCTTCTGCTTTTGTAGTCGCAAAGGAGATAGGTATTCGGCACAGATTGATTCTATACGACGAAGTGGCAAATTCCGACTTTGCAAAGAATGATCAGCTTCGTTGTTATCATTGTCGAAAAGAATTGGGAATGAGACTATTGCAGGAAGCGAGTAAATTGGATGCAAACCTCATCGTAGATGGAACCCATTTGGACGATATTGGCACCGACAGACCTGGAATTAGAGCTATGGAGGAGAGTAATGTGAAAAGTCCTATGCTTGAATTAGCCATATCCAAAGCGCAAATACGCATGATCGCGAGGAAATTCAATCTTTCGATACACGATAAACCTTCGAATTCATGTCTTGCCTCGCGTATCCCCCAAGGGAGTACTGTTACGTACGAAAAGCTTGCAAGGATTGAGAAATCAGAGACTATTGTGAAACAATTGTTTCCTCTCAGGCAGGTTCGGGTTAGGGATCATGGAGAAGTTGCAAGAATCGAAGTTCAAAAGGATGAGATTAACCTTTTGTTCAATGTGGAGAAATTAGAAAAATTGGACACGCTTCTCAAGGGACTTGGATTCAAATATGTTGCGATAGATGCAAAAGGGTACCGTACTGGAAGTTTGGTCTTGACCCCAATCTAAATAAGATGTCCACATCAGTTGCTAGATCCTCGCCTATCTACCTTGACAATGCCGCATCGACCCCAATATTCGACGAGGTTATCAGAGAAATGTTACCTTACTTTAAAGAATATTATGGGAACCCGTCATCTCTGCATAGATTTGGGAGGATGACGATGCGAGCAATCGAGAGTGCAAGAGCTCGTGTTTCTTCTTTGATCGGGTGTAAGCAGCACGAAATAATTTTCACTTCAGGAGGAACCGAAGCAAATAATCTTGCAATCAAAGGCATAGCAGAGCTTGTTCGAAATTCAAATCCAAAAAAAAATTGTGTTGTAACTAGTGCTATAGAGCATGCATCTGTTCTGCAAGCTTTTAGAGATCTAGAAAAAAAAGGGTTCGATGTAAGTTACCTGCCGGTCACACCAGAGGCCCAGATCGAAACTGCTTCTCTCAAACGAACTGTCCTAGATGACAGAACTGCGTTAGTCAGCATAATGTTTTCAAATAACGAAGTGGGCACAATACAACCTATCAGGGAATTCGCAACGATTACCCACAAGAAAGGAGGGCTATTTCATACTGATGCCATTCAGGCGGTAGGAAAATTTCCTATCGACGTCAACGACTTAGGAGTAGATCTTCTTTCGGCATCCGCTCATAAGATGAATGGGCCGAAAGGTGTGGGGGCATTGTACAAACGTGAGGGTTTGAAGTTAGCTCCGATAATCCACGGCGGAGGCCAAGAATCAACTCTCAGATCTGGTACCGAAAACGTTCACGGAATCGTGGGTTTTGGAAAAGCTTGCGAAATTGCTGCCAAAAAACTTGATACTTACGAAACTAAAATTCGAGCACTTCGTGATTACTTGATTGACCACGTACTTAATGAAATACCTAACTCTCGGATAAACTGCTTTACCCAAAAGAGGATTGCCAATATCGCTCATTTCACTTTTCTTGGAGTCAACGGAGAAGACCTTATCACCAAGCTCGATGAGCTCGGAATAGCTGCCTCGACCGGATCCGCTTGTTCGTTAACGCATCGGAGGCCATCCCACGTCTTAAAGGCGATGGGATTCTCGTTCGCAGAACTAACTGGCTCTCTTCGTTTAAGCATTGGCATCCTAAATACCAAGGAGGAGATAGATCGGGCTGTTTCGATTCTGTCACAAGCAGTGGAAGAATTACGAAGACTTTCTCCATTCGAATTAGGAGTCTATGAACAAAATTGATCGACAGTATTCTCTGAACTAGCAATTTCACGTTTATGTAGCGAAGACACCTCTAGGTTTAGGTCTACTGACCAATCCTCAGAAACGGTCGCTTTTACCTACCACTGGTGAAATGAGAAGTATAATTTGAGACATCACAGTCGACCTATTGCACGCATTAACAAATAAAGATTGGCTGAAGGTTCTTGACTTTGTTGTGTTGAACGACTACAAAGGTGAACAAGTCCTTTGGGAGAGTGCTTCAAAACGAGATGCTCCTTTGCGATACGGGACCAGTCTAGATGAATAGATACTTCCTTGAACATAACTAATTATCAGCAATCCAAGGATGTTCCGAAGTCAGCAGCTGAAACCGTTTAGACTAATAGATCCATTAATCGATTATTGCTACCACGTCGTACCTGCCTACTGTAGATCCTTGTTTGACCTTGATTTCACGAATGTTGCCATCTTTATGCGCTTTTATAGCTACCTGCATCTTCATTGATTCAAGTATTATTACAGAGTCGCCGGCTTTCACAAATGATCCTGCATTTAATACGATGTTTACTACTCTACCAGGAATTTGGCTAGTTAAATTGTTATTACCTGCAGATACTGTCGAAGATAACGTCTTGTATATCAAGTCAGCAAATCTGAAATGTTTTTTTATTGTCATCAGGTACCCATCGAGAAGAATTGTTGTCTCCGAGCTGGTAGATCGAACTATCTTCGCGTGATGAAAGGAATTCTCAAATATGAATTCAATTTCGTCTGTGCCCGATATCAAGAGCCGGACTTGATACTCTTTTCGATTTATCTTTAAAGTAACAAATCCATCGCTGAGCGAATGGACTACTTCTCCATCTACTACCTGCTGGGCTTCAGCTACCTTAAACTCCATTTCCGCTCCGCCCAAGGTTTTTCCAGCTCGAGGACCTCGCGCTTTTCCTCATAGCGTAGAAATCTCCTGTTCTCCTAATGGAGTCTGATTGCAGAAGGATTGCAGCTATTGCCACTATGGCATTCCTTTTAGACACATCACTGTACTCTTTGCGCATCTCATCTAGTATATTCAACCTTTCAAGAAAATCCGTGGATAGATCTCCTTTGATGAAATCAGAGTTATTCATTATAGTTTTATGTAATGGGATAGTCGTGCTAATGCTCTCGGCACTAAACTCCCTGAGAGCATTTTTCATTCTCGAGCGAGCTTCTTGATAGTCTTGGCCCCATGTAATTATTTTTGCGACCAAGGAGTCATAATAACCTGATACAGTACATCCAGTGTAAAGGTAACTATCTACTCTAATTCCAGGGCCCTGCGGGAGATTGCATTGGCCAACGGTACCGACTGAGGGTGCGAAATCGTAAAAAGGATCTTCTGCGTTGATTCGGCATTCAATCGAACACCCATGCATTTTGAGGTCTCGTTGTTTAAAAGAAATTTCTTCCCCTTGTGCCACGGAAATTTGTAGCTTCACAAGATCCAATCCTGTCACCAGTTCGGTGACTGGATGTTCAACCTGAAGCCTAGAATTTATCTCGATAAAATAAAAATTTCCCTCATTATCTCGCAAGAATTCCGCTGTGCCAGCATTGAGATAATTGACGATTTCGGCCGCTTTGATTGCAATTTCTCCTACTCGTTGCCTGGTCTCACCGCTCACGACTGGAGAAGGTGACATTTCGATCAGTTTCTGATGTCTCCTTTGGATAGAACATTCACGTTCAAATAGATGCCTAGTGTTCCCGTATGAGTCTCTAACAAGTTGGAATTCTATATGCCTTATCCGTTCGAGACCCTTTTCGACATAGAGCGCGGCTTTTCCGAAAGCAGCTTTTGATTCGGCAGCAGCGATTTCGAATTCCTCTCTTAACTGCTTTTCGTCCTTTACTAGTCTAATACCCCTACCACCACCGCCGAACGCCGATTTTAAGAGAACAGGATAACCGATGTTGCGAGCAATGTTCTCTGCTTTGTCAACGTCATCAATAATCCCGTCGCTACCAGGAATAACCGGGATGCCTGCCTTCTTCATCAGTGCTTTGCATTTCATCTTGTCACCTGTCACAGCCATGGCTCTACTGTTTGGGCCTATGAAGATGATACCCTTCTTCTCGCACGTATCTGCAAAATTTTCATCCTCAGATAAAAATCCATAGCCGGGGTGAATCGCATCTGCTCCAGCCTTCGTTGCAGTTTCGATAATCTTTTTCGTATTGAGATAGCTTTCTGAAGCAGTCGAGGGACCGATGTGATAAGCTTCGTCAGCTCTTTTTACATGGAGAGATCGTGTATCTTCGTCGGAGTAAACCGCGATAGCCTTAATCCCAAGCTCCTTGGACGCACGGATAATTCTAAGTGCTATCTCGCCTCGATTTGCAATTAAAATGCTGGAAATAATTCGGCCCATTATTCTTGCCCCTACTACAAATTGATGTTGCCGTGTTTTCTTAACGGTCTAGACTCCTTCTTGTTTGCAAATGCATCTAGTGAATGGATGATCATTGGCCTAGTCTCTGAAGGGTCCACCACAGCATCGATGATGCCTTTCTCAGCTGCAATGTACGGATTAGCAAACTTATCACGGAATTCCATAGCCAGTTTCTTTTTAGTCGTCCCTGCGTCAAGAGATTGTTTCAAATCTCTTCTATGTATTATTGTAATGGCGGCCTCGGGACCAAGAACCGCGATTTCAGCCGTAGGCCATGCACAATTCAAATCCGTTCCCAAATTTTTACTTCCCATAGCAATATACGCACCACCATAGGCTTTACCAAGTATACAAGTTATCTTAGGAATAGTTGCTTCACAGTATGCATAAAGCAGCTTGCTGCCGTGTCTAATTATTCCATTACTTTCTTGATCCGCTCCCGGCAGATAACCAGGAGTATCCACAAGGGTGACAATTGGGATATTAAACGAATCACAAAATCTAATGAAACGCGCTGCCTTACACGACGAATTGATATCCAATGCCCCTGCAAGGTACATTGGTTGATTTGCTACGATTCCTACAGACCTACCGCCCATGCGCGCAAACCCCACAAGTATGTTCTCTGCAAACAATTCGTGGACTTCAACAAATTCGCCGCTATCCACAATCGACTTTATAATTTGCTTCATATCGTATTGCTCATACGGATTTTCAGGCAAGATCTTCACAAGGTTTGGATCGATTCTATTTACATCGTCGGTCGTCTCGAAGATGGGAACCTCCTCAGTATTGTTCTGAGGAATAAAAGACAATAGTGTCTTAATTTTATCTATGCAATCATACTCATTTTTGGCAACAAAATGTGCTACGCCTGATTTTGAGGCGTGCGTTCTAGCACCACCTAATTCTTCAAACGATACATCCTGACTCAGGACTTCCTTTACTACTTCAGGCCCGGTTACGAACATCTGACCAACGTTTTCCACCATTATGACAAAATCAGTCATGGCTGGAGAATACACTGCTCCACCTGCACAAGGGCCCATACTGGCCGTAATCTGGGGAATTACACCCGAAGCCATAGTATTCCTAAAAAAAATATCGCCGTACCCATCTAAGCTCATCACCCCCTCCTGAATTCTAGCGCCCCCGGAGTCAATTATACCGATGAGAGGTGCGCCAGATTTCAATGCGTGATCCATTAACTTGGACACCTTTCTCCCCGCCATTTCGCCCAAGGAACCACCTAAAATTGTAAAATCATACGCATATACGAACACTCTACGGCCGTTCACAAATCCAAACCCGGTGACAACACCGTCTCCATAGTATTTTTTTTCGTTTGTATCCTCGCTCCGCCGCGTAACATATTTGTCTATCTCAACGAATGTATTTGTATCCAAAAGAATATCAATTCGTTCTCTGGCTGTTAACTTACCTTTCGAGTGTTGAGCTTCGACTTTTTCCGGTCCGCCGCCACCCTCTGCCAATTTTTTCAGATGATACAGTCGCTTGATTTTTTCATCGTGCATGTAGAAATGCATTTAATGCCAATCCTGCCTATATAAATTCATTACAGAAAATGGCTAAGAACAAATCCTTCTGATAAGAGGATGCACGCTACTGATTCGACATCATGTCAATTTGCGGCTCAACTAAAGTTTTTAAAAGATTCAATCCTTGAATTCAGTCTCTAAGTCCTGCCCTCCCACCGCGGGCTCGGCGAAAGTAATTCATACCTAAATTATAATTTTCAAATAAGGTCTGAAGAGCCTCAATTTGTCCCATAAGCAATCTAATCCTTAAGCCATTCTGTTCAAGATTTTTCTTTAATTCTTCCAACTGCTCATTTTTTTCAACTATCATCCTTGATATGTCTCGTTCGTAATCACTTGACACTTCGACGCATTACAGTCAATTCCGATTTTAAGCTTTGCTATTATATCAATGTCCACGAATATCTTGCAATATGTCATTGTGTAATTGAACTAAAGCGCAAAATACGCCATAGCAATTATTTACACATGGTGTCAAAGCGTTCAGGTGCACTCTATAATCATTCGTGATTCGTTCACGATGGGTCATCCGATTTATATATTATTTGCCTTAAAATGACACGTATATACTCATTTGTGCAACAAATGCTCGTAAATCACACCTCGCGCAAAAATGACCATCCATTCAAAAGAAAGAACTCATAAACAACTTGCGTTGGTTTTGGTCTGTAGCTACGCTAGGCTTTCAATGTCCCATTCATGTTCTTTTGCAAAAGGGCAAAAAGGTCCCTCCTATTTAGTTCATTGTACCAATATTGATTATAATGACTTACAGTCAGGAACAAAAATTCCAGGAATGGTTTGTGCTCAAAATCCTCAGGAAGCATCTCGAGAGCAAGCTTAGCTTCGTCGAGGTAATTTTTCCCCTTTCTTATTGTAAGTTCAAATCCTTTCTTGACATCTCCACTCAAGATAGAAAAAAACAGAGGCCATGATGGAATCTTGATGCGACCATTTTTAATAGCGTCTTGGATTTCATTTCCGCAGCCCACAGATTCGCCGGCCTTTGCCATGCCTAAATGAAAAATATCGGCCAGAGGTCGACGATTTAGTGCCATGTTTCTACCGGCTGTTCCCATTATTGCTCTGTACTTCTTGTAGCACCCGATCATATTTTCGTCGCTTATTGATTCAGGTTTTGTCTTCAGCTTTGCGTCTATATATTGGCCGATTCTTGCGTCCTTAAAGCCTTCTTCGAATGCCTTTAAGATAGATTCTCCACCTTGTGAAATTTTTTGCCTTGCAATCTCGAGAATGTATGGATTCATCAATTTGTAGTCATCCAGGTAGTCGAGGTCCTCATCTTTATCAATGATCCTGTCCATCGGTTCACTGAGATCGATAGCAATAATGTGGCCATCTATAATCGCGTTTCTCATTTCGGTGGAAACCGTTTCTTTTTGATATTGTGATGCGCCGTCAAATAATGCGTGCAATACGGGGAAGGTCATGATTACAAAATTAGAATTTAAGAGCCTGTCAACACGGTCAGCGAGTATCTCGGGTTTCGATATTCTTGCTTTCACTTCATCGATTTTGTGATCATCCAAGCCGAGTTCAGGAGTTCCTATTTCCTCGGTAAATTTTTTAAGTGTAAATGATGGGTTAGTATCAGAAATGATCTGCGTGTGCAATGAAAGTAAATATCTCTTCGTGAAATCTCGAAATTCTTGTTCATTATTTTGGTTATATTTATGAAATTGCTTGTAGCCCTTCTCACGGAGGATAATATGCTTTATAATATCTTTACCTGATTTAGTGCTCATCAGAGCGCTTTTCTTGAAAATGAATTCGTCCTTACTGCTCATGTATGGGTTTCAGTATAGTATCTCATTATTTAACTTTAATATGGCGATATCATCAAAATACTTGTATCGCTCAGGAATTAAGTACGATTATTAAGATACCCCTAAACGAATATCCGTTCCTGGCTATCTGGAAGCCATGGCGATGCGTTCTTGCTCATTCTTTTTCTTTACTGCATGACTTGACATATCATTGGATGCTGCCGAAACTATTTCTTTGGCTAGAGATTCCTCGATTGTTTGAGGATTGGAATAGCTTGATTCTCGGACCCCCTCAGCTATGAATCGCAATGCAAGATCAACTCTGCGTAGCGGCGCGACATCTACTGATACGTGATACACAACACCCCCGTACACTATGCGAGTAGTGTCCTCATTTGGCGAGGCATTTTCAATTGCGCTTACTAGCAATTCCACAGGATTTTTTCCTGTCTGTAAGTGGATTATATCTAATGCAGTTCTGATTACAGTCAGCATCTTTGCTTTTTTGCCACCCATCCTGCCTGTATTTTTTGCATATCTTTTTCCGAAATGCATCATCTTATTTGCTAATCTTTCTACAATGTTTACTTCTGCTTTTTTAAATCTCTGGCGCTCATGTCTCCCTGACGTAATCGGAATAACGGCAGGTTTTAAAGAGATCACTTTTTGAAGGCCTAAATCCTTTATTTGGATCTTGTCAGTGACCCATTTATTGAACAACATTATATTGACATGTTCCTTACCACTCATTTCCGCTATCTCCTCGGTTTCTCTTTCTTACCACGCACAAGCTCATTTAGGGAAACACCGTTTACCTTAAAAACTTGCCATCTGACTCCAGGTATATCCCCCATTGCTCCACCCATCGACCCACCGATGCCTTCAAGTATGACCTCGTCATGCTCGTCGACAAAATTTAATGCACCATCCCTTGGGAGAAAAGCAGTAATAGATTTTCCGTTTTTAATTAGCTGAACTCTCACACACTTTCTGACGGCGGAGTTAGGTTGTTTAGATTCGATACCGACCTTTTCCAGCACGATCCCTCTCGCCTGTGGCGCACCCTCCAATGGATTGGCCTTTTTATCCAACATTAGCATTCTCCTCTTGTAGTACTTGTTAGACCATTTAGCCCGGTTCCTTTTCGTTCGTAAAACTCGCCCAGCAAATAAGCCTAATGGAGATCTAGCCATTTAAAAATTCACCTGAGTAGTACTTTCTGAGCTCTGTTCAGGGCTCACGATCATAACATTAGATATTTGAAAGTAACGTTTTGCCAAGAGCCTTGCTTTCTCCGCATTCCTACCCTCGCGACCAACAACAACGCCTTTTCTCTTCGGGTCTACAAATACAACTGCCTGTTTGGTTCCATCAGACCTTTCATTAATCTTAATGTCATTGACCATTTCAGAGTTCAAAATATTTCGAATAAATTCAGACGCGTTATCAGAATACTCCACTAACTCAACTTTTTTAGCAACAACGTTTTGTAACTGCTTGATCGTTGCTCCCCCTTTACCAATTGCTAGTCCCATTTGACCTTTGTTAACAATAAAAATAACACGCTCCATTTTCTCGTCAACAATGCAGTCTCTTGCACTAGCACTTGTGATACTCTGGAACAAAGAAATCAAACGAAATTCGTCAGGAGTCAATTTGATCTTTTCAGTCAATTCTTAATACCTCTACGATAAGCACAATTTGAAGGGTTCAAATGACAATTCATGCTGATTGCTGCAGTCCAATTTAAGTCTTCACGCTGATAAAACCTAGCGTACTTGCAAAGTAACCTAAGATAACGGATCGTCCTTCGGAATTGATCCGCATTCAATCGTTCTCATCTTTGGTAAATAGTTCGCACAGCTGGTCATTATATCATGAACCCTTATTTAGGACCCGGTCTATAGGCTGCTTTTGCATCAACTAGTCTATCCATCAAAGCGTATGAGGCCTATTCGGCCTTGAGTGCAACCACAGCAACTCTGAAAGGTTTGCCACATAATTTGCCTAACTGCGTTGAATTACCATCGAACTGATAAATCGGAACTCCCGCGTCAGGAGCCTGTGTTTCAATTTCTCGTCTGGTTTGTGCGTCTGTAGACCTTGAAATTACGATAAGTTTTGATCCTTTTATAGATTGTAGCACCTGCTTCCGGCCACACTTGAATTTGCTACTGGCTAGTGCTTCTTTAAGTGCCTTCTCTACTTTCAACACTTT
>DASSIM010000044.1:0-4481 GCA_035691865.1 Candidatus Nitrosopolaris sp. | reverse complement strand
ACGGGAATTCAAACCAATTTGGGTATTCCTGCCGGTCCAGTGATGCCACATTAGGCTAATTGTCGAATACCAATGGATTAGGAGGATTTAGCACTATGATCAACTAAACCTATATGCGTGCTTTTCGAGAAATCATCCCATCGAAAAGATGATCAGGTGAAGTAGTTGGCTATCCATAAATGACAAAGCTTACCGTTTACTTGACCTAAGTCCCCTCAAATGAGTGTCACAAGTGAGTAACATATATCAGTATTTTCTTTGTGCACTTTGTTGTCGGAAATGGAAAATCCCCTACGAGAATTTTCTTAATTTGTAACACAGGAGATCCGCAATTTCATAAAGGCATGACAAATATTGTCAATCTAAGAGACGGCGTAAAAGGTGGTTTTACTTGAGCTTAGGCAGAATTCGCTGCAGAGCCAACGATGAAGACAAATTGTAACATACAACTAATTTTAGGAACAGCATAAAATTAATTATCAAAATAAATTTCATAGGTGTCAGAGGTGTTCTAGAACAGTAAGAATCATTACCTACCCTTTAGCCTTCCATATATCCAAAATCCTACTCCAACTATTATAGCTAGGACTATCAGACCGACAAAAAATCCAGCAACTAGTTTTATTAGAAAAACTATTACTGCAACTATTACGAGCAGAGCAAATATTGCGACGATTATCTCTACGATTGCTTTTCCTAAACCCATAATTGCACTGGTTTCTGGGATAAGCGGTTAAATAAATATCTTGGGATACCTTAGAGTATAGTACTCCAATAGATAAATTCCAAGGAGGTCTTATTTCTCATTAACCGCATTTTGGCAAAAGGATACTAAAATTTTCTATAAACTATTGCGGGAGTTGATTAGTATCATCGAAAGGTTTTTGATTCTGGTAATGCCTGACAAGGAAAGGTTGTAATAAAATGTGGCCTTTTTATAAAAGACCAATTCACATTTAGACAGACAAGAATAGACAGCAAGTACTACTAATCTGCTCTCATAGCTATCAATTATATTGAGTGGCATAATGAGCAACCATCATATTGGAAAGGCATACCGCACCTACTTCTTTCACACGCATATAGCACTCCACAACGCTTACATTGGTGGATGCATTGAGTGTAGCTTTGCAATAACTATCTATAATTTCAGCTAAAACATACTTAACGCTTACATTCAAATATTAGCTAGGAAAATATATCAACTATGTTCCATAGGTCAACAGCTTCCGTGGTTCTGAAATTTTAGAAGTAACGAAAACACGATATCCTTAACACACCAACATCATCTGATATATAAAAAGCTAAATTAGTTTATATTTGACTTTTGTAAGTGAATTCATGACTGTTGTGAAATGATTGTAAAAATATTTTATGAATACGTAAACCAGTCCACGACTAAAAACGTAAAAGAAGACCTACAAAAACTAGAAGACAAAATAAACATGTTTGCTAGAGAAAAAGGAGTACTGATCCACGATATCAAATACGAAATTATAAAAAGGGATCAAATGCAGCAAATGATTATAGCCTTTGTTCATCACACTGCTGTAAATCAGGAAACTGGTGAGGTTCAAAAGGAAGATGTTCCGAAGATACTGGTCGAGACGAAATGAATCCCTACTTTATCAGCCATAAATAGATTCAAACTGCTGCACCTTTTGGACCCGACAAAGTATTTTTTCCCTAACTCTTTTTCGGTCGAATATACTAAACACCTGGAACAGTGTCTATTGTAAAACCACTACGCGATTGGTATAGATAGTCAGGCTCTAGTGTATTCATATTACCTTCACCATCACTTGCAGAGCGATGTCGAATATATGATCGATGGTAGTACTTTTTGAGATAGAATTCCAACGCAATTGCCAGACATTCTTGATGTCTCATTTCTGTAGGCTCTGAAGGTAAGTACTCTCGGCTGTCTATCAAATGCCTTGCTTAATTTCTGGTGATGTTTTGGCTCTTTCTTTTGATATTATTATTGCTGTTATAATGATAAAAGCAATTTCAAACAGCTCTGTCACTATACTCAAAGAATTTATTGATAATGCTCTTCCATTCGTAATCGGATTAGGAACCCGTGTGATCACCCACATACCAATCAATACTATTGTTCCTCCAAGTCCAAAGTAATACCATGGCCTTCCCCAACGTCTTACCATAGGAATCACCCAAAATAATTGAATTACTCCCGATACCAGAAAAAACATCCCGATTTCGTTTATACCCCGATCCAGCCCATTGAAGAACAACCGGAGGTGCAATATGCCAGCTATCCCAGTCGTAACTGCAGCCGTATAATAGTAATAAAGCCGTGGATATACGTTTACTTGCTTCATTTTGAATTAATTCTCCGATTAAATAAGGATGTCACGTACTATTTAGCAGTTGTCAAGATCCGATGTGATTGCGCCTATCGCGATTTGTTAAAGAAACGGGAGAAATGTGGAGAGGCTTCTGTATCGTGTATACATCTCAAGTTGTCCTACGTTAGCCCCGGTTGTTGTCATTGGCGTATTTCATAGTGCCTTTCTAGTCAGCACAACTTTTCTGATGCACAGAACGAGGTATCTCTGCTACAACTCTTGCCATAAAAACGTCCATACTGCAAATATTGTCGTATAATCATTATATACTAACAGATTAGAATCACTTTATGCAAAAAAATAGAACGCTTACGAAGTTATGTTTAGCGCTTGCAATAGGCTTGTTGACAGCAAGCATCGCAGCAGTCATCAACCTGACTGCTACTAAGTCCCTCGCATTTTCTGCAGGTCATGTAAATCAAACGGCTGGACAAATGATATCAGGGAGTATCACTGGTACTAATACAACAAGTATATGCACGCCTCATTATCCATGTTGAAATATTCCTAATTCTGTAGCCAGAGTAACATCAGTCTTTGCGGGAGTACGAAGCATACTACAATATCGCATGAGCTGACCATAGGCGTGGAACCTTGAATATACCTCGGAATATACTGGACCTGACCTAATCAAGCTCTTGTTATGAGACTAGACTATAAGTTCCTGTCCCAAGATGAGGAAGATATGTATGTACCAAACGCACACCTAATAATTAAGACCAAAGGGCTGGAATAGAATCAATTTTTGAATTGACTATGACAAGACCTAAGAAGATGGCAGGAGCATAATAGCAATACACTCCAGCAATCTCAAGATATCCTCAATAGAGGAAATGAAAATTGCTTTGATTGGCGGATTGTGCCGTGCAAAGGCTTATGCCATTTACAAAAATGAAAGACTAGAAATCTAGACTGCGACTCTCGCCTATGCTCTGTCAATGGGGAATTCGACTGATACTCTGGCGATGGTATGCCCAGATATTATTTCCTGCGCTACTCGATTGTCATTTTGGAAGTAATCTAGGGTAAGATCGTTATTCTGCGCATTCCTTGTAATAATGACTCGGGAAGCTTCGGGATGTGGGAGATTCTTGTTCTCTGACTGTTCTCCTACCTTTAGTGTGGTTGTTTTCTGATCGATTAATTCTATACGAATTCCTGATATCTTTGTTGCTGTGTCTGTCCAATAATACTCCCTAAGCATTATTTCATTTTTTCCAAACATGTAATATACAGCTAATAATTGCTTAAAACAGTCTATTGTTGCGTTATTTTATCACTATGCACCAATTTGTTTGATTCACGGTGTCCGTGATCCAGTATGTAATCGTGTACAAGCCAATGCGTCTGATTTCTTTCGCGAGGGTTTTTTATGGAATCGTTGCCATGTTAAATGGTTTCTCTCAATGCCAAAGACTTAGATTGGCCTTCGACCGGAAGCAAAGGAATGTTTAGGATTATACATTTACCCAGAATTAGGACGGATGACTTTGAACGCACTCCAACTTAACGGGCCGGGAATGGTTTTGCTATCATTTCCCTCGTTTTTGGTTAATCAAGGCTCATCAATTCCCATCTCTTAGGCTATGCGCTCCGGTTAAGAAAAACATAATTCAAGTAACTCGAGGTAGCAGTCAGATGCAGAACAAAGACCCAATTTACTCGTGCTAAAGAATTTTAATATCTCGACAAAGTAAAAATAAGATGTCATTTTAAAGAAACGTTATTAGAGGAATCAAACAAGCGGTTTGAATTATAAAGAATATCTTTTATTCAATAAAAATATTCTAATTGGCTTTGTTTGTGCATTGATTACTGGTGCATCAGTTAGCCAGCTGGTTCTTGCAAAGCTCACATATGCCTCGAATTCGGTTATTACTTTAATTATTGAAGATGCGGTTTTCTATACTATTTTTGGCATACTCTTCTACACCGATTATCGACGAAGTTACACTAAACATGAACAGCAATTTAGCCAGCATACAAGATTTGGAGAGATAAAGTGGCTTATTGTAAAAGTAATCTCAACTATGTCCATAGCTGAAGTCGAATATAACATTGTCAAACCATATATTCAATATTGGTTTCTAACACATCTCTTTGAACCTTTCA
>DASSIM010000043.1:0-23359 GCA_035691865.1 Candidatus Nitrosopolaris sp. | reverse complement strand
TCAAATCCTCTCTCTTTCACATACTTTGCCACGGGCAGTCCTAACTGTCCTAATCCGACAACTAGTACCTTTTCGAACCTAGACCGTGTGTATGCTCGCACTTCATTAATTTTCTGCAAATAACTCGTATTATCCGAGAGGTATAATTATTAAAGAATTAAGAAACAAAAGACGGTAAATAATTCACTATCAAAATTTATGTTGGGCGACTATAGACGATGAAATCGTTGCGATGATATAGTAAATTGTGATGCAAGTTCAAAATCTGATGGATTCGTGCTAATATCTTTCCTTCGCATTGTTTTTGCAAGAATTGGCTAAAAAATTTATTATTCCAACAGCTTTATCTGTATGATAGCAGTTTGCTCAATAAAATTAGGAATTTGTTGAATCCAACTCTGGAAAAAGTTGGTACTGTATTCGCTTCTACAGGCGTATCTGCTAACGGCTGGACTTATTTAAGTCTCTGTGCTCTAACATTGGCTGGGATTGTATATGCGACTAGAACATTTACGGAGGAACTTTCATGGTTTTATTTACCGGTCATCGGCAGCCTCCTACTCCTAATTGGAGGTTTTTTTGACATAATAGACGGGAGTGTAGCTAGGAGCACAAAACAGTTGTCTCCGAAAGGATCGTTTCTTGACTCAACTGCCGATAGAGTATCTGAATCTGTGATATTCATCGGAATAGTCGTAGGAAACCTTGCTGAACCCATATTGTGCATGGTAGCACTGTCTTTATCATTACTTGTGAGCTATGTTAGAGCGAAAGCGGAATCCCTCGGAGTCGCTCTGGCAGGTTTGGGTGTTGGGGAAAGAGCAGAACGATTGTTGATACTTGCAATAGTGAGCTTGCTACCAATTCCGAATTCAATGAAGTGGGCAGTTGTGCTCGTCTCCTTGGTTGCAGCTTTTACAGTTACTCACAGAATGGTTGTAACATTAAGAAAATTACCGCAGTCTGCCAGTCGTGCGTCGGTCTAACTCTGACCTCACCTTAACTATACCCCTATGAACTGCGCAAGAGACACAATAGAATTTTACATCTGTCGATGGTGCTATGTATGCCCCTTGTGACTTAAGCTCCTTTGCAAGGGTAGGTTCAACCAAGGTAATCCGACCAGTTACCTTTTTCGCTTTGTCGCGAGGAACCATCGCGCCACATTGACTGCAATGCACAGTGCCAGAGCTACCCTTTCCGCCCTTTGTCCTGCCCCTGCTAGCTCGCTTCTTTGGCATAACTAATGAGTAATTTTTTCCATCCTTTAAATCTTATGATATCTAGGATTCGATCTAATCCAATGGGTACATGATTCATCAAGCAGCATGTTCAACCTCACGATTAAACAATGAATGGCCATAACTTCCCGGATTTATCATATATAGATCTGTGCCAAATCTTGGCGCGGACTCAGTTGCGATATATTGGTTTCTGACGAAATTGCCATTATGCCTGATGGAACTGCTTCTTTTGTTACACACTAACTCCCTTTGGCTTACCACTTGATGGAACACTGAGAGATGGACTAACCGATAAGTTGTCGCCGAATAGCCATAGAAGGCACAGCGGCGCAACCCTGATTAGACCAATAACCAACTTAGGCTGCAAACAAGTCATTTACCGTAATACCCCCATCTCAAGTTTTTGGTATGACATTCACGCTCAAGTAAAGCAGTCTATAATCACAATTAGGAATATCAGTGCCTCTGTCTTGACAACAGTAGGGCATGTGAAGGGTAAGGGAATTATAATTGGCCTTGGCGGGCAACTACTAGTGGCGGAGCCACTATTGTCAAAGAAACTCTGCTCTCTCATAGGAGCCCAAGATTTTGATAAATGCAGCTTTCTTTGTAATTGATTGCACCGTCTCATTAATTATTTTATCATTAATATGACCTTCAAAATCTACATAAAAGTAATATTCCCAAGGTTTTTCCTTTGTGGGGCGCGATTCTATCTTGGTAAGGTTGATCTTTCGATTTGCGAATTCCTCCAAAATACTATAGAGGGCACCTGGAATATGCTTGACCGAAAATATCATGGATGTGCCATCATGACCAGTAGACTTTGTTCGTGTTTTTGAGATTATCAAAAATCTTGTAAAATTGTTTTTACTATCCTCGATTCCTTCTTCTAGAATATCCATTTCATATAGCTCTGCAGCTCTGCTACTGGCAATCGCGGCTACGTCCATATACTGTTTTTGTTTAATCATTTTTACGGCACCAGCCGTGTCGTAGGCTGCAACGGCTGCTAGTTTCCTAGCTTGTAAATAATGTCTGCACTGGGCCAGAGCTTGTGGATGTGAATATACAGACCTAATATTCGGACCTCCACCTTTATTGACGATAAGGCAATGTCTAACCCTCAGGTATATTTCACCAGAAACTACAAAATCAGTATCTAATAGCAGATCATATGTTTCATTTACACTTCCTTCTATTGAGTTTTCTATCGGGACTACGCCAAAATCTACGTCACCGTGACTCAGTCCATCGAATACCTCCTGGAGGGACTTTAATGGTACAAGATTCGAGTTTCCAAAATACTGAATTGTTGCTATTTCGCTATAAGACCCGGGCTCGCCTTGAAACGCAACCCGTTTATCTCCGGCAATAAAATCACCTCCCACTTCGATGAATCAATTTAAACGCTTCCTCTCCGTAATCAACTGTCAATTTTCGATCTTCATTTATTCCACATTCGACACATTTTAAGGTCTTGCTGTTTACTCGGACCGTACCACCGCCACAATTGAAGCATAGAGTGTAGATGACTCCAAATTCCTTTTCTTCGATCGTTATGTGGATGGATGAATTCAATAAACTAATTACTCGTCCCTTAATTATATCGCCCACCCGGAATACTATTCGGCCTCTCCTATCTCGATCACGGCCAGGCGTACTTATCCTGGTTGATGCTATGGCAGAAAAACCGGAGATTGATTTTTTCTCATTTATGTAAAGTATTCTTACCGACATCATGCTGCCAAACAGCATTTCGATATATCCTACTAAGACGTCGCCAATTCTTGGTAGCATAGGAGAATTAATTTTCTCGATCTTCGCTATGCGCTTTTTGAAATCATAAATTTTAGTTCCAACTGAAGTCGATCTTATAATCCCGTCTGAAACATAGGCGTATTTCCCGGCCTCGAATTCCTCGATGGACGCGATCTGATCTCCAGGCAGGATTGGCAATCTTGCAAGTTTGCGGCTTTCCATATCGAGTATTAACCGACACTTTTCGTTATAACTGTTACATTATAATAATTTAGTTATTCAGTGTGTAGCTTCACCAGTATCTTCAGGGCTGATCGAAGTGAAGTTGCAGAAATTATTAATCTTTAGCGATTTAAGAGTAGGTGGCAGGTATGGTTCATGAAGCATGCACACTTGTCATTAGACATGTTGCAATCTCCAGCCCGAGAATGTGAGTCGAATCATATGAATAATAATTTATCTAACAAACAACCTATTAACAACTTGGATGGAATCTATGTGTGAAGTTCATAGATTGGTTTCCGTATTACCAGGATATCAGACGACAATTTGGATATAGTACAGAAAAAGATCAAGAAGCTGCCAACATCTTGTCTAAGATGATAAAGAAGAAAACGATCGACATTCAGGTGCTGCAGAGGAAAATAGCTCGAAGGCATGTCATGGCGGTAGGCGCTGGAGATAGCTTAATCTCAAATATCAAGTTTATAAAGAAAAATCGAAGATTCGTCAAGATAGTAGCAGATGGTGCAACCCAAGTACTGATTGAAAACCACATTACGCCAGATATTGTTGTTACCGACTTAGACGGCGACGCATTATTTTTGAGAAAGGCAGAGCGAGCCGGTGCGATCATGGTGGTTCATAGCCATGGAGATAATGTTCAAGAGTTAAAGAAACTTGTGCCGACGTTCAGACACGTGATCGGATCAACTCAGGTAATGCCCGTCGAGAACGTCTATAACTTTGGCGGATTTACGGATGGCGATCGATGCGTGTTTTTGGCAGATGAATTTGGAGCCAAAGAAATTGTCCTCGTCGGGATGGAGTTTGGTAGTCGCATTGGCCAGCACTCGAAAAAGATAGTAAAGAATATTGAATTAAAAAAGGAGAAGATGAAAGTTGGCAAACGACTTTTAGAAATTCTCGCTAAAAGGTCTCATTCACGATTGTACGACACATCTCAGAAACCCATCAGAGGATTTACCTCCTTGAATATTCGGTATAATTAGTCTTCAAAGTGGGAGGAGGTGAGAGAAGCTGGACATGGTCCTGGCTGTTCTAAGTGATATCACTCGGCCATTTTCCGTGGACGATCTTAGCAATGGATTCTCAGTTAGAGCAGGATTAAGTTACTAGAACCAAACAAGGTAAAGCATAAGAACAAAGTTAGAAGAATCGATTCTCGCTGCTCTATCTGCTCTCGATGTGAAAAACTATTATATCTTCTGTGGCAAATTGCTTGCAATGTCTAGTTACCCTGAAGAGGCCATCAGACGTGCAGCCGATATTCGTGAATGGCTTACTAAACAAGTGGCTGATAAACGAGAAGAAATCGAAAGGCTACGCACCATGCTGTTCCTTGTCGATATGTTGTTAAAACGAGGCAGCTTCAAAACTGCTGCCAGTTTAGAGTCAGTTACCTCTTCATCGACAGTTAAGGCCTCGGATGAATTTTCAACTATTGCGGGTTACCAGCAGACTCGGGAAGCCGCGGGTAGTGATAACGATGATTTAAATGCCATACAAAGAGCTGTTGTTCCAAAAGCTGAACAACAGGATGATACATCAACAAGTTTCACGGAAGCTAGACAGCTCCGGCGCATTAAAGATAACCTTTTGCTCGCCACTGCCACAATATCGCCGACTAGGGTGGAAATCACTCCGGCTGATGGTATTAATCTAAATGTCAATACCCAGCCATTTAAGTCATTCTTTCTGAATAGAATATTGGAAGGAATGAAAGCGAGAGATGTTGAAAAAGTAAACCGGGGTGAAATCCAAGAATCTGATTCACTGAATTATCAGATTGAAGAAAAGAATGGTGCTGTTATAAAAAAGATTATGATTAGCAACTACCGTGAAAAAGAGCGCCTCAACGAGATTTTCAACACGTCCACGTGGGTTATGACAAGGATGATGGAAAAGGATGGCGGAAAGTAAAAATGGACAATATAGTCGTTTTGGATTTCGGTTCCCAATACAGCAACCTGATTTGTAGACGGATTCGCGAAATAAATGTGTATTGTCAACTCCTACCTTACAATATTTCCATTAAAGAATTAGAACGAATACGCCCGAATGGCATTATTTTCTCTGGGGGACCTGCTAGCGTTTATTTCAATGACTCGCCAAAACCTGATAAAGAAATTTTCGAGTTAGGGATTCCAATCTTGGGAATCTGCTATGGACACCAGCTGATAATAGACCATTTTGGGGGAAAAGTAAAAAAAACAAGTACGAGAGAATATGGTCGTGCTGACCTGATTATTGATAATAAAGGAGATCTGTTCAGCACAATTGGCAGCAAGATAAAGTGTTGGATGAGTCATGGAGACGCTGCTGAAAACCTTCCAGAAGGGTTCGAAATTTTAGGTCATACGGAGAACTCATTCTCAGCTGCTATTGCAAATCAAGAAAAAAAACTCTATGGAATTCAATTTCATCCGGAAGTAGTTCACACAGAGAATGGAAGTGAGATACTGAAAAATTTCTCTCAAAAAATCAGCCGAGCGAGACCTTCGTGGAACATGGAAGGTTTTATCGAATCAACGATTGAGGACATTCGACAGCGGGTTGGTAATGAAAAAGTACTATGCGCCGTTAGTGGAGGCATCGACTCCACAACTGTTGCAGCACTGTTTGATAAAGCTATTGGCAAAAATCTGAAGTGTGTTTTTATAAATCATGGGTTATTAAGAGAAGATGAGGAGGGCTTAGTAACCGGGCTTTTCAAAGATTACCTGCAATCGGAAGTGATCTACGTGAATGCAGAAAAACAGTTCCTTCAAAAGTTGAAAGGAGTTTGCGACCCTGAGATGAAACGCAGGATTATAGGTGAAGAGTTCGCGAAGGTGTTTATGGACGTGGTAAAAAAAAACGGACCTTTTCAATGGCTTGCTCAAGGAACGCTCTACCCAGACGTAATTGAAAGCGGAGTATCAAAAGGGCCTGCGTCTGCTATCAAAACTCACCATAACGTTGGGGGGATCCCGAAATGGCTTGACTTAAAGACAATAGAACCATTAAGGACTTTGTACAAGGATGAGGTTAGACGTGTTGCGAAATTGCTCGGTGTTCCGAATGAATTTCTGGAAAGGCATCCGTTCCCCGGTCCAGGCTTAGCTGTCCGAATAATCGGAGAGGTTACACATGAAAAGTTACGAATCGCCAGACATGCTAGTAAAATAGTTGAGGATGAATTAGATGCTGCAGGATTCTATCATAAAGTATGGCAAGCTTATGCCTCCGTGGGAGATGACAGGGCTGTAGGGGTTTTGGGTGATCAGCGGATCTATGGTCATATCGCGACAATCAAAGTTGTCGAATCTATTGACGCGATGACTGCGGATTGGACTAGGCTGCCATATGAAATAATTGGTAAGATGAGTGATAGAATCACAAATGAAGTCGAAGATGTCTCCTGGGTAACGTATGCCGTTTCAAGCAAGCCACCAGCTACTATAGAGCCACAATAGATAGCTGCTTTGGTTAGAAAGACCAGTGAGTAACAACTTTACTGGTATACAACCGAGTCAATGAGCTAAGAAAAGAGCCGATTTCTCTTAGTACCAACCTAATCTCACCTTAGCTTTAAGGTATAAAAATAAAAGATATCGGATTACAAGATAGATCTTGTTTTTAGTAAACTTACGAATTCGCAGAAGCCGGTATTTTAGGAAGGACATCCAAATCTCTAGTCAAAGCCATCATCTATTAACTCATCCGTAGATTGAAAAAAGGCTATTAGTCAGCAGGCTTCTATGGCTGTCGACAAAGGGCATTTGCGTACCTGGGCCTTAGTTAAGATCCAGAAAATGCCACAGTAGCACTTGCATCTAACTCAGGATTTCAATAGCCCACCGCCATGAGAAATACAAATATTGCAGACACACACGAGTTTATTGAAAGCAGTATACCTTTATTCGAGTAATTTTCATACAATTGTCTATGATACCAATTAACCAGCCTTGTATTGGTGACGAGGAAAAGCGTGAAGTATTGAGTGTGTTAGATGAAAATGCTCTTACATCCGCAGCAAAAAATGGCGGGAAACGAGTTCAGGCTCTTGAACAGCTTCTGAAAGATTATCTTAAAGTCCAAAACGTAGTAAGTGTTAATTCTGGAACAGCTGCGTTGTATTCTGCATTGCTTGCGTTGGGGATTGGGGAAGGTGATGAGGTATTACTGCCGTCATTCACATTTGTTGCAACCGCAAATTCTGTTGTCGCGGCCGGCGCCAAGCCAATATTCGTAGACATCAACAGAGAAGACTATACGATTGATATCGCCGACTTAAAGACAAAAATAACAAAGAACTCGAAGGCTATCATTCCAGTTCATCTTTATGGTCATCCGGCCGACATGGATGAAATTTCGGAGATTTCGTATACACACTCACTAGATATAATTGAAGATGCTTGTCAGTCGCTTGGCTCTTTATACAGAAAAACTCAAACAGGAACTCTCGGAAAACTGGGTTGCTTTAGCTTTTATGCGAGCAAAGTATTGACTGCTGGCGAAGGGGGTGCAGTGGCAACTAATGATGATAACTTGGCGAATAACATAAAGTTGATTAGGAACCATGGAATGGTGGAGGGCTATGATACACGTGTCTTGGGCCTCAACTTGAGGCTCCCTGAATTGAGTGCTGCTCTTGCCAAAGCGCAAATGGATAAATTACAAAAATTGCTGGATTCTCGAAGAAGGAACGCGAGTAGGTTGACGGACTTGCTCCATCCTTTGTCAAAGAAAGGGAGAATAAATATTCCGCACGAAACTGAAAAAAAAAGATTTAACTGGTATCTGTACACGGTTGCTTTCCAAGAAGAGTCTATTCGAGAGAAGGTCAGACGGGCACTGGCAAGTGATAAAATTGGTTCTGTGGTATATTATAATCCGCCGGTACACAAAACCCCATACTATCAGAAGATTGCATCAACAAAAAATCTTCCTAACACCGATTGGGCGAGCGAGCACGTCCTCTCATTGCCTGTCCATTCTTTTGTGAGTGCAGGAGATTTGGAACGTATTGCAACTAGCATTGAAAAGGCATTTTGAATTGAATCCTGTATACTTTTTATCACTTAAGAGACGCGAGAACAAATATTGCGATTAATAATCTATACAGGCAAAGGGGGCACAGGGAAAACCGTAAGTGCTTGCTCGACAGCCATAAAACTCGCAGAGAATAAATACCACACATTATTGATCTCATCTGACCCTGCTCACACCTTAACCGACGCATTCGCGATGCCAGATCTAGGCTACGAACCAAAAGAAATTCTCACGAATTTGCAAGCACTGCAAATTGACCCACTAATGGAGATGAACAAACAGTATACAACGATTCTGTCATACATGGCAACTTTATTTCATGCGCGGGGTATTGATGAAACTTTAGCGTACGAGCTTGCTATGTTACCAGGAATGACTCAATTATTTTCATTGTTGAAAATTGAAGAAGTAGCACGCACGAAAAGCTTTGACACGGTAGTTCTTGACATGGCTGCATCTGGCGAGGCATTACGATATCTATATTTTCCTAAATTAGTGGGAAGTATCGGAAGGAAACTTACCGGACTGGTGGGGATGTTCAGTGGCTTTGCCCGATTTTTCCAGCCTTTGTCGCGCCTACCTACGCCTCCACAAAATGTTCTGGAAAATGAACTCGAGCTGCTTGCCAAATTAGACAACCTAAATATGCTAATGATGAACCAGGGTGTAACGAGTATAAGACTTGTTACCAATCCTGATACCTTTAGCATAGAGAATGCTAAACGAGCATTCATGTCAGCCAGTCTTTTTGGTATAAATGTAGATCTTGCAATTATCAATAAGATCATGCCGACGGGGAGCTCCGATGTATACTATGCCGAATGGGCAGATTTTCAAAGAGTCAAAATAGAAGAGGCAAGAGCAAACTTTTACCCACTTCCTGTAAAGGAGGTCAAACTCTATGGAACTGAATTACGGGGGATCGAAATGTTGCGAGAAAATGGTCAACTGATGTTCGAAAATCAAGATCCGGCTGAAGTGCTTTTTCGGGGAAAAGTATTTCAATTCGTTAAGGTGGGCTCTTTATTGCGAATGACAGTCAAGGTTCCGTTCACAGAGAAAGATGACTTTGACGTTGAACGTCATAGTGATAAGCTTACAATAAAGGTGAAAACTCAAGTCGGCTATATGGTAAATACAGTGCCCTTGCCTGCTGCCACCACGGGTATGAAACTCGCCAAAGCAAAACTACAGGGCGACGAATTGAACGTCTTATTTGAAAAGATAGTGTGATGCATCTATTAGGCGAACAATCGCTAACGTAAAATACTGACGCAAGTGGAGGATGTATTGGGCTTCCGTTCACATATGGTTTATATAATATGTAATCTCGACTATCTGACAGATAGATATGCCAATAGATCCAGACTTTCCAAAAAATAATCAAGTAATTGGTAAACACATGCATTCTGACGGAGAACATTATCACTATGTGTGGGGGCCAGGTAAAACGGCAGAGGCTGCTGAAAATGAGGAGGTAAAAGCTGCGTTTACTGTTAGAGGAGAGGAAATCGTTCCGGCAGGAATACATGGTACTATGGTCGCAGTTGACTGGGATTCCTGTGTGGCAGACGGAGCGTGTATTGAGGCCTGTCCTGTCCAAGTCTTTCAGTGGTATAGAACGGAACAGGATGTACCCCCTTCGAAAATGATGAATGAAACTAGTGCTGGAACTGGTAGCACCGTTAAAGAGGAGAGAAAGGACTACACAGACAAAGCCGATCCTATCAGGGAACACGATTGCATTTGGTGTATGGCCTGCGTTTCAGTTTGTCCGCCGCAAGCAATTAAAGTAGATCAGTCTAATCTTGAATTCCACGAAAAAGCATCTGGTACCTTCAATGAAGCTCTCTCAAAAGGTAGTGCACCGCCGCCACATGCCCATTGAGCTAGGCTTTTTTCCTGAATAAGAACGTGTTTCACTAAGGAAGAAGGTCTCACTGAAGAGATATTCGATACAATTCTTTTTGACTAACGAAAGTCCACGCTCCAAGATCGATCCGTATGTCTTCACCTTCATTAGCGCGATTCCCCGTGATCTCGCTAACAACAATCTCCTTGGGCGCAGTTGGAGGCCAAACCATTGCGACTAAATCTCCTTTATTTCCTGGCTTTTCAAAACTGGCAGCTTGTATATTACTACGTTGGAACCCTTGCGAAACTAGTTTCCCAATTACCAGCTCGAGTAGTTGCTTTTGTCCATGAACTATTAGATAAACGGGTTTAATGCATGCTTCTGACATTGTTCGATAATCCACTTCTAAATGACGGTAAAGTAGACGCATCTTATATATTATCAACTCTTCTCAAAATAAATGAGTGCCGCGACAGACCTCGTATATGCGAATCATTCTTCCTGAAAATATTTCTGAGCGCATAGGCGAATTCTTACTAGGCAATCAAGATTTTCCCTTTGTTCAAGACGGTGAGCTAATATGTGTCCTGTTTCTATTCGGAAGACCCAATAATGTTGATAATAATGAAAAATGGGAAGTGATGGACTTGGCATCAAAAACTGTCTATAAATTCAATATCGAAATCGAAAGGTGCAAGAATAGTCCGAAAACAAGAATGAACACAGAATCAATACGCAGTGAATACTTGGAAAGAGAGTTACAAATCAGGACAGAAGAGAAGAAAGCGGTTCTTTCGGAGCGAATAGCTAACGATCCTACCCTGCTATCTTATTGCTTTGTGCACCATGTCTCCTACTATAATCAGGAATATTTTTTTCAGATTTATGGACCACTTAAAGGATTCGAGCTATTGAAGGATTTAAGAAGTTATCTTGAAGGAAGGATGATAATGCTAGGCTTCAATAGAAAAAATGAGAAATTCTTGCCTTTTCAACATCCTATTATTCCTTTATATGTGTGGTTAAAAAAACATCTGACTGAAAAGACAGATTAGCTTCGTTAATCATTTATTTCGAGTCCATGTTAGGACATCTTGTAAGAATATCTTCTGGTGCGTCGACCAAGATCGGCACCTAATCAACATTTTTAAGAATGTATAAGAAGCTGAGTATGACTTGTACAAAGATGTCTCAATAATAGCAGGACCATCATCTCTTGATCTGGCTACTGCACTCGCAAAGCACCTAGATGCTGAATTAGTGCCGGTTGACCTAAGAATATTTAAGGACGGCGAAATCAAAATTAAGATGAGGAAGGTTGACAAAGATTTTTGCATCGTAGTTCAGTCGACCTATCCTCCAACCGACAGGCATCTTTTGCAAGCACTTATGATGATAAAAAAGTGTTCAGATGACGGAGCCGCAAACGTGTGCGCCGTAATGCCTTATATGGCATATTCACGACAAGACAGGGCCTTTTTGGATGGAGAAGTGGTAAGCATGGCTTTAGTAGCCAAATTGATTGAAACAGTAGGAACCAAGCAATTAATCACGGTGGACATACATAGTCCAGCTTCATTATCGTATTTTACAATTGATACGCGAAACATAAGTGCTGTTGGTCTTTTGGCAGAGTATGTTGCTTTGAAGATCAAACCAAATGCGCCGATTGTAGTGTCGCCAGATATGGGAGGTGCCAAAAGAGCAGCCGAATTCGCTAGGACTCTGAGAACAGATCTGGTTGCCTTAACGAAAAGTCGAGACAAGAATACTGCAGAAGTTCTTATTGAAAACAAAGAATTAAACTCTAATGTGGTTGGTAGGGACCTGATTCTTTTGGATGACATGATAAGCACTGGCGAGAGCATTGCAGAGGCCTGCAGATTTCTAAGGAGGTACAAACCCAACAAGATTTATGCAATTTGTACCCATGCCTTGCTGATCGGAGATGCGACAACAAGGATCAAAGCCGCGGGGGTGGAAGAGATCATCTCCACTAATTCGGTCCCCGGAATTAATGCGAAGATCGACCTCGCCCCTCTTTTATCTACTCAGCTTGAGGCTATTATTAACAAGAAGCACTTTCGGTCATAATGTGAAAGCGAACCCTACTCCGCTTCAATAACAATAACGAATGATGAGGACTAGAAATACTGGACCCAGAATGTAAAAAGTTTATACTATCTCCACTGAGAATAAAATGGGGAATCACAAGAATAGGATGGTTGATATGAAGTTGATTTTTCTTGGAACTTCTGCTGCCGCTCCAACAGCAGAGCGTGGGTTATCTTCAGTCGTGATAAAGAGAGGGGATGAATTATTGTTATTTGATGCCGGCGAGGGCATGCAGCGAAATTTCATAAGGGCTGGTCTAGGAATGAACAAACGAATGAAAATTTTTATAACGCATATGCACGCTGATCATTGTGTAGGCTTGCTTGGGCTCTTACAAACGATGTCTTTGCAAGGGAGATTACTGGCGGTCGATATATATGGGCAACGAAAATTAGCCGAATTTGTCTCAGAAAACATGCGAATAGTAGATTTCCGGTTGCTATTTGATATCAATATGCATATAATTGATTGCGAGGGTATCGTAGCAAAAGAGAAAGATTACCAAATTACTTGTTGTGAATCAAAACATTTAGTCCCTTCATTTTCCTATTGTCTCACTGAATATGATAGACCTGGAATTTTTAATATTGGTGAAGCTAAACGAATCCATATGCCAGAGAGTGATCTCTATAGCAAATTGCAGCATGGTCAGGACATTATCTATAAAGGGGAATTGATAAGGTCCAGCCAAATGACTGGACCTGCGAGGCCAGGCAGAAAAATAGGAATTTCTGGTGATACAAGGCCTACCCTTAAATTGCAAGATTTCTTCAGGAATTGTGACCTGCTCATCTACGAATCGACGTACGGTCATGACAAATATCAAAAGGCGGTCAAAAATTTTCATTCTACCGCGACAGAAGCAGCTATGCTGGCACGGGAGTCAGAGGTAAAGAAATTGTTCCTTACTCACTTCAGCACGAGATACGAAGAAACATCTGGATTAATTAATGAAGCAAGGGCGATTCACGAAAACGTTGAAGCTGCAGAAGATCTGAAGGTAGTCGACATTCCGTACAGTGAGTTTGAATGATAATGCCTAGGTGATTATATGATTTTTGAAGGACAATCGATCGTTCGAGTAAAGCCATAGGATCAGTGCAGTTGCCTATTTGATGAGTCGCATCCGCGTTATAGTTCCTTAAGGTCATTGCATTTTATTTGATTCTGTTAAAGGCATAATTCCGTTGACTCCTACAACGATAGTACTTGTGTTTAATAGTATAATTCTGTAACCAGTAGGATTAAAAAGCGCTATATCAGTGATCGTTGAGTTATTGGCATTGGCCAGCAATCCAGACGGTGAGAGATTAGCATAATAGAGGCACATATATCCTGGCTTTGACAATTCTTTGACTACCCCCAATTTTGCCGGCATGAGATTTGTGAGCTTGCCGACAAGTATTTCCACCGGACTTTCAGAATTCACATCGCAAGGAAGCTTTGCAGTCAAATGCCCATTCATTATTTTATACGGCGTCGAGTCATAAATATGCAAAAAGTCTTTTGGAGCGAGAATCTGATGTGATAGCAGAACTGTATCTGAGTCCATGACAAACATAATTCCAGAATTAGGTCGGACATTTGTATTATTTTTAGCCGTGCTGTTACGAATTTGATCAATTGCAGAGGCCATCAATGATTTCGGACTCATGAAGGAGCCCATTACGGATTCGATAGTCTGATTAGAGAACCCGCCTTTCGCTGTGATATGGGGGGTATTCGTCATGTCCTTTATTCCTTGTTGTGCTATTACCATTGACGGAAATTCCGTTATCGGCAAGACGGACTTTGACAATGTTAATAAAATGATGATCATTATGAAGCCGAAGACTCCGACATATTTCGCTATTTGGGATCTGCCCATTATTGGGAGTAATTTTCATTGTCGAGTAAAAAAGAATAATTGTTATATTTTATTGATAGATATCTTACTTACTTTCAGTATCAAAAACGCATTGGACGATTCACATCGAAGCGAGAAATGCTTAGAAAAGCCTGAAGAGGAAATTTTAGATTTAATCGTTGCTTATTCAGTATAATAAAATTAAAAATAAGGGTAATAGCTAATTAGTAACTAGATGTACGCAGGCTCTTACGAAATGCCAAGGTGCACCGCATGCGGTAAAGAGGTGTTTCCTGGCGAGCTATCTGAAAATTTTATTTGTCCTAAGTGTAAAACTGAAAAAATTTGGCGTTGCGAACGATGTAAAGGAAAGTTGAATAAATATCAATGCGTTGGATGTGGTTATAGAAGTCAGTAGTGATTATTTAGCTGATCAATTTGATAAAATTGCTAATCGTTTCCTTTTGATCGGATTGCAACAGATCAAAAGATTCTATAAGTTCCTTTTCTAGTCCGATCTCGGCTGAAATCACCGAACGAAGTTTACCGATATCCAACGGGGTAACACACTCGATTAAACCTAGGGTATATGCTCGTACATATGCATTAACAATCTTGCATGCGAAAGATGGAAAGAATCTGATTAGTAATAAAATCCCGTCCCGCATTATTTCGTAATCATGAGAACCACTCGGAAGAGACCTAATATATAATTCTAACATCTTCGTTCTGCTGGGACCTAGCTCGTCAATAGAAGACGCAACAAGTAGCCCTGCTTCACTCAATTCATAGAAAGGGACACCCTCCGCTTGTAAAGCTTTCGGACCGCGCCGCAACGGCAATCTGCCACCTTCTATGACAACACCTGCTGGGATTAACACCTCGTCAAGATCTCTGAAAATTCCAGAGTATATATTTTGCCATAGAATTCCGTGCCTAGTGGCAATAATATGTGCTATAGATGTTCTGGTTCGGAGCTCCGGGCTCCTCTCTGTTGCAAGATGAGCAATTATCGCCCGCTGTCTTCTTGCCTCCCCCGTAATCTTGTTGTTCCGAGTCTTGAACGTGTCAAATATTGAAATATTATATTTCTGCGATTTCAACGAGCATCGGGTCCTCCTATAATCGACACTTGTGATAATATTTTAATCTGTTGGTTTTCGGATACAATCTTGATGAAGAAATAACATGTAAGAAATTTCATACATAATCCAATTTGCAAATAACTTATCCTAACGCTATAATGCTAGTTAAAGATTGAGCGCTCGACAGGAAGGCTTATAACGCTAAAGGCCATCACCATATCAAGGAGAATTTGGAAATCAAGGAGGGGCTGACGTTTGACGATGTTCTCCTGGTCCCTAAAAGATCTGCCGTCATTTCAAGATCTCAGACAGACCTTAGAACTAGACTTTCTAGTAATATTTCGTTGAATATCCCACTAATAAGCGCCAATATGGATACCATCACGGAAGCTGGGATGGCCATTGCACTCGCAAGGGAAGGTGGTATTGGGATTGTTCACAGGTTCATGACAATCGAAGATCAAGTGGATGAAATTCTCAAAGTGAAGCGCTCCGAATCAGTCGTTATCGAACAACCTTATACTATCAAAGAGACCACGAGCGTAACTGATGCAAAAAAAATTATGACAGATTATGGCGTATCAGGACTTCTCGTTGAAGAAGACGGAAAAAGACTTGCCGGCATTATTACGCAACGAGATATTGCATTGGAGAAGAATAGTAGTAGTAACGTTGCAGACTTGATGAGCAAGGATGTGATTACAGCTAAGGAGGGGACCACTATAGAACAAGCCAAGGAAATCCTGCATAATCACAGAATCGAAAAGTTGCCTGTTGTTGATGCAACAAAGCGGATCGTCGGTCTTATAACGAGCAAAGATATATTGAAAATGGAACAATATCCCTATGCTTCTAAAGATAAAAAGGGTAGATTACTCGTTGGCGCCGCCGTAGGGGTAAAGGGTGATTACTTAGAACGTACCGAATCGCTCTTGGAAGCTGGCTCTGATGCAATTGTCGTTGATATTGCACATGGTCACAGCGACAACGCGATTAATGCGGTCCAGATGATTAAGAAGGCATTTCCATATTGCGAATTAATAGCCGGAAATATAGCTACAGGCGAAGGAACTAGAGACTTGATCAAGGCTGGTGTTGATGCAGTAAAAGTTGGAGTAGGATCTGGATCCATCTGCATTACGAGAGTAATTACAGGCTCTGGCGTTCCCCAGCTAACGGCAGTGATGGATAGTATTAAGGTTGCAAAAGAATATGACATTCCAATAATCTCAGATGGGGGAATACGAACCTCTGGCGATTCAACGAAGGCACTTGCGGCAGGGGCATCTACGGTCATGGTGGGAAGTTTATTTGGCGGGACCGATGAGAGTCCCGGCAAGACAATCGTCAAGAACGGAAAAAAATATAAAATGTATAGAGGAATGGCTTCGTTTTATGCGTCGCTAGGCAGAAAATATAGAGAAGAAGGGAGCCATTCGGCAGATGCAGATGATCTAAATGATTATGTGCCAGAAGGCGTTGAAGCGATGGTTCCATACAAGGGAAGTGTAGTTGAAATTATTAGACAAGCTGTGGGGGGTATAAAGTCCGGGCTGAGTTATTGCGGCGCAAAAACGATTTCTGAAATGCAAAGTAACGCTGAGTTTATCAAAATTACACCAGCTGGTTACACCGAGAGTCTTCCTCATGATGTAAATGTCATCTAGGAACATCTATATACTGATGAACTTTTGTACAAACTTGTTGTCCCCTGTCTAGCGGAAGCCCTCCTAACAAGTTCTTACTCGAGATTATTCCAAAAATCAAAAGTAGCACCTAGGCGCATTTGTATCTAAAACAATTGGTATCTAATTCACGAGACATCGTGCAATATCCCCAATTAGTTATATGACCGACCTGTCATAACATTGATCGCAGAGTACTCAACTTTATGGTCAGAATATGTCAGTCTTCGATATGCAAGTCGATCGTCTTAGAAACAATTGAGATTTCTTCTGGGTTGGTATAATAATGCCTTCCCCAAGAAACTTTGATTTCAGCGGAGATTTTGTGGTTCCCATGATCAAGATTATTCGTTTCTAACTTGAATGTCTTATTAACATCAAATAATAGTGATTTTGCCTCCTCAATTGTGGAGGGATAAAACGGAGTATCATCTCTAATAATCGATACCCATATTCGAAAAGGGATCTTTGGGCTACGCGTCCAGAACATCGGTGCCTTTCTTGAAATCTTGGTTAGGAGGATCTTTTTTCTATTTTCTTTCAGTGCGACAGATACAGATATTCTGAATACGTTATCGTGGTTATCGTACGCTCTCTCCCACATTTTCGGATTAAAAACCTCTCGGATATTTCCGTCAATCTTAAAACTCAAATCTAAAGTAACAGGATCGCCTTTTTTCGTTTTATTTGCGGGGTGAGTATTCTTCAAGATAACATTCGTAATGCTACTCTGCCTGTCTGTCAAAATGATGCCTTCATGGTATCATTTATATCCTCAATAAGTAGTTGTCTGACTGATGCTTGCTGAGATTGTCGACATAAAAGATCGGGAGATCGAATTAAAACTCCAGGACGAAGACATTTCCGTAATGTACATCGTGCAGCATGAACTTCTCAAAGAGAAGAATGTCGAATTTGCTGGTGTAGTTCTGAAGCATCCTCTAATCAAGGATTATCTCATTAGAGTCGTAACCAAGAAGAAGGTGACTATCGAAGCGTTTCAAGATGCCTGCCTGTCTGCATCTGAGAACGTTAAAATGCTTAATAGCGTAATAAAGGATGCTCTAAAGAAATATTCGGCTTAGGTGGAACCTCTTGAAGTTTTGTCCTAAATGTGAAAGACGCATGAAACCGAAGATTGAAGAAGGCATCCTGTCATGTCCAAAATGTGGTCTTATTGTGGATAGAGAAGAAGAAAAATCGAAAGTAAATTTGATTCAGAATGCAGAACGTGCCTCCCAAAGCTCTCTCAAAATCATGGATGCCGATAAGGGATTGGATGCATTGCCAGCAACAACGATTGATTGTCCGAAATGTGGAAATGATCTCGCATTTTGGTGGATGCTTCAGACAAGGTCTGCTGACGAACCCACGACTCAATTTTATCGCTGTACAAAATGTAGCCATACTTGGAGAAATTACGGATAAGCGCATTTAATGTTCTTTTTTTGTGTCTGCAACTGGTAGCCTTTTCGAAACGCTCATCATCCTCGGATCCGGCTCACTTCATGACTTGATTGCCAGTTTTTAGCACAGCAATGTTTAAAATCCAAAAGTGAGAGCCACAAGATAGAAGTGGTTTGGTATTCGTAGCTAAGACAAGATCGCCAGACGAATGGAAGATTATTGTATCTGCTATCTCCACTTTAGTTGACGAAGCAACTTTTGAAGCTACGGTGGAGGGAATTTCCTTCAGAGGGATGGACCCGTCTCATGTCGCCCTTATTGATATTCACTGGCCTAATTCCACCTTTGAGGGATACGAATGTGATGATTCAGTAAAGTTTGGTGTGAGGGTCGACGAACTATCAAAATTGATCAAGCGAGCTGATAAGAAGGACGCAATAGAGATGAGCATGAGTGAAGATAGCATGTTGCATATCAAAATATATAATGGCTATAGAAGAGAATATAAAATAAGGCTCATCGAGAGTTCTGCGAGTTCTACTCCATTGCCAAAATTGAATTTCAATTCCAAGCTGGTATTAAATGCGGTCGCATTTGATAAACTCCTATCGGACGTGCAGGTGGTGTCCGAATACATTTCGATAGAATCTGAATCTAAGCGGGTAGAATTCTCGGGTAAGGGGGATTCAGGTGAAGCCGACGTAATTTTGGGATCCGACAGCGCGGGTTTAGAAGAGATAGAGGTGAAAGAAAAAAGCAAAGCAACATATAGCCTCGATTATTTGACGAAAATCACAAAAGCCGTGAGTGGAGCAGGTGGATCAGTAGCAGCGGAATATTCAACCAAAATGCCACTGAGGTTGGAATTTAGAATGGCTAACGTAGGGAGGATTCACTTTTATCTCGCTCCAAGAGTACAAGATTAGATTTGACCGTGATCGTTACAAAGGTAAATATCTCTGCATATCATTCCTGATCCTTTAGCATTAGGATATGTCTTACAAGTGGGGTTGTCCTTGAAAGCAGAAGGCGTCAAGGGAATAATAACTATGAATAAGTACCACGATAGCTACATGAAATTCAGCAGAACGTTTGTCGTCCGCTTTTGTCCCTTTTAGACATGCCGAATTCATTCATTCTAAATAATTGCTTTTCACAAAATACGGTGCCATCTTTACAAACGAGCTTGTCATCAATACAACAACTAGCACAAATCCCTATCCCACATTTCATATATCGTTCAAGACTGGCTTGAATAGGAAGGGAATACGCAGAAGCAATATCTAAAACTTTTTTCATCATTAATTCGGGACCACATGTATACACACTATCAAACGATTCCTTTTTAAGAACTTGAGTCATAGCATCAGTCGTCTTTCCCTTAATTCCGTAATCACCGCTTTCCGTACTAACTATTATGTTGTGTTTAGTATTACTCAGAACGGCAGCGGCTGTTTTTTCGAAAAATACCTCTTTTCTCGAACTCGCCCCGATTATCAGTGTGCAACAAATTCTCAATTCATTCAGTTTTGAAGCAAGTCTAATCAAAGGTACAAGGCCCGTGCCTCCACCAACCAATAGCACCGTTCTCACATCCGGAGCAATCTCGAACCTGTTGCCGTAAGGACCACGAACCCCAAGCATATCGCCAGCTCGTTTATTGAAAAGTGCAGTCGACCCAACACCCTGTCTTCGTATTGTGATCGCGGCCTTATCTTCCTCGTCAGCAATCATAACGCTCAACGGCAGCTCCTCGACCCCAGGAATCCAGACCATAAGGAACTGGCCGGGTTCAGCCTTGGAAGAGACTCTATCCTTAAAGAGGATTGTCTTGACACTAGCTGTTTCATTTATCACCCGTTCAATAAGCACGTTTCTTATAATGTTAATATTTATGGGCAAGTCCTACCAACTCCGTAAGGTTCTTCATTCCCTTCTTTTCTAAGTATCTTTCAAGACCCAAACTGATTTTCTGGAATGCCCCAAATCCACCGTAGCCAATTACACTACCAAGCTGTATTGCTGATGCCCCTGCGAGCATGAATTCGACAGCATCTTCCCAGCTGAATATTCCACCGCAACCAATCACAGGTAGCCCAACATTTTTAGAAATTTCATAAACACATCTAATTGCAATGGGTTTAATTGATTTGCCCGATAGGCCACCAATTTTATTACTCAGGATCGGAACTCCACTTTCAATGTCGATAGTCATGGCACGAATTGTATTGATTGCCGTAATCGCATTTGCCCCTGCATCCTTTGCAGCTCTTGCGATATCAAGCAGGTCAGCATTTCCAATCCCAACTTTGACGACAACCGGCTTGAACGTACGTGATTTTACAGTCTTTACAACCTTGGCTACCATATCTGGATCATCCCCTACCTCCATACCCATTTTGGCTACGTGAGGACATGATAGATTGATTTCGTATCCAAGAATATTTAGGTCATCAAATTTGTTTATCATTGCTGGAAAATTGTCAAGAGATGACCCAACCAAACTGACTATTATCGGAATATATGAGCTGGACGCGATTTCCCTCGAAAATGCATCTGCCCCAGGGTTTGCAAGACCAACAGCATTCAGATAACTACCATCATCTAAACATACTATCGTAGGATTTCGATAACCATCCATGGGCTCGCTGCTAATTGATTTGCTTACTATCGCTCCAACACCTGCCTTGTAAAGCCTGTTGAAAACAGCTTGGGAAATACCTAAAAAACCAGAAGCAAGCATAGTGGGGTTACGCAGCTCCATACCAGCTATGTTTATGGAAAGTGTTCTATCATTTTCTCTCTGTCTCTTTGCTCTCAATCATTTACACATCTCCGGCATTATCAGTTGCCTGGCTAGCTCAACGGCAGTATTCACTAGTCACAACGCTCACTTGGTTGACATACCAGAAAAAGCTTCCGCATGATACGCAAGCACTTGAGTCAAACGTTAGTGTGTGGTAATTATAGAAATATTAATATTAAAAAATAGGATTCACAAACAGTAATTGTGCGAACTTGGGGCTCCCATGTGTGTTAGGTGCACTAATTTTATCAAACTACGCGAAGCCAAATTATTACTAGCTCGCGAGCTTACTGCTGTCTAATTGCGGATTAGGCACTGTTGCAAGCTTTTGGGACAACTTGGGACAAGGATAGATTATTATTAGATACTTTGGAAGACTGTATTATCTATCGCATGATTTATTTCACCCTCATTCCTGGAGTCATCGCGACAGATCCAAGATGAATCGCAATGCATAGTACAAGTGAGGCACAATTGGATGAGGATTTTGTTCGAAATATTAAAGAAGGACTAACCATGAGCCAGAAGCGGGTTAATCCAAAGTATCTTTATGATACTACGGGATCACAGCTCTTTGAAGCAATTTGTCGTCAACCAGAGTACTACCCGTGGCGGATTGAGTCAGCAATATTAAGCCGACATTCTTCAGAAATCGTTCGGATGCATGGCAAGAAAAAGATAAGTATTATTGAACTTGGAAGCGGCAGTTCCAGCAAAACGAGAATCCTTTTGAAGAAGGTTCTCTCAAGACAGCCGAGTCTATATTATTTTCCTGTGGACGTTTCCCAAGCGATGCTAAGGGAAACAATAGATAACCTTTCTGCGGATTTTTCTAGTCTTCGAATAATAGGAATCTGCTCAGATTATTTAGAAGGTATCGATAAAGCAAATATCTTGATTGCCGCAGATCGCAAAATCCCTGTCGAAAAACTGATCATTTTCCTAGGATCTAGTATCGGGAATTTTGAACCAAACGAATCTGTTGCTTTCCTCAGGAATTTAAGAAGTAAAATGGGGCAGAATGATCAGCTCTTACTTGGTATCGATCTTTATAAGGACGAAAAAGTTTTGGAGGCTGCTTATAATGACAGGGAGGGTATAACGGCAAGATTTAACCTAAATATATTGACTCGAATAAACAGAGAATTAAGAGGAGAGTTTAATCTCGATAGCTTCGTTCACCGAGCTTTTTACAATTCATCTTACAAAAGGATCGAGATGCATATAGTATCCACCAGAGATCAGCAGGTGTATGTAGGAAGATTAGATCAGACATTTAGGTTTTTTAAAAATGAAACCATTCACACTGAAAATTCGTACAAGTACTCTGACGAGGAAATAGTACAAATGGCAGCGGACAGCCAATTTGTAGTAGAGCGAATTTTTGTCGATGAAAAAAAGTGGTTCTGTGTCGCAGTCTTATCTCTTGCATGATATTCTAACCCAATCCGTCAATCTCACTTTCTGTTCAAGACCGTCTGATCGATGGCCTTGATTCGAATCTCTCAGAAGTCCTCTTCCAGCCTGCTTTAGGGGGTGACGATTAGAGGTGTTTTCTCCATGGTAGTCTTTCGAATTTAGGAAAGCGTGATTTGTTTGCAAATCTATCTTATAGGACAGCGGATTTTTGTCCACATGTTCAATTCGATAATAGTATTGAAGTATCTTCTGTTTCGAATGGTCAAAGGCGGTTCTATATCGATTACGGTCGAATGGGTTTGGTTCGATGCTCTACCTTAACCTATCCTAGCAGTTAAGAAAGGGTCTATGAGACCCGAGAACGCAAAAGACGTAGAATGGGAGGTTAAACAGCTGCGCTTTTGTTAGCCCAAGCTACTATCGAAAACGTGCTAACTGCTGATCCAACAACTCCAGCTATCAGCGCACCGATTACTGCTTGGTTCAGGAAATTTGGTATGGCCATAGCAAACCAATGCGCGATGTTTGGAAGCGATAAATATCCAAGAAAGCCTATTCCAAATCCTAGAAACCAAAAAGCAAAGATAGCAAGTCTTCTAGACAATCCGCTCTCCCTTACACCATCCGTATACTGCAATTTTCATACTTTTGATCCCGCCGCTACATTTTTTCATGGTTTAGATGTATGCATCAGATAATAAGCCTGATTGTCAATTTTTATAATATATGAAAGACAAAAATGTTTTTCAACCAGAATTTGATCTATTATCTCTCTCATGTCAAATTTAAGTTAAATGATTGCGCAGCTGATATCCTGGGCTAGAAATATTTCTAATTATGGTAAATTGTTATGACCATG
>DASSIM010000042.1:0-8421 GCA_035691865.1 Candidatus Nitrosopolaris sp. | reverse complement strand
CTCCCGCAGCCTCTCCAGGCTCCGCCATAGCTCTGCTAGTCAGATCAAGTGTTTTTTGCAGAACCTTATCAATCCCTTCTCTACTCATCCTGTTTTCCGAAAGAATGATTTGCAAGTCATTCCGTATTTTTGGATTAAGTTCGGTTGAATATTTTGCGACAGATGTGTTTATTTCCTGTTCCGTTGCCCTTCTGCCATCGTCCTCAACGATCTCGCTTCCAATTAGCCTTGAAATATTGACAGCGTCGCCGTGATCGCTCTTTGCAGGATCGATCCCATCTTCACCATACAAGTACTGGATAATATTTCCATGGGGATCTCGCACCGTTTGATCATATTCTATTTTTAAGTGCTCAAGAGCATTAATAAGTCTTCTCTGCATGTACCCAGATTGTTGGGTCCTTACAGCGGTATCGACCAACCCCTCTCTCCCCCCCATGGCGTGGAAGAAGAATTCCAAGGGGTTTAAACCATCCCTGTAATTTGATTTCACGAACCCTTTTGCGTCTGGGTTAGTATCGTTAGTCTTGAAATGAGGTAGGGCCCTATTACGGTATCCTTTGTAAATCCTCCTTCCCCTTATGGATTGTTGACCTAAAGCGGCTGTCATTTGGCCTATATTAAGAGTGGAGCCCCTAGCGCCGGTGGAAGCCATTATGACTCCTGAATTATCGTCTGGAAATGCTCTGTCGGCTGATTTTCCGGCTCTATCCCTTGCTCTCGACAATTCATTAACAACATAGAGTTCTAAAGCGTCCTCTGGAGCCAGTCCCCTTGTTAACGGTAGTGAGCCATCCTTGTATTGCTGAATGAGATCATGAACCTTCTCATATGCCTTTTGAATAACATTTGTGATCTCGTCCCTCTTCTCAGGCTCTAGCCAAAGGTCTGAGTAGCCGTATGAAAATCCCCTATGAGTGATGTACGTCTTCAGCATAATCAGTATCGAATCAAGAAATCTCCTAGCAGTGTCATTACCATAATCCTTCACGATTCTATGGAGGACACTATCTGGCTCCTCAGCCCCAATCGAGGCCTTATCGATGACACCGCTAAGGAGCTCCCCGTTCTTTATGACCACATCCCTTCCTTCACCTTTAATTGCTTTGTTCCATTTAGAAGTGATCACGAAGTTAAAATCCGGAGGGAGGAACAAGCTAAACAGCTGTTTTCCGGAAAACAATTTTTCTCCAGCTTTATTGACATTAGGTTCAGGGAGAGTACCTTTATATCCGCCTATCAGAGCAAAGTTTGCAAATTCTTCTTTCGTCAGGGTCGTGTCATCACGAGTAAGAACGAATGCACCGGTGATGAAGTCCCTTATTCCGCCTATAATCGGCCCCCCGTACCTAGGCGATATCAATTGATCTTGGACCCTCATTAAAAGAGCAGCTTCCGCTCTTGCTTCCTCGCTTTGTGGAACATGAAGATTCATCTCATCTCCGTCGAAGTCGGCATTGTATGGAGGACAAACTGCCGGATGTAACCTGAAGGTACGATACGGAAGAACCCTAACATAGTGCGCCATGATGGACATACGATGTAGCGATGGCTGTCTGTTGAAAATCACGATATCTCCATCGGTAAGGTGCCTTTCGACCATATAGCCGGCAGCAAGAGAGTCAGCAATTATCTTTCTATCATTAACGTAATCAAGTCTTATCTTAACGCCATCCGGTCTTATAATATAGTTTGCGCCAGGATAGATATTTGGCCCATTTATGACCAATTTCTTTAATTCATCCGTATTCCACTGAGAAATAGTTTCTGCTATCGTGAGTTTTTTAGCGACATCGACAGGTACACCGACTTGAGAGATTCCAAGATTTGGGTCGGGCGAGATTACTGTTCTGCTAGAGAAATCTACTCTCTTTCCTGAAAGGGATCCTCTAAACCGTCCTTCTTTACCTTTCAGTCTTTGGGTAAGCGTCTTCAGTGGTCTACCCGACCGGTGGTGGGCTTGTGGAATACCAGAAACTTCATTGTCAAAATAAGTAGTAACGTGGTACTGTAACAAATCTACCAAATCCTGAACAATAAGTGGTGGCGTACCAGCTTCTTTGCTTTCTTTTAGCCTTTGATTAACTCGAATAATATCGACAAGTTTATGGGTCAAATCATCCTCTGATCTGATCCCAGTTTCTAGAATAATAGAGGGTCTTACCGTCACCGGTGGTACCGGCAGGACTTGAAGCACGAACCACTCTGGTCTCGCAGTCCTTGGATCATAGCCTAAAAGCGCAAGGTCTTCATCCGAAATATGCAACAACCTCTCCCTAATTGTGATAGGAAGCAACCGATTTTCGCCTGCATCGGTCTTTTCTACGAAGATTGTTGGTTTTGTGAATACAAGGTCGTTTTGTTCCTTTTGGCAATGAGGACATATTTTTACTTTCTTGGCTTTTTCGATGATATCTGCCTTGACGTTTTCCAACGTGATAACAGCATAAGCGGCTTTGCTATCTCTCAGATGCTGGTATTTCGCGAGTTCTTCAGAGCCAAGTTTTAGCCTATTACATGATCTGCATGTGATTAAAAGCAGCTTATGTATATCGTCGACGAAAGCAATGTGTAGAACGGGCTCAGCTAATTCGATATGCCCGAAATGACCTGGACATTTAGCAGAAGTGTTACCGCAAGTGGCGCATTTCTGACCAGGCTCTAATGTCCCTAGCCTATTGTCCATCAATCCGCCTTGAACCGGCATGCCGTCTTCATCGTAGGTCTCAGGTGCTGTAATCTCTGCCACGCTGAACTTCCGCACTTCTATGGGCGACCAAACGCTGAATTTAATTCCCCCAAGGACTTTTACAGGTTGCTCCATCTTCCCCAAATCACCCCTTCGTTAAACTTTCTCCTTTGCTATCAAACGAGGAGCGATATTAAGACTCATCATCTCCTGCAATAGGAGCTTGAAAGCATAAGCTATTACTACCGATGAAATTTTTGCTTTTTCACCGTCGACTCTGCAAATATATCTCCGTTGCTTCACATCGTAGTAGGATAACAAGCCACACCGTTCGCAAACATTTACTTCGGCTTTGTCAGACTCTTCTAATAATCTGTCTTTGAGCATCATTGAGGCTCCATAAGCAATTAGGCAATCTCGCTCCATCTCGCCGAACCTTAGGCCACCCCCTCTTGCCCTTCCTTCTGTGGGTTGTTTAGTCAGCATCTGAACCTGTCCTCTTGCCCTGCTGTGTATCTTGTCTGCAACCATATGATGTAGTTTTTGATAATAGACTACTCCTACGTAAACATCGGCAGGAAACTTTTTGCCTGACCTGCCTTCATACATAGTCTCCTTGCCGCTATACTTGAAGCCATATTCCTCCAACACACCCTTTAAATCGTCTAATTTCTCACCTAGAAATGCAGAGCCATCTACGGTACGACATCTCAATGAAGCGGCTTTGCCCCCTAATGACTCCATAAACTGCCCAACAGTCATCCGTGAAGGGAAAGCATGTGGATTTATCATAATGTCTGGTACAACCCCGTCTTCCGTGTATGGTAAGTCTTCTTGGCTTACCAGCATACCTATTACACCTTTCTGACCGTGTCGTGAAGCAAATTTGTCTCCGATCTCCGGAATACGCATGTCCCGCACTCTTATCTTATACATTTTCCCTCCCTCTATTGACTGAGTCATTATAACAGTATCCACGACGCCATTTTCTGATGGCCTCACACCTACAGAGGTATCTCTCCGGTATGGACCCTTCACCTCAAATTCCTTGTATTCTTCCATGAATCTAGGAGGCGAAGTCCTGCCAATCAAAATATCACCACCCGTAACAACCGCTTCGTGCATTATGGCACCGTCTTGCTCTAATAGCCGGTATGCTTTTTCTCCCCTGAAGCCTCTGATATTAGCATCAGATGCTGGAAGCTCGAAGGTATCCTTCATTCCACCAGGGTACTGTTTCGATTCAGCTTCATAAACCCTATAAAAGAATGTTCTCCCAAGTCCTCTCTCGACTGAGGATTTGTTGAACACAATTGCATCTTCGATATTATACCCCTCAAATGGTAGAACAGCAACAACAGCATTCTGCCCAGTTGGGCGATCATCAAGACCTAGTAGATTAATTGCCTTGGTACTGACCATAGGTGTCTGTGCGTATAGCATAAAATGCTGCCTAACGTAAGTGCTAGCGTTCATCAATGGAGTAGAAAAACCAAGACTCTGTTTGGCCATGGCACTTTCATATGTATTCCGAGGTGATTGATTGTGTTCAGGATATGGGATTATGGAGGCTCCTACTCCGAGAATAGCAGAGGCAAATATCTCGAGATGCGTGTGAGTATTTTCTATGTGTGCCGCTTCGACGGCTACGTAGCAATTTTCTTCTTCGTTCGCATCGACCAGCTCTATCATACCCATGTACAAGAGATCTGTCCATGATAGAAATTTTTTACTAACCTTCTCAATTATTTCATCAGTTATAAGAACCCTACCATCTTTAACTACTGCTAACGGTCTGAGAACTCTTCCAGCATTGCAACTTACGTAAAGACGCTTAGTAGCATTGTCGTTCAATGAAGAGTAAAAGTATATTCCAATATGAGGATGAATTTTTCCCGACCTCCTCATATCTTTAAGAGCATTTGATAAACGGCGTCCGTCCTCAGCATATCCTATTAAACGGCCGTCGACAAATATTCTAGCGCCGATGCTTCTGAGTTTTTCGTTGGCCTCATCGACGTGCTCAACTCCAAATTCGTATAACTTTTCCACGATTTCCGCAGAAGAAACGCTCACAGAAATCACAGCTGAGAGCGCTAAATTCTTAACCAATCCACAGTTAGAACCTTCGGGTGTTTCAGACGGACAGATCCTACCGAAATGCGTAGCGTGCAGATCTCTTGCCTCAAAATTCGGCTGGCTTCTGCTTAATGGAGACTGGATTCGCCTTAGATGACTGATGGTCGACATGTAATTCGTTCTATCAAGTAATTGAGTAACTCCAACTCTTCCGCGCCCCCAATTGCCAGTTGCAATAGCATTATTGAGTTTGTCAGAAATAATGCCAGGCCTCACAGCTGCGGCAACGGCATTGATACCACGTTTCTGTCCAGATCGCTCAAGTTGGTATTTCATGTCCCGAATTAGGTTGCGGAATGCAGTTCTAAACAAGTCTGCAAGCATTTGTCCGGCAAACTTGATTACTTTGTTTCCGTAGTGATCTTTATCGTCGGAATCAACCCAGGAGAGCTTGAGCTCGATCAGTTTGCTTGTGGCTTCTCCCAGGAATAATGCCTTTTCATGTCGGTTATCAGGATTCTTTCCAAGATGTGGGAGCAACCCCCAATCAAGCAACGTTTCTGCACGCTTTATCTGAAACTCCTCGAGCATTCCCGGTGCAATTCTTTTACTGATATATACGATAGCATCCCTGCTCGTAATAATTTCGCCAGATTTTTCAAATGAAGGCTCGAGTTCATCTTGAATGGTCTTGTTCAACGTCACAGCACTCGCTATATCCCTGTCTGACTCCAAACCCAAGGCCCGCACTAAGGTAATTAGCGGAATATCGACAGGAGAGCCCGGAATCTTCCCAACTATAGACCCATCTGGTCTCATAATCAACTCCAATTTCGCTCTGTAACCTACAATGGAAGAATAGACTTTAGCTTTGTATAACAATGCCCCGGAGGTCTCTTCAGAATCCACAATGATCTTGTTATAAGAGAGGTCTTCGAGGCCAACAATAACACGCTCAGATCCATTTATTACGAAGTAGCCACCAGGGTCACGTGGGTCTTCACCCAGTTCTACAAGCTTCGCATCCGGCAAGTTGTGCAAGATACATGCATTAGATTTGACCATTACAGGCATATCCCCGACATGAATGAACCTAGATTCTAAAATTTTTCCATCTTCTACAATGCTACATTCAAGCATGATGGGTGATGCATAAGTAAGATTACGGAGCCTAGCTTCCATTGGCGCAACGTGTGTGATAGAACCATCTAGCTCCATTATCCTTGGTTGTTGTAATTTTATTTTCCCAAGCTTAATTTTATATGGATATTCCGCCGTCTCAATTTCAATTTCTCCAACTTCATCGATGATGCTTTGCAGTCCACGTTCCATGAATTCGTTGTAAGAATTTAAGTGCTGTCTGGCAATGCCATCCCTTCGTAATATATCATTAATTACTGGCCACATCATAATAAATCAAGCTTCTACCACATAGCGGTAATATACACTTTCACCTGCGGTGGCGCTTTTCCGCGTAATCTTTATCACGTCACCAGGTCTCACGTCAAGATCCACTATTCCCTTATCATCCATCATTATGTATGGCAGCTGACTTGGTTTCGTATTATATTTTTTCAAAATTTCCTCAGCTTGACTCTTCGACAATATTTCGTGTTTCGGCTGATATGTATGATTGGTAATCTCTATTACTTTTTTCTCGATAGACAACTTTCAACAACATCTCCAATATTTATCGGTTGACAAGCGAAGACAGATAGCCCGCTTAGTCATCCTCGAATCCTGAAGTATCATTCGCATGCATATATAAGTATATTGTAATATCTCGCTTCGATTGGACGAGCTCAAGAAAAGAGATGCATTCGTCTTACGAAGATTGTCTATATTCTGATTTAGTAATGGGCTCACTGTCGATAAAATGGAATGCGCTTGGTCAAGTAACGAAGAGCGCCAAAAAAGTGAACAGCGGTGGAGCTATTGGCTCGTATCTTTAGCAATGACGGAATTATATTACAGCCTGGATCGCACCAGAGTATATTTTTATCCTCGAATTGTTCGAACCCGCTACCTTGTTATGAAAAATGTAGACTTTTGAATAATAAAGTCTTGTTGACTGCTTTTTCGATTTTTGAGGATAATCGAGTACTGGTATGGGTTTGATCATAATGCCCAATTTAAAATACGCAAGGACAGATACCAGCGTACTGCGAGTTGTTTGGCACAGAACATCACATATTCTCGAAATGAATAATTCTTCAGCTCAACTCAGTATACCGAGTAGAACTGATTTTAGATGATTTTTTCCCACTCCTCACAAATTCTTTCTAGTCGTGCTGCTTCCCCTGCTAGTATTGTTCTATAGGAATCATAGTTTCACGTTGGCCTAAGCCGGGTCTATTCTTGTTTGTTCTCTCAACTTCAACAATGCAACATCCGCAGCAGATGATACGAGAATTTTATGGTTTTTACCATGTTTGGCTAACAGTTTTTGCAAAACATCCTTTGTTGCGCCATAGGTTTCAAATCCCAGCTTTTTTAGATAATAATGTGGCAATGTCGACAAGATCCCTAAATCATACTGATGGCTTAGGTTTTGCATGTATAGAAGATGCTCTAGGCCCGGTACATAAAACCCTTTCTTGTCGCAGTCCTCGATTCTCATCTTACCTTCCACAACCATTTGCAGGGCTCCTTCACCTAAGCCGTCTCGGTTTTCGGCCAACAATATAATGGAACCTTCCTCTTGAATTGCATGAGCTGAATTCCACAATAGATTCAATGAGGCATTAAGATTCGAGAAGTCTGCTTCGTTGCTTCCGCAAGCAATAGCAGACTTGGCGTAATCTACTTCAACTGTCGTAATTGAGGTTAGCTTTTCTCTAGCCTTTCGGAATCCATCACAAATATTTCCGCTATAGATTGCTGAAATGCCAGAATCACTCGCGACGAGTTCGACAGATGTAGCCGAAAGCTCTTCTGAAGCAGAAAGAGCAACTGACAATGGGGGACAGTAAACCCCTGGGTTAGGAAGATTACTTTGTCTCGACTCGAATGCTGATAACATGCGTTCCTGCATATAATATCGCAGAAGTATAGTCGGAGTGCCGCTGAATCCAAAAAGTGGATCGTAAGAGGTTCGAGAAACAAAAATGACATTTTCATACCGTCTGCCCAGGAATAGAGGACATTCGTGAGATCCCAAGTTAAAGCCTTCGTTGCTTTCCCTATTCGGTAGTTTCCGTACCACATCAACGTGCACCCCTTCGAAGCCTCGAGACTGTGTCATAACTTGTAGCATTTGGACAATACTTTGGACCGGCTTTGATCTAGAGAGCGCCAAAATCAGCATATTGTTAGACATCGGCACATTGCCTATTGTTGCTGCAATATCCTCGTCCGACATTAATGGAATACCAGGAAATACTTGAGCAAGAAGATTTCCGAACTTGATGTCTAGTGCAACATCTGTTGTACCGTATTTAAGCCAAATCTCTGGCATGACAATAAAAATGGTATATGAAACAAAATCTTGTCATTTCAAATCATGTGGGATCCCAGGTGCCGAGTCGTTGACAGATGTCATAATCACAATACAACCACAAGAGTTGGGTAGATTGGTTAACCCTCATAAATCATGAGATTTTTTTCCTCCAACAATGTGTGAAGATTATGTACTGCTCTGTATACCTCACTTT
>DASSIM010000041.1:0-4837 GCA_035691865.1 Candidatus Nitrosopolaris sp. | reverse complement strand
ATAATCCCTACTACTGCGCCCTTTTCACTGACAAGGACACACTTAGAAAATCTGACCAGTGGAACCAGTGCCTTGGCAGGAGTTGATAAATCAACTAGAGGGGGTGGTGGCTCCATAATCATGGAGATCGTCATATTGCGTCCGCCCTCTTTTTCGGCTTTTTCTACCATTCTTTTTGCCAAGCCGTCTTCACTCACAATACCAACAACACGCGAGCCGTCGAACACTGGAATTTGACTGATAGAGTTACTTCTCATTCTGTCAATGGCTACCCTTAAGGTGTCATTTCTTTGTACTAAAATTAGCTTACGACTACAAATATCGCCAGCCTTCATCGAAGATTGGCATTCGAGAGAGCTTAAGAGCTCGAAGATTTTCCGGGCCGTCTCATAACTTGGTTTGCAGCGACCTGACTCTATTTGGTTGATCATGGAAGTGCTTATTCCAGTTAGCCCGGCCAGCTTGCGCTGAGTCAAGCCGAGTCTAACTCTAGCCTGTTTAACATATTCAAGTCTCGGGAGCATCTCCATTATTTTTTGATTTGTTACATTCTCACGCTAAATAATAACTTTGGCTTAAATGGCTATTGGAGAGAACGATGCAACGAGAAAAAATGCAGTAAACCGGCATTATCATCGAGTCGGCATCATTTTTTGTCTTTCGTGCTACGTTGTTGATATCCTTATATTATGTGTACATGAAAAATCTCTATTAGCAACGATGAATACCGGCAGCAGTACGCAACCGAAATGGGATTCGGTAAAGAGATACAAGTTAACCAAAATGTTAAATGAACTTGCAAGCATTTCGGGTCATGGAACTGAACTTGTAACTGTGTATGTCCCTCCTAGACGACCGATTTTTGATGTCATTGCCCAATTGCGTAATGAATCAGGAACTGCTTCGAACATCAAATCCGATTTGACGAGAACCCACGTTCAAGACGCTCTGAGTAGAACAATAGAGCACCTAAAACTTTTCAAGGATACACCGGAGAATGGGCTCATCATATTTTGCGGAGCTATCCCAAGCGGGAAGGGTTTCGGCACAGAAAAGATAGAACTTTTTCCTGTTCTACCCCCAAAGCCGGTTCAGATCCAGCTTTATCGCTGTGACGATCATTTTTGGATAGATCACTTGAGGGATATGATGAAGGATGATAAAGTAATAGGGATTCTTGCTATTGATACACAAGAAGCTGGTCTTGGAATATTGACAGGTGATAGATGGGTAGTTGTCGATACAATGACGTCTGGAGTCGCTGGCAAACACAGGCAAGGTGGTCAGTCTGCAAGAAGATTTGAAAGACTTCGCGACAATGAACTAAATGAATACTATCACAGAGTAGGAGACCATGCTCAAAAAGTATTCATTGATCAGTTCAATGTTAGAGGGCTTATTGTAGGGGGACCAGGTCCAACAAAGGACAATTTTCTTAAAGAAGAATATTTGGATTACAGACTACAGAATAACGTTATTTCGACTTTAGACACGTCTTATTCTGGCGACGAGGGGATTCGCGAAATCATAGACAAGGTTAATGACCTAGGCGTTATGACAGAATATCGGTTAATGGAGGAAAAAAAGATAGTCAAGAAATTCATGGGCGAAGTTCATTCTGGTAGAGGTCTTGGTATTTACGGTATCTTGGATGTTATAAAATCTCTCCAGAACGGAATTGTAGATATGATTATTGTGACTGACGATATTACATTTCGAAAGTTGGATGTAAAATGCAAAAGATGTGGTACTATACAAGAAAGATTTATTGAGAGAAATAACTTGGTATCTGCCAAACAAGAGCTCTTATCAAAACCATGCCCCTCATGCTCAGCAATCGATTATGATATCAGTGAGAAAGATATTGTAGATTATCTAGAAGAATTGGCAGCTATGACTGCAAGCCGGTTGGAAATAATTTCTGGAAAATCAGAAGAAGGCGCTCAGATAGCTAGCCTTGGGCGAATAGGAGCAATTCTCCGCTTCAGGCCTAGTGGCAGTAATACTATCGCCCGAATATCTTGATATCTTTTTTAAGAATTTTTGCCAAAATACTTTAGATATGTCAGGAACTGTTAAACAGGAAAGACAGATTCGGAAGGTAATGATATTAGAGGATGAACAGGATATCCTCCACCTTTACAAGGATTATCTGAATTCAAAAGGTCATTCTGTGATTGTGACCTCAACTACGGCTAATGAAGCAATGGACGATTATGAGAAATACAGGCCTGACTTTGTAATAATCGATTATAAACTTCCTGGAAAAAAGAATGGGTTAGAGGCCGCAAAAGAAATTCTGATGAGATACCCATCTGGTAGAATCCTGATACTAACAGCATTTCAGGGCGCAAAGGACGAATTGGAAAAGGACTTGTTTTTCGCCGACAAAATGATACAAATTCTTATAAAACCAGTGAAACTTGCGGTACTAGCACATATTATTCGTAGTAAGATCTAAGCACGATTATGAATATTTTTACTGATAAGACACGGATCTAATTTTAATCCCGGTGATGATAGAATATATCATAGCAAATGTTTATCGTAAAGAAGCTAAGCAAGAACGGCATCTGGAACGCCATTAGTCTTATAGATCAAAACGGGTCATTCAGAGGCGAAGCAAGGTTCGATTCTAAGAAGGAGGCCTCAAATTACCTTCTCGAATACAAGCGAAGAATGAAACACCAACAGCATCTTAAGATCTTTTCTGAACCTTCAAAATAGTGTTTCTTGTTATATAATATGTCGAATATTTTATCTACTCAGCTATTGTTTTCGTACTAAAAGGACCTCACGTCGATGGAGAGATTGGATCGTTGAGTTGGGCATGGTTATGCGATAACCTTTTACGAGATAAAGTCGTAGAGTTCATTATGTATACGAATTTCTGTTACCTGTGTAACACCGAAAAGATTACGAGGCCATGTTCGAATTGTGGCAAGCCCACTTGCAAAGACTGTATGAAGAGCTTTCCCTTCTCCACTAGCGTCTGTTTAGAGTGTGCATCCGAAGTCAAAACGAGGCTGGCCGGTATTAGAGGCGACGAAGAGATTTTCTAATCTTTACTACATTGTTATTATCGTAGTCTAGTTGTCTCTGGACGGCGTCTTCGTTTCTTGATAAATCAGATCTTCCAACAAGGCAACAACTTTCCTTATTCACTCACGTTATGTTATCTTTTTGTTAAGATGGAGCACACTTAATCGATAACCATGCTCAAAATATATGTTTCCTTAATACAAATTATTGCGGTACGGTTCACCCTAAGATGGAATGTAGTACAACGGTTGACAAGTAATGACAGTTCTGTCTCACATCTGATGATGAGTATCCGATACAACAACTTGGTAGAAAAATTCCACCCTGTCGACGCCGAAACCTCTGATTCTTTTGATTCTACCCTCTTTCGTCAAACGTGTGATGGCGTATCGGACTTCATATCTACTTCCAATATCCCGCTCAAGCTGCTTCCCTGTAACTTTGCCGCTATTGTTTCGGACAATAGAGTAAACTAATTCTGTGCAGTCGTACTTGAAATTTTTACCGAGCTGAATTGAAGTCATTTAATTTACCAGTTGATTTAGCCTTAAAAGTAATTTAGGCTAACTTTTTTTACTTATTGTGAAGAAGGGCGTATAGGTCGATATAAAAGGTCTCACTATCAAAACAGTTTATATCGTTTATAGAAATGCCAGCAGATAGGAGTATAAACTTGGTTAACTTGATTCGCTGTTAACCAATGTGGGATTCAGAAATCGTTTAATCCCCTCAGCGATCTTGAATAGTTCTTCGTGAGAAGATACACGTCTCATCGGCCATCGGCCATTAGGACTGTCATCATTGAACCTCGGGATAATATGAACATGAACATGTGGGACAATTTGATTTGCGGCTTTGCCATTATTTTGACCAACATTGAAGCCATCTGCTTTTACAGTTGGGACAATCGCCTTGGCAATGATGGGTACGAGTGAATATAATCTTCCGACTTCTCTCTCTGGCATTAACAGCAAATTATCGTAGTGGTTTTTTGGAATAAGAAGAGTGTGTCCTTTACTTATTGGGTACTTGTCCATCAATACTAAGAAATTGTCATCTTCGTAGACATCAACAAAAGGCAATTTCTTTTTAATTATGTCGCAAAAGATACATGACCTCTCACCCAATTCAGTCTCTAAGCTTACTAAACTTTTAATATATTTAAAGTTTAGACACAAAATCCAAACACTGCTTTCAAGTTCATCTTTTTGCTAGACTATGTTTTTAGCACAAAAAACATAGAACAAAAACGAAAATACGATTAGATAAATAATAGTCCGCGATCATTACCCAAAATGATAAGGACTTGGCTGCGGGCTATAAGATTAAGATTTCTATTGGCTTCCGTGATAGCAGTCAGCAATGGCATAGCGCTTGCCTTCTGGAAAAATAAACAGATTGACTTCTCAAACGCGGTACTAACTTTTGCAGGAGTTATCTGTCTTCACGCAAGCATAGACTTGTTGAATGATTATTGGGATTACAAACGAGGTATAGACAAAGCAACGCATAGGACACCGTTTAGTGGCGGAACAGGAGTACTACCTGAAAACCTTTTAAAACCGGGTAACGTTTATTGCGTTGGTCTAATTCTTCTCCTGATCGGGACTCTAATAGGGATGTACTTTGTGGTGATAAGGGGCATTATGATTGCTTTACTCCTTGGATTCGCTATATTAGCGGTATATTTTTATTCAACAAGTATCGTGAATCTCGGTTTAGGGGAGGCTTTTGTCGCAATTAAAGGCACTCTTATTGTAGTCGGATCTTACTATGTTCAAACGTCGTCGATCGG
>DASSIM010000040.1:0-13773 GCA_035691865.1 Candidatus Nitrosopolaris sp. | reverse complement strand
AACGGTCAAATGCCTTATGCTTTGGGTAGTGGTGCATTTCCTTTCTTCCAATTACCGCTAAGGGCACCATCGCAAATTCAAAATCAATCTCAAACGCAAAGATGACAATAATGGAAATATACCCAAGTATATTGCAGTTGTAGCTGTTGGTAAAACAGTTGCAGGTAGCACCACTTGTGATTCGCTTCTGACCTTGATGATGTACATTCATTAATAAATTGCAACACCTTCCAACTAGGATAGCAGAGTAGGATGCAACTTTGCGGTGGAAGAATGGTTTTACCTCTGAAGTATATTCAAGCTAGATTGAATGTAACGTTTCTATAATCAATGTGCTTTATTACGTAGTTATCAGGATATAGAAGTAGTGAATAAGAAATTTGCCAACTATAGTACATTTTGAAATTCCTTCAGATGACATCGAAAGATCAAAAAAATTCTATAATGAATTGTTTGGGTGGAAGATCGATAAATGGTCTGGTTCAGATACTCCAGAAGGAATGGAGTATTGGTTGATATCAACTGTGGATGATAAAGGGAATAAGGCTATAGGTGGAGGGATGATGAAAAGACAATCGCCACAACAGCAAGGATTTACAAACTATTTTGACGTGAAATCAGTTCAAGAATATTCTGCTAAAGTGGAACAGTTAGGAGGGAAAGTTATAATGCCAAAATCGCCCGTGCCAGGTATGGGTTATATGGCGGTATGCACAGATACAGAGAATAATGGCTTTGGTATTTTTGAAGCGGATCAAACTGCTAAATGAACTTGTAATTGTAACTAACATCAACATTATTTTTGGATTTTATGTCACTTACTAATGTGCATAGAGTGAAATCTTTCAGCATCTCAGGAAAGAAATTCAGAAGTGGTAGTATATTCTAATCTCCCTCTCGTCTTCAACGGCATTTGCAATTGGTAGATCTTGGGAATTCGATCGCTGTCCAAGACTGGGCTGTTGATTAAGACCCAATCATAGTGCTGTACCTTGCTCTAAAAAATATCTTATGAAAGTAGAAATTGTGTACGAGTAAGAAGGTTGGAATCGTGAACAGAAGACAAAATACTATGACTAATCTGATTTTTCTAGTACCGCCTTTGTTTAATAGTGCTATTCAAATTCAAGCAAAAACAGATGACTGGTTAGGATCATGCCAAAGTAAATGCATAAATGTTAGACTTTGAATTACATTAACTGAATAGCAAGACAGCGTTAGCAATTTTTGGAGTCATAGCTATAGTAGTTGTAATGGTTGTAGGAATGAACATAATAGTACCAGCCAATGCCGTATCCTCAGCCGGTAACCCTTGTGAGCATACAGGCAAAAAGAATCCAAATTGTTTCCAGCCACCATTGTGCAACGATCCGACCGCTTGCCTAATATTTCAACCGCCTGGTAAAACGTAGCCTGTAGCGGTTCTCCTCCCCACTTTAATTACTGAATAGTCTGTAATAATGAGGACAATTAGTTCATTATTGCAACAAATTTCTCTGTCAACTAGGTGGTATTAGCAATTCACACATCGTTTCAATCAGCAGTTTCTGTATTGGGTACGTCCATAAAGCTAAGCTTTTATGATAAATCAACGTCATCCGAAGTGCGACAAAGATAGTTTCTCTCCAGGTTTCATCTCTCTCTGAATCCTTATTTTCTTGACTGATTCTTCAAAGTGCTGCATTGAAACGAGTGCTTCTGAAGTATGTTTTGCTGCTTCCTCCGGTGTGGAGTACTTTCCAAGGTATTCATGCAATACCAAAGATACTGCAGTATTAGCAACTGCTGAAACATCCGCACCACTAAATCCTTCCGTAATCTCTGCTATTTTCCTTAAATCTATATCTGCGCCAATGGGTCTATCTTTTGTATGTATTTCAAGAATTTTTTGCCTTGTTTTCACATCAGGTTTTGGCACGAATACAATCTTGTCAAATCGTCCTGGTCTTAATAGAGCCATATCAATCATATCAACTCTGTTAGTAGCAGCAAGTACAACCACTCCATTTATGGCCTGCATACCGTCCATCTCTGTGAGCAACTGAGACACCATTCTTTCAGTACTTGAATGTGCACCTCCTTCCATTCCTCCCCCTCTAGTAGGAGCAATAGAATCAATTTCGTCAAAGAATATGACACATGGAGATGCTTGTCTTGCTCTCCTGAATACCTCTCTTATACCTCGCTCCGATTCTCCAACCCACTTTGAAATCAATTCTGGTCCCTTTACACTGATAAAGTTGGCTTCAGACTCTGTAGCCACAGCCTTTGCAAGCATGGTCTTACCTGTACCTGACGGTCCGTGTAATAGGATTCCTCTTGGAACAGTATGACTCAATTCCTTGTACAAATTAGGATATCTCAATGGCCATTCTACTGCCTCCTGTAATTCACGTTTGACTTCTTCTAGGCCTCCGATCGCTGTCCAAGGTACATCAGGTGGTTCCAAATACACTTCTCGCATGGCTGATGGCATTATATCCCTGAATGAGTTGTCAAAGTCAGCCATCGTTATGATTAGCTTCTCGAGTGTCTCGGGCGGGATTTTCTCTTCTTCCAAATTAAGTTCAGGCAGTAATCTTCTCAAACATTTCATTGCTGCTTCCTTGCACAAATATTCAAGGTCCGCACCAACGAATCCATGAGCTATTGCAGCCACTCTTTCCTGGTCTACATCTCTGTCTAGAGGCATATTACGTGTGTGAATCTGTAGTATCTGCAACCTGCCACGTTTATCTGGAACCTTTATCTCAATTTCTCTGTCAAATCTACCAGGCCGTCTTAGTGCAGGATCGATTGCATTTGGCCTGTTAGTAGCAGCAATTACAATGACCTTACCTCTTGATTCAAGACCATCCATCACTGATAACAATTGAGATACTACTCTTCTTTCGACTTCACCAGTTACTTCTTCCCTCTTTGGAGCGATAGAGTCAATTTCATCAATGAATATGATAGAGGGTGCTTTTTCCCTTGCTTCCTTGAAGATTTCTCTTAGGCGAGCTTCAGATTCCCCATAGAATTTACTCATTATTTCAGGCCCTGAGATGCTGATAAAGTTGGAGTTACTTTCGCTTGCTACTGCCTTTGCCAGAAGAGTTTTACCTGTTCCTGGCGGACCATGTAATAGTATACCTTTTGGAGCTTCAATACCAAGTTTTTCAAAGATTTCTGGATGTCTTAACGGAAGCTCAATCATCTCCCGAACTTTTTGGATTTCTTCGCTTAAGCCACCAATGTCTTCGTACGAGACTTGAGCAGCGCCACCTCTTATTGCGGTGCCCCGCTCGCCAATATGGAATATTGTCTTTTTCGTAACGAGAACTGCGTCAGCGATTGGTGTCACACCAATTACTTGGAACGTAAGTCTACCACCAAAATAAGGGACCATGACATTATCTCCCTTCATAAGAGGCACACTTTCAAGAGCGTCAGCAAGATAGCGCTCATCAATAGAGGGGATTGCCTCTATAGGAGCAACTATAACTTTTTCAGCTGGAACTGCCTTGATTTTCCTCACTATAACCGTATCTCCGATAGCCACACCAGCATTATTCCTGATTAGACCATCAACTCGAACTATTCCCTTCCCTTCATCTGAAGGGTAAAGTGGTAAACATTTGGCAACGGTTCTCCGTTTGCCTCTAATTTCAATAACCTCGCCGGTCGATGCGGCTAAAGAATCCATAGAATCATAGTCAATACGAGCTACTCCACGTCCGACATCCCTAGTATACGCTTCCAGCACCTTTTGGGATAAAGTATCCCTTTTATCCTCACTCATCTCTTGGTGTACTTCTTTTGCAATCTGCCCTTATACATCTTTGGGGACTAAGAAATCTATTAAGTTTGCTCATTAAGGTTCTGTAACGTTATAGTTTGATTTCAGCATAATCACATACTTGTAACAAACCGTTTGATCCTGTTGTTCTTGATTCTGTGGGTGTTTTAGATGGATGTTGGGATTTGGGTGTTAAGGGGAATGCGAACCACAACTAACGGCACCACTACTGTCTTGTTTTCCAATACTATTAAAACCAAAACCGGGCCTCGAAGTAGTAGACATACTGGTGCAACTAGACGCGCTGCCGCCGTGGGAAGTGGATGCCCCAACCGACCTGCTAAACGCACTTCCTGTTGAACAGCTTATCTTTGTAGTACTAGTTGATACGGTTAAGCCTATACTGGCAGAGGAACTGCATGTGCTTGCTTTTGCAATATGCGTTGGTGTGATTCCTGAAACAAACATCGCTGTAGCGGTAATTAGAGCCATCGTCACCAATACCGGAGATTTTTGCATATTCTCTCAATCTCAGGCGAGTATAAGTATCTATTGTAAAATTATACTGAGAAATCATCTATAAACAAAAAGTTGATTCAACTGAACTTTAGTTCTGATATACCCAGTAGTAGATTATTGATAGGTATATGGGGAGTGAATACTCGCATTTCTGTTAATAATGCGATCTGGGTGAGAATTCGACAAGATTCTGTTTAATCCACCTTTGATGACTTGTTGTGCCTTTTTGATACGCCACTTGGAGCCACACAATGCAAAAGGCGATAATAATTAACGCATGCAAGAATACATATTTATGAAAATGTGATATATGCCCTATTGGACTACTCTAGATATCTAGCTGAAATATCGACATACAAAAGAGTAGGAGAACTTAACGACTTGGAAAGGTCAGCCTTGTTTAAAATCATGAACACATATCAACCATCTTTCTATCTCCGGTTGAGACGCCATCGTGAACCGTTTAATAAAGATGAACAGGATGCTGTAACAAGACTCAGAGAGTCTAATTTGGTTGAAGAGGTACAAAGTAAAAAGAAATCATTCCTAGGCAGAGAAATAGTCTATGCCCTAACTACCTCTGGATTATTCCACATCTTTTCCAAGCCGTTGAGTTACCCTCCACAGTTGTTAATACGATACCAAGATAACATAATATTAAGCGCTCTTCTGTTTCCATACTTCGAAGTAGATACAATAGAACGCTCTACAGCTCGCTTTTACTTTATGATAACTCAATATCTGCAGGAATGTTGTAGGACGACTCTCAATAGAATCGATGCTATCAAAAGATCTACATCAAATCCACCTGAAATGGATCCTAGCAATCAAAAAAGGCAAGTGGAATTATTAGAATCAGATTTACGATTGCATGCCAAAGTCATAGCATTTAAACTGGGAGTGGCGCATAGTGAATCAACTATACTAGCGATGGCTAATTCTGATGGTGCTGCTACTGATAGTTCTAGAGTTGCCCTGTATGATCTAGAAAGCTCAATGAAGACTGTTCTCTCAAAGGACAGAAAGTTTATGCAATTGCTGAAAGAGGTTCAGAAAGACTTTGAGAATGGATATAAAGAACTCGTGGAATTGAAATAGGACTAAATCTGCAGAATCATTATCGACTTAGTTGTGTTTCTCTTACTGACATATTTAGTATACATTTTTATACCTAATTGTTCTGTATGTCGCATGAGAGTGTTATGAGCATCAACATTCTTGATAAGAAACCAGAGAAATCGGGGAAAACCCAAGAGGTATTGGATCAAATATATTCATTGGTGGACAAGGCATACTATGTTGACTCAATTAATTACAAAATAGACAACACCCCAGAATATCCGGAAAATGCTAACTAGAGCAACACCTACTTTATTTATTGGGATAAATAATTAATCGATTTAACTGCTGATCAAACCAGGAGGTTGGTTTGAACAAGTTCAACAAATATATCATAGAGTTGTTGAAATACCGCGATATGGCTCATTTAATTGTGACAAGATAAAGGGAGACGAATTGAATTGACTAGAACCCTTGATAAAACACACACATTGCTTTCATATATTGATGGTAGTTTAAGAAATGCAGCGATAGTGATTGGGGATAATAAATTTGATGGATTTATTTTTTCTTTGCTTAATCCACCTCTTCCACTAGGTGGTAACATAGTCTCCTTAGATATCTACTTAGATGAGATTCCCGTTCAAAAAAAGTCAATTTTCATCGCAACTTCAGAGGATGTCGTAAATGCAGCCACACTATCAGATGATAGGCCCATTTCATTCAAGCCATTTCAAACTGCAAGATTTCTGATAGTAAAAGATGGTGGCTTGGAAGAACAAAGTAAACATAAGATTGTCATATTGAGTAAAATGGAAGGATTTGAACAGATATTAGTACCTTTTACTATCAAAGATTACGTAAGTAATCGTAGAGAGAGGATTTTTATTCCCTCCACCATGATAGATGATACTGAATCTACAACAAATGAAGATACCATTTTTAAAAACTTCACATTACCCTTAATTCTATCTGGCAAAAAAGCATATATCGTATGTTCATCTAACGGAGAGATTTCAGCTAAATGGTCTTGGATGGGGGTAATATATGATAATGGTGGTTTATTCGTCCCACCTGCGCGAGCCTTCGGTAGGATTGTAATAGAGATATCGATGGACGAGGGCGTTCGTAAAAGACTACCAAATTTTGTAGTCTCTTCAAAGCAGGATAGAGGTCTCCTCTATACAAGGCATGATTTTGGTGGTCTAGAAGTAAAGAGAACATTGTTTGTACCTACAGAGAATAAAGGGTTTGTTATGAAATTAGAACTAGATCTATTACATAAGCGCAGTAGTATGAATTTTCAACAACTGGGTTTAGAAAAGAAGACAGAAAGAAGATTTAAACGCAAAATACGGGTCCATTTTCTTATTGATGGTAACATTACTAGCTATGGTCTAGCGGCTATTTCGCAGAGCAACTTTTCCAAGTTACATACAAAGCATAATTGCTTGCAGATCCAGACTGCTTCAGCCAAGAAAAATCTTGCACATTACTACGGAACAATTGGAGTTGCGCCCAAGACCTTGAGGCCCTCGAGGGTTTTAAGGGATTCTTTTGATAATGATTTAGAGATTTCATATGATGTCGAAATAGAGGCCGGTAAGACCACCGAGCTTGCACTGGTGGCCACTGGGGGCTTTACCACTTCAGAAGAGTGCTTAAAGGAATTCGTATATATCAGGGATAATTATAACCAACTTTTAGAAAGTCTAAGAAATCACTTCGACAAAGGCATACCTTCTTCTACTTTAAATCTTACACCTACCTCATCTTCAAATCATACCCCTGGCTCAGAACAGCAGCATCAAACCCCAACTATCGTAAAACTAGTCAAGGCATTCGAAAAAGCAAAAACAAGTTTGGAATATTTGAAGGCAGAGTACGACGAACTTGGTGTGGGGATATGTGCTGGGCTGCCAAGGTTCCCCAATTTTTGGGCACGGGATACAGGCTGGTCATTGAGAGGCTACCTATCTATGGGTGATTACAATTTTGTTCTAGCAATTATTGAAAATTTTCTTCGACACCAAGCCAAAAAGAACTCAAAGACAGCACTAAAAGGAGAGCTCCCTATGATAATTAGTGGCAAGTCTTTTCTTCATAACACCACCTTTGGCTCTGCCGATTCCACATTCCTTTTTCCTTGGGCTATACGTGAGTATGTATTTGCTACTGGGAATATGCAGTTTCTGCAAAAAAGATGGAAGTCTATTATTGATCTTGTCAACTGGGGATTTTTGAAAGATAGAGATGGCGATGGATTCGTAGAACATGACTTTGGTGGTGTTGCAGAAAAGCTTCCCATCCAAGATTCTACATGGATGGACCATATTGATAGGAGAAAGAGTGCAAATGATGTGCAAGCACTATTTTATGAAAGTTTGAAAATCGGAAGCGAATTAGCAAGAATAGTTGGAGATGAGCAAAATGAAGAAAAATGGACGAAGCGTGCCGAAAAATTACAGCATCAAATCGACCTAGAATACTGGGACACTAAAAGTGGGTTCTATTATGATACAATAAGAAAAGATGGGTCTAAGGATAGCAGCCTACGTCCAAATTCTCTCGTTTTGTTACTCACAGATTCAGTAAAGAATAGATTCAAAGCAGATTCCGTTCTTAGCAGAATCGAACAAAATGACATTACAACGGCATGGGGAGTAAGGACATTGAGCAGTCAAGATCCGAAATATCATCCTACTCTTTATCATGATGGCGCCGTTTGGCCTCTTGTCACGGGTTGGGCAGCCTTGAGCGAAGTTAAATATGGTAGGAAAGAACAAGCGCTTTTTTATCTAGAGTCTATGGCAGAACGAATTCTATCTGAAAACGGTATGTATGCCGAAACTTACAGAGGAGATCGACCTCAACCATTTAACTCGTGTATACTTCAAGCGTGGTCAATTGGCATGTATGTGTATGCATTACGCGAAATGATGCTTGGGATGAATTTGAATATGCTAGAGAACAAGATTCAATTTGAACCTCAAATTCCAGAATCTTTAAGAAATAACGCAGTTCCTGTGGATTTCGAATTTAGCATACCAAACACAACAAGTGAAGATGGAGCAAATAGATTACAAGTAGCTGTTGATGCAAATCGTGAGAAGATAGAAATCGCGTTTAGGGATTGGAACTTAAAAACAACACCTGAAATTTTTAGTAATACCTATGCAATTACTATTCATCATTGATATACAAGCCAGTACTTTGACCAGGTGAATTGTCATTTGTGTTTCTAGCACTTTTGGCTACATATTCTTTGTGAGCTACTCCATCAGTTGCATGCTGGTTTCAAATATGCCGCGTTCTTATTACCACTCAGACCAATTCTCTTGCGTCTAGGATATGGATTCATGTCATATTGAATTGAAGAATCTACATCATTTTCTATCTGGCCCTAATAATAGAGAATCAGATCAGTCTAAATTTTGGTTAAAGTATGAAATACATATCTAATAATTAATGGTACTGTGATCATAATTAATGCAGCAGTTAAGCTTAGTTTCTGAGCTACAGCAAGTATTACAAAAATAGATACCAGGATCAAAATAAAAGTGGTAAATAATATTCCGAATAACCGTCTAAAATTTATTTGTGCCATTGACATTAGACTCCCTTGCATATGCGAGATACTTTCGCAACATCTTTGCCATTTAGTCAGCCTCATCGCTATTTATATCGGAGTTAGCAGGGCCTAAGGAACCTAAGTATATGTGAACAGTCTACCTAAATCCAAGCTGGACGAGAATATATCCTTGTTTTGAGGAATGGATCTACACAAGAATTATCTGCAGATGGCCGTGATGAGCGAGAAGGGAAAAGTATTAGGAAATTGAAGCATAGACAACAATCTTAAACAAGTTGGAGAAACTTTTTGATAGGAATTGGAGGGAATGGCGATGTCAACAGCGCATTTTGTGGGGCTAATGGAGGCACAGGAGATGTGGCAATAGGAACTGGTTCTGCTGCTAATGGAGGTAACGGTGCAGGTAATGGCTGTATAGCTATTGGAGTTGGCAGTGTTTCCAATGGTACTTCAAGTAATGCAAACGGAAACGGACAGGCACGCAGTGTAGCAATAAATGGCGGCCATAATCATCAACGTTGTACATGCAATAGGCAGCATGTGTTTTAGCCCACCTTTAAGATACATGGTTGATCCACTATACGTTTAGATGATTTCATCATATAGGTGCATCTCAGTCATCTTCCACTTCCAGGGAGTCCAAGGACCTTTGTTGGTGAGCGATAATCACTCTGAACCACTATTCCCTCACTGGTAGATACTTTCACGGTAGTTACATTAGTATCCGGTTTTGGAGAAAAAAAATATGTTTGACCTGGATCGAGAAAGCTTAAATGTTGAGTATCATTCTTTCCTAGGACAACTGTGATCCCTGTGAGCTGATTCGATCCAACATTATTAACTCTTACACGATATTGAATTCCTGCCATATCAGTAGTGTCCTTTGTTGGATCAAGTTCTAGAGCATATTTTGGTCTGTTTATTTGTGTCGAATAATAGTAAAGTGATATTAGACTGGCTGCTGCTATTATTATTAAGTAGTACGCAGTCCTCTTCAATACCTAATCCTAGCGCAACTATGATAAAAATTTGGCCTTTCACTCTCTCTTCTGGGTCTTTTTCCTGGAGTAAAACAACAATCTGGTCGATGCAATACACCCTTACTATCGCAGAAGTCAAGGTCTTGACCATGGCTTCGGGTTCTATTGGTCCTGAGCAGATACAAGAGTAACGCCTGGAGGAAATAGGCCGTTCAATGTGTAGAAACTATCAATACTGGATTATTTGCAGAATTAGATGAAGTGAGGTGTTTTTTCTGATTATAAACTTTTTTATCCAAGGTGGGCATAAGGAACTCTAGAACCCTAGAGATTTTCGCTTTATTCCTGGAAGTCCTTTCAAAGACGATATATCTATAGGGTTCTGATTATATAAAATTAGCGACTATAGTCTAAATAGTTACATTGGACTGAAGGGTAAGGCTATTCACTTACCTATAGCGGCTAACGACTTGGTGGATTTTCCGCTCCTCAGTCAACTATATTATGTGCTAAGGTCATTAATATTATTTCTCATTGTAGCAAATAGTGCTTTTTTTGACCAATAAAGGGTTGGGATAAGAAGGGTAATGCAAGATGTTGCATAAGAGTGGCGGTTAATCCTTTTCTTTTATATCTAGGAATACCTGGCAAAGTGGACACATGAATATGATATAATTGCCCAATTCCTTCCTGGTTTCTAATTCTTTTGCTTGAAATACCTCCGCCCATATACTCGCTGCAGGAAACTCTTGTTTGCAACTAGGACAGTTTACCATATATTCCTCTTTGTATTTCCAATGCTTTAAGTCTAGCCTTCCTCAGCCGCAAAGTCGTAATCTATTCTGAGAACATGGCCAGTACAAGTCTACCAATGGATAATGCACATCAAAAAATTTCATGCTGCGTGCAGCAATGAAAAAGCTTATACATGGTAGCTATGAGGCTATAGCTCCCGACGATCAACAATAAAAAAATTATGGAGAATGCGTGCTACAACTTCTGTCACTGCTGTGTTGACCATCGTTAAAGTCTGAACTTAGACCTGAGAGACCTGCTGAGCTGCTCGTACAAGTGCCCGTCTTGAATCCAGGATCATTGAATGCGAAAGCTCCTGCGAAATGGGGCGAACCTTGACCTGAACGACCACTCACCGAGCTAGAACAACTGCCACTATTTGAAGAGGTGGACAATGTTCCACCGTGGATGGATTTGTCGTGGGTTTGAATCGAAACGCTACATGTACTGCCTGCGTTTGCTGCATGTGGCCACAAAGGCACCAGAAGTATTGTTGCCAGAGCGACTATACCGCTCATAAACAAAATCTTATACATATGTTATCAAATATAACTAAAGTATAAATGCATATTGCAAAAGTCCTAAAAATCTACTAGATTTTTGAAACCCACCGAGAAATACTATTTTCAATATCTACACATAGTGGGGCACAACAGCTAGAATAGTCCTATTTTAAAAACCTATAACTTACAATAATTATCACATGTATAGTATCGCAATAGCCTAAGATGAAAATAGGATTAAGACTACCACAGACCGGTAAAAATGCTACAAGAGAAAACATAGTTCAGTTAGCACAGCAAGCTGAAGATGCTGGATTTGATTCCTTATGGGTTTTGGAGAGATTGATTTGGCCTGTTAATCCACAGAATCCATATCCCGAAACTAAAGATGGAAAGTTCCCCGAGGATTGGCAATACATATTTGATCCTTTAGAGACACTCACTTTTGTAGCTGCTAACACCGAAAAAATTGCATTAGGAACTTCTATAGTTGATATACTTTTTCATAATCCCGTAATACTGGCAAGAAGGTTTGCAACACTTGATGTTTTGTCTAAAGGAAGAGCTATAGCCGGATTTGGAATTGGCTGGTCAAGAGACGAGTACCAGGTTTCCAATATTCCTTTTAAGGATAGAGGAAAAAGAGCTGATGAATATGTGCAATTAGTAAAAAAGATATGGACAGACGATGTCGTTGAATTCAAAGGAGAGTATTACAATATTCCAGCTTCAAAGATAGGGCCTAAACCTATCCAAAAGCCACATCCCCCGATCTATCTCGGTGGCTATAGCCAAAACACATTTGCAAGGATAGCTAATCACGCCAATGGTTGGATATGTGTTGTACGCAATTCATCAGATGAAGTTAAATCAAATATAAATAAGATAAATGATGAATGCTATAAAATAAATAGAGACCCTAAAGATATTCATACTGCGGCAATATTATATCCCAACGTTACAGATTTTGGTTATACTGATAAACAAATGCAGGGAAAACGAGAACAACGGCATTATTTGAGTGGAAGTATCGATCAAGTCGGGAAAGATTTGCAGGAAGCCAAAAAAGCAGGAATAGACCATGTAATACTCAATTATAATCGCTCAGCAATCAGTCATAATATTGGTAAGATAATTGAAGTATCAATACAGCTTTCAGGATTCATAAGATAAAAACAACGACAGCACATGGCCAACAAGTTTGGCCACAAGTTGAACCGAAAGAATATCCATCCCATGCTTTCGTGGTGTAGCATTTGTATAACTTGTAAACCGTCTGTTTATAGTTAACATGAAGCTTTATTATGTACGATAATTAGTTAGTTGGCCTATGACGGTTGAATTACTTGATTTTCTTCATATCCATCGAAGAATCGATCAAATACTATACAATTCGCTTGATTTAGAGGTAGTGTATGGTTGTGGTGTTACATGCACGGTTTTGGGTTGCAATTCCAAAACCTATTAATATGGCGTTGTTCTTATCTAATTCATGATGACAGGATTGGAATATCAGCATAAGGCGATCTCTACTTCTGAGAGATTAGGTGTATCTATAGTAGATATTCTCAGCGCAATAGCCGACGACAAGTCTTTGGCTCTTTTTAATACCATCGCTATTGCACGTGGAGACAGTGATATTCTGATCACAAGACTTGATGTTACTAGAAAGCAGTATTACTCTAGAATCTCTGCGTTGATGAAAGCTGGTTTGATAAGTAGAAAGGACCGCCAATACACGCTTACTTCACTTGGTAAGATAGTCTATGACGTTCAGTTGATGATTGGAAGAGCAACTAATACATATTGGAAACTCAAGGCTATTGATTCTATTGAAACAACGCACCAGCTTGCAGCCGAAGAACGTAACAACATAATTAACACGCTAATAGACGATCCGGAGATCATAAAGATTCTTGTAAAGCAGTCTTGAGTTAGAAATGGCTAGTATATTTCAGACTAAAATTGTGAATTTTCGTCGGATCCTTGTTCATCCAAGAGGGAAAAGCCTTCTTGGTCAGAAGAAAACAAGCATATCGGTGCTAATAACATGAAAATATTGATAGCCGAAGACAATCAAGATATTGCATTAGTCTACAGGGTTGTATTAGAAGATAAAAACCATTACCCCACGCTCACACACAATGGTGAAGATTGTCTGACTATTTATCGACAAGAATTGAAAAATTTTGTTTCCAGAATGGGATCTATTGACACCAATAGATTCCATGTATTTGATATGGTAATATTAGATTACAGAATTCCCGGGACCGATGGGATCGAGGTTGCTAAAGAAATAATCAAAATCAATCCTAAACAGAAGATAATTATCGCTTCCTCTTATCCAAGGGAGACCCTCTCCTATTCCATGAAGGAACTAGGGCAGCTTGTAAAATTTGTGCACAAACCCTTCAACATACACACGCTAATCGATGCGATAGAGAACAAGCAATTTTACTCCGGATTACAAGGGTTCAATCAAGAAGAATATATTGATCTGCCAAAAACCATGCCGAGTTTTGGGTATAGTTCAAAGAAAATTGG
>DASSIM010000039.1:0-7111 GCA_035691865.1 Candidatus Nitrosopolaris sp. | reverse complement strand
GAGATGCCCACCAAGAATTCGCACGAATCATTGCTGACGCGATATGGAATACATGTAGGAATTTGAGAGATTGTGTACGGAACGGGAAATTAGCAAGATCGGAAGTTTTTGCTTGAAGTACTGAGAACGAATCAAAGTAACAGCCACAACCTAGAATGGAAGGACCGTATCATCCGGGGATTTTATGCATTGATTTTGGACACGGCAGCTTGATTTCGATCGTCGTCTTCTTCAATTAAAAACGGATTGGGTTTAACAAAAAATAAAAAATGAAGGCCCTTAATGATTGCTGATGCTTATATCTGCGAAATTAGTTGCGTTGTTGCTTTGAGTGTTGAAATCTGCACTTGCGCTGCCGCCACTACCGGTATTGGTTGCGTTGATGAGGTTTGACTGCGCAATCAATTCGGCTACGTTGCCGCTATTCTTGATTGTACCGCCATGGTTATGAATGTCTACGCTTGCAAGGTTGGCTGCGTCATTGCTTTGAGTATTGAAATCTGCACTTGCGAAGCTCAGTGCTGTAAGTGGAGGAGGAGAATTTGTCGCAGTAATACTGTTATCCTGTCCAATTAATTGTAGTACGCTGCCACTATCCTTGATTTTACCACCATGATAGCCACTATTGTGGATGTCTACGCTTGCAACGTTGGCTGCACTATTGGATTGAGTATTGAAATCTGCACTCGCGCTACCACCTGGAGCAGTATTGGTTGCGGTGATTGAGTTGCTTTGACCAATAGCTTGTAGTACATTGCCACTGTCCTTGATTTTACCGCCGCCATGGTTATGAATGTCTACGCTTGCAACGTTGGCTGCGTCATTGCTTTGAGTATTGAAATCTGCACTCGCGCTGCCACCGCTACCGCTATTGGAAGCACTGATGGAGTTGGATTGGTCTATGGATTGGACCACATTACCACTGTCCTTGATTTTACCGCCGCCATGGTTATGAATGTCTACGCTTGCAACGTTGGCTGCGTCATTGCTTTGAGTATTGAAATCTGCACTCGCGCTGCCACCACTACCGCTATTGGAAGCACTGATGGAGTTGGATTGGTCTATGGATTGGACCACATTACCACTGTCCTTAATGCTACCACCCTTGTGATGATGTCCTGATTTTTTATCGTGGCTTCCACCATTATGAATGTGTACGCTTGCCACGTTAGCTGCATTATTTGTTTGAGTATTATGATCTGCACTAGCTTTACCGCCGCTACCGCTATTAGATGAGCTCACGGAGTTGGATTGACTTATAGATTGCTGTACGTTACCACTGTCGCTTACTTTGCCGCCGTTATCTGCTAATGCTGTCGATGCAAGGCTTGCGCCTGGAATCATCATAGCTACGATAGCTATAGCAATCGCAGCTACTATTCCTATCTTTCTGCAATTTGTTTCTACATAATTCATATTAGATCCTGTTCACATCAACGTAATATAAAGAATTTAAGAGTGAGTCGACAGTAAGAATTTAGTATAAGAATCTCTAACCGACTATATATATGCAGTAAAAAATTCCTAGCATTTCCGATATGATGTCAAATCCAGTGGTAGCTATAACATAGCGCTGTCCCAGGTGATTCCTCTGATTTTGATATATTTAATCTCAAAGGTGGCAAGCACTAGGTCCATATAATGTCACACAGACGTTTGCCCGACACGATTCATTATAGGCATCATATTTGATAAATTGTTGTACTTACACCGTGATCGATGGGAATCAAAGACCCAAGTTCTGCAGCAAGCTCAATATCGCCCGCGACAGAGAGCTTGTTCCGATCCAAAAAGTGTACGAGGAACATCCAGAACAAAATTGCATCAGGAGCTTACATCGTCGTAGGCGTCAAACATGGGGTATTCAGAAACCCACAATGCCGCGCCTTATGAGGTACGCGGTTCTAGCCTACGACTAATATGATATAGAATTCAAATTATTTATGCACTTTCTTCAAATCCATTTGTAGTCGTCTTGACCAATTTCATATTATGTATAAATGCACCCACGCTCTAACAACTCGCCCCGCCGATACGATGTCCTCAATGCAGCTCATTCAAGAGGAACACAGAAAAGTGCACTTGTTTTCCGATATCAATGGTATACACGGGATGTACCAGAGGCCAAGCGTCTGCGTTGTAGAAAATGCGGGACGTCGAAGTGGCTCGAGCCAATGGCTGAGTATTCGATAGGATAGCATCACAGACATCATTTTAACGAGGAGCACTCCTACATTTGAAGATGCCGTCAATGTCCATCAATCCGTCAATGTCCATCAATCTCTCCGTCAAATGCCTTTGGGATAAACAATGGTACATCTACTACAGTGTCTCTAGCAAGTGACGGCCTATTTGACGGGCTATTTGACGACATTCGGCAAGAGCTATTAATCACTTATTATTAATCATTAGTAGATGCCTGCTGCGATAGACACGCAAATCAAAAAAACAGGTCGTGATTCAATGGCTATCTGGCGATAGCAGAGATAGAATTACAGCCGATAATGGTATCGGCGCCGGTACAGTATCCAATATTATCAACGAATGGAAAAAAGGAATCGAGGATTCAGATTATGATTCTGTAAGAGAATTGGCAGTATTTTCAAAAAAGGAAGGCTTCGGTTTAAGCGAAATTGCTTCGTCGACTCGTCTAAGCAATTATATCCAAAAATTAGGCGTGAATCAAGACCAAATCGAATCGTTCATTGCGAATTTGGTCAATTCACCCGAACCTGAAAAGCTGATGGATGTTGCAAATCAAGTCGCGCAATTATTAAGATCTGAATCAATACCGCTCGAAGAATTAGAGGGCCATGTCAAACAACAGGAAGCAGAAAAGCAATGGCTTGAAGATGAAATCAAACAGAGGCGCGCGACCTTAGAAAGCCTAAATGTAGAAATACAAATCATAAATGAGTATAAGCAATTAAAATCGGAATTAAGCGAGCATCATTTCTCCTCTGAGGATCCTACCAAGCTTGTAACAGTACTTAATAACATCAGGCATTATGGCTACGATCCTAAGAAAATCGTGGCAGAATTATCTAATATCAAATCGCTAAAACGAAGAGAAAATGCGTTGCAGCATAATTGCAAACTACACGAAGAACGAATGGCCAGATGTCGAGAGGTACTGCCGTTATGTGAACAAATCGTCCGTCTTAGAATTGGAATAGGCGAGCTGTTAGCATTTCATACAGCTGTTTGTGAAAAGGCTGAAAGGTTCAATTTGTCAAAGGAGAGTGCCTCCTATAGGGTAATTGATGAAATCGACAATTATAATAGGATTGGGGGGCTGAACAACGAAATAACAAGATTAGCCGCGCAAAGATATGCAATGAATGAAACATGCGCGTCAAGAAACAAGGCAATTTCATCTTTGCTAAAGCTTCAGAATTACGGTATCACAGATGATGAAATATCAAATGTATGCGAATTTCTGAATAGGGTCCGCGTTGAATCGGCAGCAACAATCCGATCGTGAGCCACAGCCATCGCAAGGCATGGTTGGTCCTAAGATTACAAAAAGGATACCACACTTACCGCCTAACCTTTCTGAATGAACAGGTGACAACGAAGTTGAACATAAAAATACAGACAGATTATTACGCTGATCTTATGAGCAAATTCCTTAAATAGGATAATTGTTATTGATATTTGCTTAATCGAGGGAAAAATCGTACGGCATACACTTTGGCGAATTATTTTCACGTTGAGAGATTTGTCATTCAAAGGCAACGCGGTTTATGTCGTTATTGTAACGCGGGATTCGTTAGGACAGAAATAATAGTGAGCAGAGGACGCGCCAATAAGAAGTACTATCACAGAGAGTGTGCAGATAGGTTGTGTATCATCTAGCAAAGTACGTGGAATTTCGGGAATCTAGTAAGATCGCATTCGACAACAGGGATTGCGAGCGCGCCTCCTGGCGTTCTCGTAGAAGTCCCTTGATTCGGTCTAGACAACGAATGTCGTCGACGTTATGCAAGTATTTCAACAATAGAAAGGCTGGCGTATGAAAAGGATAACCCAAGAACTTACGGGGGCCGTGCCCTAAATCTAGCGCCGATAGGAATAATCATTATTATATTAATCAGAAATAAATAGTGAAATGAGATATACCTCCGCGATTAATTTTTGATAATCGGTCTTTATCGTTGACGGGCTCGGCTTTGAGTAGCGACTAGTGTTATTTGTCGTACCATAGGGAATCGCTTGCTTTCTATCGGCAGTAATCCTCCTGAAAATTCCCGGATTTTCGGCCACTTCCCATCCTTCGTTCGAAATCATGAAGCATCTCCACTGCTCGTCGTTCAGATCGTAATAAAACCTATCTCCGATCATTGCCACTTTATTATGCAGCGTTCGTTTTTCTTTTGAAAAGGATTTGAGCAATCTCTTTGTGTTGTTTAATGTATCTCTGCTCAAAATCTTGTTTTCAGAATTGTAAAATATATTGCTCTTGAACAAATCACATTCCTGAGAATCCATGTTCAGGATTTCCTTGTGTTGGTCTTAAACATAATAGAATTGGCTGCAAGGCAATACTGGGCCATCTTTCTTATATCAAATGTCTTAACAACTGTCGAGATGACGTACACCCTCCCTCTCCCTGCGGTGTCTCATGAATTATTAATGCAATCATAGAAGGCAGCAGCACAATGTCAACAATAAATCAAGCGGAAGCGTCCAAACCGCTGCAACAAAAAAAGATGCAAGAATGTAACAGATGCAAAACAGCTGGGTTTCCCAATCAGTTGATCGGATTTGAAAAGATAGGCCAAGATCCTTCGACAGGAAAAATAAATTGGAGACTGACAGATGAAAATGGAACGGAACACAAACACAAATTCTTTCAGGATTCAACGCCGGAGAATTCTAGTAATGGCAAACGAAGACGAGTAATAGACATAGCTGCAATTACAGATGTCGCAGAAGCAAGAAAATTACTAGCATTGGGTTGGGATTATAAAACATCTTATCCCGCGACGATTTCGAATATACCGCATTACATACTTGTGAAGAGGCAGTGAATAGTGTTCGGAAGGAAACATTTCAAGAGCACGCGAGCAATATATTCGAGGAAAGGGCCGTAAATGACCGCCATTCGTGCTGAGAACAGGCATGATTTTGTTCTCTACAGCGTTTCTTCCTTCATAGTTCGGGTCTAGATTGCCTGTTATGGGCGGGTCTTTCTTATAGATTATGGGGTGGAAAGCTAATGCTAGATTTAGGTGGATAATGAGACACCACCCAAAATCCCTCTGGAATCGAGAAATGAAATATCACTATAAATCTGCGTATTACATCATCAAGCGCATAATTTAAAGCGCGCATATCGAATATCTTATAACGCGAAATTTCAAGAAATCCCTCGACGTTATGGCGCCGCATCCACGCGGATAGTTCTTCATTATTAGGATATCTTCTGGTCCTATCCTTAATGAAATTTTTTCTTAGATCTTCTAATTGCTGTTGTCTGGATTGAAGATAGAAATTTGCATCATCTTCAGCAAAAGCAAGGTGTAAATCTTCCTCAATCGAAGCGAAAGTGTCATCCACGGTCTCTTGCTCGTGACGTCCCATGTGATAATATCCGTTTTCTTCCCAAATCTTGGCCGGATCGGGCAATATGGATATATAGCGTTCTATATGGGGATTGGTTGAATCATGCAATAAATACAGTTGTGTGGCACAAATTTTTGTTTCGTTCAGTTCATAACATTTAGAACACAGCCTCTACTTTGGCCAGAGTTGCATGGCTTACTTTCTTCCCATGTGAGCTTACATAATTGGCCACTTTTGCGCGAGTCTGGTTCTCACTGTGGTTTCTGGAAAAGGCATCACTACTACCCTCAGCAAAATTTGCTGAGGGTTTGCCAGATAACATCCTCTCTTCCGATTCTTTTTTTATTCCTGGCTCTACTGCCTTCTTAATCTGGATTATTTCATCCCAAGAAAAATCCTTCCTTTGAGTATTTTCTGATGTCTCTCCTTTTATAATATCACCGAGATTTACAATACGTGCCTGGATTTCGCTTTTACCAAGAGCTTTGAACGTCTCGATTCTTCTCAGACCACAAATGAGTTCATATTCCTGATTGACTACTATCGGATGCAATAGTCCAATTTCTGCGATATCCTTCGCAAGGGAAGCAATATCACCAAGATCCTTCCTGAACCTCTTGCCAATTTTTATACTATCGATTGGTATCGTGAGGGAGGAAATTTCTTTCGAGTTGGGAGTAAAGTCTTTAATGTTATGGTGTGTATTGTTCATTGTCGTCTTGCATCAGCTCCAGCTGGTGTATTTTTGAACCCTGCAATCTGACCATGGCCTCGAACCTGAGCAGATTGCAGCGAAACATTTTCCATCTTTTCTGTCCTCACCAAAATCTTTCAGACCTCCAATTTTCTTATTAAAATTCCTTCTTGCTTCTTTTCGAGTACAACATGTGATGGCTTATCCAGTCCATAATCCTTGGCAAAATCTTTGGGGATAACTAGTGTGCAACTGCAGTGTCCTGCTAGCCAAGTTCTTGTTATTTCTTTGTCAAACTTGGATTCCTTGTCAGACATCAAATTCTCTTTTTTCGTAAATGCTTTTTAAGATAACTAAGCGTTGTACTTTATGGGCTCTGAAAAGTATAACGACCCATTGCAGAAGGTTCAATCACTTCAAAGCATAGGTATCAAGATTGCAAATGATGCTTTGAATATTCTTGAACTTTTTGCTCAGAGAGAATGTCTTACGATAGCAGAAATCACTAACCTTATCAAATCAACCGAAATGGAAATGGCATATAAAAATGTACGAAATAGAGTACAAAAACTAAAATCACTTAATTTAATTGAAAAAACAAAAGTGGACAAAAGAACACGACATAATGATAAGTACCTTAAATTAACAGATGATGGAATATTTCAGTTATTCCTAAATAGATTAGAGGGAATACTTATCGACCAGTCATCAGTTAAGAAAGGAAAAGAATCCGTTTCCAATGTTCATTCGTTTTTGAAGCATTATGGCAACAATTTGTTATTTGAATTGTTTTTATATCCTTATTTTGAAAAACAAACAGTCTCTGTTGACAACTTTGATTTACTTGTT
>DASSIM010000038.1:0-23088 GCA_035691865.1 Candidatus Nitrosopolaris sp. | reverse complement strand
GAATATTAGAAACGGAGAATCACCGATCATTTACGGCGACGGAACACAGACACGGGATTTTACGTTTGTCGACGATGTGGTGCGTGCAAATATTTTGGCACTCAAAGGAAAGGAATTTGGGATTTACAATATTGGCACAGGCACTGAAACGTCATTTTCCAGGATAGTAGAAATAATTAACCAACATCTTGGAACTGATATAAGGGCCACTTATGTAGATAACCCAATCAAAAACTACGTTCATAAGACCAAAGCCGATGTGTCGCTTGCCAAGTCGGAACTCGGATATGAAGCCAAATTGAGCCTTGAGGACGGGGTAGCAGCACTGATCAAAAATTCCTGTTAACATGTTGTTATAACAAAAAGCAACTTTTTTTCTGATTGTAGTAGCCGACAATAATGATAGAAGATTTTAGAATGGGGGGATGTCAACTTCCTAATTGCTGACCATTATCCTACAAGGTGGAAATTCGTTTGCGTGCCTACCGTGATGTTATGTCTATGAGAAAAACCAGCCGTGGTTTCTAAAACATAAAGAGAATCCCTGCTAGGAGCATAGCCTGGACAATTGCCTTGTGATGGGCAAGGTTGCAAATTAGGAACAATATAGACGACTGAACGATTAGCGCCCAGCCATAATATATCAATTGGAAACTTCATATCCTTCATCCAGAATGATGGTCTAGAGGGTTGTTGAAAAACAAACAACATTCCTTCACTTTCGTTCATGTGGTTCTTAACGGCCAAACCCTTAGTTTGTTGATCTTGGGTGAGTGCCAAATCTACAAGCAACTTGTAACCTTTTACGGTGATATCGGCTTTTAAATATCGATTAGAAGGTATTGAAATTCCAGTAAGAAAAGTGTGCGAGGATGTGTGAGTGGCTGAAGAATTACCCAAGACAAATAAAGATATCCCAGCGACTAATGTTGATCCAATAATTGTACTCAGTAAGATCATGGACAATAGTTTTATGTTCTTTATTATATTTCAAGTGCTTTTATATCAATCGTCGACTCTCTTATATACCAATTTTATCTTAGCTTATCTCTGCGATTCCATTCCAATCGGGTTTCACTAGAGGCCAAGTTAATCAAAATAGAAACGATCGAGCCAGGTAATATCACTTGGAAATTTAGTAAAACGCGTTTTTCAGAGGTCTGAAGAAACCTTCCTAAAATTTCTACTACCTGTGACATGGTCCCAGATAGAATAATCAACTTGTAAACGTGAGCCAATGTACGCGGTGACGTGTGGGGTCTGTCCTTTCCAGGAGTACAGTAAAATCGAAGACCAAGTTATCACAAAATAGCTAAAAGGGAGTTAATGAAATATCATTATCAAGATAACGACGGCACCCAAACCACCGAATAAGACCATAGTCGCCTTCCATAGCCCTACACTAGCGCTCTCGCTGATATCCCACATACCACCGCCAAAGCTGCCGTCTCTATACCTTCTTTTGATCTCAGAATAGCTGTATATTCGTTCAAAGTCAGCGGAGGGAACCCACGGTTGTGCAGAGGCATAATCATGCGCTCCGTGATTAGACTTGTTATCGTAATCTCGTTTAGCGATCTCATCAGAAAGAGCTTCGTAAGCTTCGATAATCTGCATGAACTTATATTTCGAGTCTTCAGAATTTTTATTCTTATCAGGATGGTACTTTAATGCAAGATCCCGAAAGGATTTTTTTATTTCAGCTTGAGAAGCATGATTATTAACCCCCAATATATCGTAATAGTTTGGCACTTCTAATACTATGAGGGCCGACTAAATATGTCTATACGGGTTCAAATACTGTGAGCGGGTTGTTACCAGCCCAATAACTAATAAATCTGTCTGGCCCTCTCTGATGGTCTAGTAGCATGCGTTCTATTGAAGCAATGGAAACAGAAATAAGAAACCAGACTGAAGACTTGGAAAAGTTAGAATTTCCGCGACCGCAAACTAACATCGATGACTGTGTTATTACCGGTTCAGGAGACTCGTACGTAGCATCTTTGATTGCAATGTACGTGTCAGGTTATAGGACCTTATGTTGTCATCCTATGGACATAGTCCTGAATCCGGCTATTGTGAGAAATCGAAAAGTTTATCTCGTTTCAGTCTCCGGCGCTACAAAGGCGACGATACAAGCAGCCAAGGCAGCAAATAAGTCTGCGCTCAAGACTATTGCGATAACGACGAGGCCACAAAGCCTTCTCGCAAAAGGCTCTGATGAGCTCATTTCGATGCAATACAAGAGCACTAGCATTCCAACTTCTGGCACCATAGGGTTTATTGCGTCGATGCTGTGTTGTCTTTCTTTAGTGAGCAAAGTAAGGTTGAACAATGTTAAGAAAATATACAATGAGTCGATCGCTTTGGCCGATTGTTTAACCAACTACCAAATTGAAGAATCTCCTGCCTACATAATACTGGGAAATGGCATAACCTTTCCTGCTGCCTTATACGGGTCACTAAAGATGAATGAGGTTTTTGGTGTACACTCGCTAGCCTATTCATTAGATGAATTCTGTCATTCCCCAATTTTCAGCGTTAAGAGAAATGACAGAATCATTATACTCGGGAACAACTCATATGACTCAAGGGTAAGCAAGACGATCAAGAAAGAGCTCGATAAAATGGGGGTTTCGACTCTCTACGTCGACTGCAGAAAGCAGAGCATGATAGAAACCCTGCTCAAGTCTATTTTCTTCTTGCAACTCTATGCGGTTAAACTAGCTGTTAAAAATCTGCTAAAAGATTGTTATTTCTTGAGAAATGAAAGACTTTTAGCTCTTAGTTCTAAAATTATCTATGATTCCACTCGAAGATCAGAATTTTAAAAAATACACTGCATTCCGAAAATCATAAGACTTGTCCTACTAATTACCTCTATCTGTTCTTCATAAATTATAAAAGTATGGCTCATTTATCGATTTAAGATGACAAAGATTTTGATCGTGGATGACGATTCCGGTATTACCTTGGCTTTCAAGAAGGGCTTGGAAAGCTATGGTTTTGAGGCTGATATTTTTAACGATCCACTTGAAGCATTATCGAATTTTGAAGCTTCAAAGTACGAACTATTACTTCTCGACGTAAGGATGCCAAAAATGAATGGTTTTGAATTGTATAAAGAACTTGAAAAGATAGATCACGGTATCAAAGTATGCTTCATTACCGCATTTGAAGTATATTACGAAGCCCTCAGAGAGGTTTTTCCCTCTCTAGAGGTAGAATGCTTTATACGAAAACCTATCGAAATAGCTAGTTTAGTAAAGAAGATAAAAAGTGAATTGAATGTATCTCAACCCCGCAGCCAGAAATTGGATAGTTAAGTCCTTATCTTGTTTGTCTAGCAAAATGCTGAGAACCTAGATCGAACTAGACGATTGGCCGATGAGACGAAGCGATTTCACAGAATCTTATAGTCAAATCGTGCTTGTCTATACTATTCGATGGAGGTAGAATTACATGTGAAGATTTGAAAAAGACGCTTCGTTATTCAGAATTTACTAGGACGTCATGTCGACAGCATACGAATCGTGCGTGTTACTATCAATGGCTTGTGTGTTCCGATGACTTTTTTATATTTGCTGTAATGTGTTGGATTACAGTCGATAAAGGAGTACCGGGTCCGAAATTCCCAGTAATTCCCTCACGTTCTAATGACTTTTTGTCACTTTCAGGAATAATCCCCCCTCCCACAAGTAAAATGTCGTTTACTCCTCTTTCCCTCAGTAGCCTTGCAACCTTTGGAAAAAGGACAAGATGTGCACCGTTTAGTAGGCTCATAGCAATGGCGTCAACGTCCTCATCTAGGGCGGTGTTGGCAACTCGCTCAGGGGTACAGAATAGTCCAGAGTAGATAACCTCCATTCCGGCGTCTCTCAGTGCTCTACAAATCACAAGAGCTCCTCTGTCGTGACCGTCCAGTCCAAGCTTCGAAACAAGTACTCTTATTTTTTTGTGATGCAGTTGCTGGTCTTGGTGAGGTTTTTGTTGTTCTGGGGTCATTCAGGAAGGATTGAAGAACTAGCCTTTAAAACTTAACGCCGCCGTTTATGTCTTTATTACCCTACATGCTTATCTGAGTATACTGAATTACATCATGAATCCTATTATTGGAAGCGATAATAATAATATTGGTATATCTATATCTGAGGTACTGTGCATCCTATAGTTGAGGGTCTTTTTCATGGCGACCGCCGGTCGCTTGCCAGAGCGATTTCCATCGTAGATGACGATGGACCTGATTCCCACATAATCTTGAGTCAAATATTTAACAAAACAGGGAACGCTAAGACTGTGGGATTCACCGGCGCTGGTGGTGCTGGAAAAAGTTCTCTGATAGAAAAATTGGTTCCAGTTTTTCAGGATCTCGGATACAAGATCGCCATTATCGCAGTCGATCCCACAAGCCCGATCACTGGTGGCGCAATCTTGGGAGACCGGGTAAGGATGCGAACTACCATGGATGACCAGAACGTCTTTGTGAGGAGCTTGGCTTCGCGTGGAGCAGCAGGAGGAATTTCAAGATCAGTGAGAAATGTGATAAGGATTCTTGACGCAGCTGGTTATGGCTTGATAATAGTTGAGAGCGTAGGAGCAGGGCAAGTTGAAATACAAATTTCGAACGTGGTTAACCTTACTGCGGTAGTCCTCAGCCCACATACTGGTGACAGTATACAAGCAATAAAAGCTGGCCTAACAGAAGTCGGAGACCTATATATCATTAACAAAGGAGACCTTGAAGGAGCGGCGAGTCTACACAATTCTATCAATGATTTGGTAGGCGACACTCCTAGGAAGCCTGTGGTAATCAAAGCCTCAGCTAAAACAGGGAGTGGAATTAAGGATGTTGCTGTTAATATTGATAAGATACTGCGGAGTAAAGGAGACGGAGGTAAACTTCAGGAAAAAAGAATGCTGGAAGTGGAGTTAAGAGATATGGTTTTAAACATGGTTGAAGAAAAAGTTTCTGCTATGCTCAGGGAAGATAACAGATATCACGAATTTATTGAAAAAATAGTAAATAAGGAACTTGATCCATATGTCGCTGCTGAACAACTGGCCGCATTAGTGTTGAGGTGACTGAATCTGAAAAGTGTAATCAAAACAGACTCTGGTATTCCCGTAAGGAAAGTCTACAAAAAGAGTTCACTACGGAAAAAGACCCAGGATCAGGAACCCGGCAGATATCCGTACTTGAGGGGAATTTATCCTGATATGTACAGAGAGCGTTTGTGGACGATGCGACAATATAGCGGCTTTGGGAGTGCAGAGGAGACCAACAATAGATTCAAATTCTTACTTTCTCATGGCCAAACAGGCCTTTCCCTTGCATTTGACCTCCCAACACAAACAGGCCGCGATTCAGATGACTTACAGTCGGAAGGCGAAGTCGGAAGGACCGGAGTGGCAATTAGCTCCTTCAAGGATATGGTGACTTGTTTCGAAGGTATTCCGATGGATAAGGTAAGTACATCTATGACAATCAATTCAACCGCGGCGACTCTGCTTTCACTCTACATTAGTGTAGCTGAGTTACAAGGCTTTTCTCCAGGGATGTTAAGAGGCACTACACAAAATGATATTTTGAAAGAGTATATTGCCAGGAATACCTACATTTATCCCCCAAAGCCATCGATCAGACTTATTGGCGATACAATAGAGCACTGTTACAAGCATGTGCCGCAATGGTACCCAATCAGTATATCGGGTTATCATATGAGGGAGGCAGGCTGCACCGCTGTTCAAGAATTGGCCTTCACTTTTGCTAACGCAATAGAGTATATCAGTACATGTGTAAACAGGGGAATCAAAATAGACGACTTTGCGCAGAGATTATCATTTTTCTTTTGTTGCACAATGGAATTCTTCGAGGAGGTCGCAAAATTTAGGGCTGCCAGGGAAATATATGCTGAAATAATGAAGAATATCTTTCATGCTAAGAATGCAAAATCGCTCCATCTACGGTTTCACGTCCAGACGAGTGGCGAATCATTAACCGCTCAGCAAGTTGATAACAATATCGTTAGGGTCACAACACAAGCATTAGCTGCTGTACTAGGTGGATGTCAATCGTTGCATACAAACTCTCGTGACGAAGCTCTTGCTCTTCCAACCGAAGAATCTGTGAAAGTGGCACTCCGAACGCAACAGATTATCGGGGCAGAAACCGGCGTAACGAAAACAGTCGATCCGGTTGGCGGGTCTTATTATATCGAATCCTTGACCCAGACGATCAAGGAGGAGGTTGAAAAATATTTGAAAAAAATTCATCGGATGGGCGGGGCTTTAGCAGCTGTCGAAAGAGGATTCTTCCAAGATGAAATAAGGAAGAACGCATATAGGCTGAAAAAGGAAGTCGACTCTGCTGAACGCATTATTGTTGGGGTGAACAAATTCCAAGACACTGAAGGTGTCGTACCCAAAATAAGTGTGTTAGATAATGAAATTGAAATAAGGCAAGTCGCTCGGCTTAAGGACTTTAAGAAGAACCGTGATAAAATAAAGACTGATGCGGCCATAGGTGCTCTCCAAAAAGCTGCGGAGAATCCTGACGAAAATTTGATGCCTTACATCATCAACGCCGTGAAAAGTAACGTTACGCTGGGTGAGATAAACAACGTCTTTAAAGAAGTGTTTGGCATGTTCGAACCAAAGATTGCATTTTAAATCCAATAAAGACACTCTGAATGGCGATAAGCATCGTTTGTCTTGGGCACCAATTGGATTCATCAAAGCCTAGAGCCCTGCGAGATTAGTATCCCAAAGAGATATCATTATCGTTGTCCAGCAAAATTGCCGATACGGGGTTGGCCAAGGAGGGAGAAATGTCATACAGATGGGCTAGATCCCATATGACAATATTAGACAAGATCAAGATCAGAAACCAAAGTAAGAAGCCGCTATCAGGTTATAAATTAGGATTTTGCTTACACATCACAAAAGAAACCGCGGTTCTAGTGATCACCGCAAAAGTTCTAGGTGGAGAGATCGCAATCTGTTCTGCGAATCCCTTATCCACACAAGATGATGTGGCCGCATTTTTGAATTCAGAGGGCATAAGAATTTTCGCATGGAGAGGACAAGCGGAAAGGCAATACCGGCAGTGCATTAAAAGCGTTCTCCAATTTCAGCCAGATATTCTGACAGATGATGGCGGAGATTTACATATTGCTGCTCACAAGTTAGGAACAACTCGATTCTATGGCGGAACCGAGGAAACCACTACTGGGGTTAAGAGGTTAGAGATATTACAGTCTAGCAAACGCTTGAAATATCCAGTAATAGCGGTGAATAATGCGTATACAAAACATTTATTCGATAACAGGTATGGAACAGGGCAAAGCACAATTGATGGGATCTTCAGGACTACTGGCTTGTTTTTTTCAGGGAAACAAGTAATAGTGTGCGGTTATGGCTGGGTAGGAAAAGGCGTATCCGCCAGAGCAAGAGGGATGGGTGCAATTGTCACCATTACAGAAATTGATCCCATAAAAGCTCTAGAAGCACACATGGACGGTTTCAGTGTTAAACGATTATCCGAGGTTGCCCAGCTCGGTGACATATTTATAACATGTACCGGCAGCAGGCGTGTTATTAGAGAAGAGCATCTGATAAAAATGAAGGACGGAGCGATACTAGCTAACGCTGGACATTTTGATGTCGAAATAGATGTCAATTATCTTTCTTCTGTGGACAAATCTCCAATCGTGGTGCGGCCTAACGTTGACTGCTTTAGATTTCGTGGGAAGAAAATATATCTATTATCAAAAGGAAGAGTCATTAATCTGGTTGGTGCCGAGGGACATCCACCTGAAGTCATGGCTTTATCCTTTGCCAATCAGTTATTATCAATTTTATATCTTGCAAAGAATTATCGCTCATTGGAAAACAAAGTTTACAATGTCCCGACTGAGATTGATCTGAACGTAGCTCAATATGCTCTCGAAGCGGCAGGTCTAAAAATTGATGATCATTGATTCCAATCCAATCCATATCGAGCTCTAACAGACATTCTCCTCCTACATACCGCCTAGAATCACGAAGTTAGGGATAGCTTAAAATCTGATCCAACCCGAGAAATTTCTGTGGCAGGTATCAACGACAAAATCCCGAGTGGCGTCGTAACGAGCGCTCTTCCGTATGCAAATGGTGAAATTCATCTGGGTCATATTGCTTCCACTTACCTGCCAGCAGATATTTTTACACGATATTCACGGCTAGCGGGAAGGAAAATTTATCATATATGTGCCTCCGATGATTTTGGAACGCCAGTACTAATTAATGCAGAAAGGGAAAACAAATCTCCTAGCGATTATGTCGCGTTTTGGAATAGGCGAGATTATGAAGACTTCAAGATGTTAGGAATATCATTCGACAGTTTCTCTAGTACAAGTTCAAAAGAAAATTGGCAGTTTGTACAATACGTTTTCAAAAGACTTTCGGAAAAAGGTCACATCTACGAGCAAGACGTAATACAGTTTTATTGTAAATTCGATAACAAATTCCTGCCTGATAGATACGTAATAGGAAAATGTCCATATTGCGGAGCCGAAGATCAATATTCCGATCTTTGCGAAAAATGCGGACGTGTTCCCGATGAGATTCTAGAACCTCGATGTGGGATATGCGGAAATAAACCCATCAAGAAACACAGTAAGCATTATTTCTTTAGACTCTCTAGTTTCTCAAACCAGCTGAAAACTTGGCTAAAAACCAACGGTAATCTTCAATCCGACGTTAAAAATTATGTCATTAACTGGATTAACGAAGGACTACGGGATTGGGATATAACGAGAGATTTATCATGGGGCATACCTGTACCGTTGACAGAGGCCAAGGGAAAAGTCTTCTATGGATGGTTCGATAATCATCTTTGTTATATCTCCACCTTAACTGCCTTTCTTCGTCAGTCTGGGGTGGATAGTAAAGTATTCTGGAACAGCTCTGAGATTTATCACTTTATTGGCAAAGACATTGTATATCATCATTACCTAATCCTCCCAGCAATGCGGATGGGGTTAGACGAAGAGTACAAGTTGCCGGATTATATTCCAAGCAGAGGACACCTTCTGCTTCATAATCAAAAGATCTCGAAAAGTCGAAACTGGTATATTGGTCTTAGAGATTTTACATCAACTTTCGCTCCCGATTATTTGAGATTTTACCTCGCATCTATCACACCTTACTCCCAGACAGACATTAATTTCGATTGGGATGTGTTTTTTGAGAAGATCAATAATGAACTAATTGCGAATATAGGGAACTTTATAAACCGCGCATTGTCATTTACCCAGAAAACATTTTCCGGAAAGGTCCCCTCGCCTGCAGAATATGATTCCGATGATTATCTTAGTCTGTCACAGATCGCAGGAATAGCACAAGAGGTAGGTTGCTTGTTGTCTGCACTTGAAATCGATAAATCGTTGAAAAGAATCCTGAGATTTACTACTCACTTCAATCAGTACTTCCAAATAAAACAACCGTGGTCCCATAGAGAAACGGCTATGACAACGTTGTTTGTTGCAGTGAATGCCGTAAGGTCAATAGCAGTCATGTTGGAGCCTTTTATCCCATTTTCTTGTGAGAAGATATGGTGTCAGTTGGGCATGACGGACAGCATCCATGAACAGCCTTGGTCGTCTGCTTCACAGATTAGAATATCTCCCGGGCATTCCCTGGGCAAAGTCGAGCCTATTTTTGGCAAGATAGAACGCGAGATAACAGAACATCAAAAAAAAGGTCTTGGCATGCACAATGTTAGTTAATTCTAAGCGGGGACTGATGGTGGGACGTTTCCAACCATTTCACAAAGGCCACCTTTGCCTGGTTGGGCAGATTTTTGAAGATTGCGACGAGATAATTATTGCTATCGGAAGCGCACAAATCAACTACAGCTACACCGACCCGTTTACGGCAGGAGAACGGATAATGATGATACATGCCGCTTTGGTAGAATCGAAGATAGATATGACAAAATGTTTCATTGTACCTGTGGTAAACGATGAAAATAATGCTAGATGGTTTGGACATCTTAAATCTATGGTACCCCATTTTGATATTTTATATTCTGGCAACGAATTTGTTACAAACTTGGTGGCGCATCACACGGAGGTTTTGAAACCTAGGTTTAGTAGGAAGAAAGAATACAATGGCACAAATATTCGTAAACTTATGTCCAGATCATTTCGCTGGAAAAAATTTGTTCCAAACTCTGTGGCCGGAATCATTGAGCAAATTGACGGCGTCACAAGGATTCGATTTCTTTTAGATGAGAAATTATCGGAGAAAGAAAAAAATGAAATATGATGAACCATGCACAAAAAAAGAAAATCTCCCCTGAACAATGCTGATGTACATACGCTTAACACCAACTACTGAACCTTCGTCTAAAGTTTAGAAATAATCGACGATTCCATTATGGACAGATGCAAAATGCAACTCCGGTTAACGTTGCATGGTACTAGTTCTATATGACTTTGCCTAAGCCTTCACTGGAGCCTCACAAAATTCCATTAGGACGCCGTTAATCGATTTGGGGTGAATAAACGTAATCCTTCTCCCATACGATCCAGTCCTCAGTCCGCCAAGGATCTTCATACCGTTTGCGGTTGCCCTAGAAATGTCTTTCTCGATATCATCCGCAGTTATGGCGATATGATGTATTCCTTCGCCTCGGTCGACTAGAAATTTTTTAATAGGGCTATCTTCGGATGTTGGTTCCATCAGTTCAATCCTCGTGTCCGCTAATTCCAACATTGCAACTCGGACCTTCTCATTATGAACCATCTCTACTTCTAATCGGTCTACTTTCAAAATTCTTTGGTAGTTTCCTATTGCTTCATCTAAGTTGTTAACAGCAATAGCTATGTGATCTATTCGCATTTCGTCTCCCAGTCTCTACTATTCAACGTGCTGGTTAATAATGATAATTCAAGTCTGTACCAATTGATAAAATTAACACTGTTAATTGCATAACTCCGATGATAATAAAGTCATCAAGAAGAGATCAGTTGATCTATTTTCTTCAAATGCGTAACCAGGTTATATAAGACGTCAATTTTACTCTTGGGCGAGTTTGCAAAACGCAAGACATTATCTATGAATGCACTGATCGGGATGACTTCCTCTCCTAAAACTTCAATCCCCTTTGACGTGAGCAAGTAGGACTTTTGAGAAGGAGCAGATTCGACGCCACTAAGAAAATAATTGTGTGTATCTCTCATCGCGGAACTTGCTTTAATATACTGCTCTTTCAGTATTTCAGTTTCACTTGCGATTTCTTGTTCTATAGCGGCCATCTTATCAATAATTTTGTTTATTCGCAGCATAGTTTCATCTATAGCAGCAGAGGACAAATAATTTCGAGGCCTTATGACTTTATGAGCTAGCAGGATGAATAAAATATTACGCTTGTTACTCGACAGCGACTTTCTCTTTATTTTCCGTTTGTTCGTCCATTTTCTTTAATTCAGTCAGCAAGAATTGCTTATATTTGTCTCGCTCCTGTACTGTCATCCTATCAAGATTTGAGCTTAGTGTGGTTCCTATTGTAGAAACTCTGTCTATCAAATCTAGTGCCATAAACTTCCCTACACTTCCTACTCGTAACATCACGTCAACTTGTTTTTGCAACATGTTATGAACTGATTGTATATCAGCAGCCATTTCAAGCCCTTTGGCAGTAATTTTGTACCTCCCATTCTCTGTCTCATCTACAAGACCCTCTTCGAGTAAGCGACCCAGCATGGGGTAAATTAATCCTGGAGATGGCTTCCATTTTCCCTCACTTTGGAGAATAGCTTTATCAATAATCTCTTTGCCTGATAGCTGTTGGTCTCTTAACAGGCCCAGCACATAGTGCCTTGAGAAACCTCTGGGAATTACACTTCCCACCCTCGAAAACCAATTGGATAGCATATCACTAGTAATATCGCTAGTGACTTATTAACGTTTCCGCGAATGGGATTCTGCTGCAAAGACGGGTTCTCACAAAGACCGCTGCATATCGGGCGCTATTGCTGCGCGTCTGGAGCCACTTATTAAAATAGACATACACCGCTTTTTTTATTATTGTTATAGAAGATGATTACAGTAGCGTCTTAGTATACACGATCATTATGCTGCACGAGAATCCTTATCTTAAGCGGGACTTGATCAGCAGCCAAGAGACCAGATCTTTGGCAGCTAAACGGAAATCTAGAAAAAAGAAATTCGCTAAGGCAGCCCGTGATTATCGTGCTAGCATCTCATGTGTTGTTAGCAAAGGCGATATTTTGCTACCAATTCAAATTCCGTCGCTATGGAAACCCGCTGGTAAAGCAGGAAGTTTAACCGTAATAGTGTTATTCATAATAGAAGTTAATGGACAAAGAACAGTATGTGGAACGGACATTTATTTGTCCACCCAGATTGTCTGTGGATTCGCGGTGAATTACACCCTGAACGACAGTAGAATACAATATGTGGGTCGTTGTGTAGAAAGATACAATCCGTGGGGGAGAATGATATAATCCGCACGGATTGAGTGCGGATAGGCTCTATTCCGTATACTGTCCGCGCAGATGTTTACGAATTTGTATACGGCGCGCCAAATCTGTAAACAAGTCGTATACATTCATATCGATAGATACAAAGACACGTGCAGACTTTAAACTTAGGAGAAATGACATACCTATCTCAAGAGTGCGCGTTACGTTAAATGGAGAATTTTTATGGCAATGCCCAGGATGAGTAACCATTATAGGTGACACCTTGGGATGATAATAGTGAGCAACCAGGCAACCACTGTGAGAATACATCAATGGGGGTATTGGCTCACATACCCCTTTCTTGAGTTAAAGTAAATGTATGTGGATATTATATTTAACTACAATTGACTTCCGTAGCAAATTGGAATATATAAAAACAAATTCATTTGGTTCCTCTAGTTGAGTTTTCTGTGATTGAGAAATATCGGCTTCGTTTACCTCAATATTAGGAGCTAACTGTGAAGACCACAAAATTTGGTGACTCTGGTTTTAGTTGGCCACGTAAAGGGTATTACCTTTTTCGGCTTTGCCAATTTAATCACCCCGTGAAAGTTAGAAGAATAAAGATATTCCATCGATGAAGAACCATAGATTAATTCTAAATCAATAATTACGATAACTCAATCAAAACATTCTCTGATTCGCCACTACCCTATACCTTGCGTCGAGAACATTAGGACAAGATAAAAGCATATTAGGAATTGGTGAATATCATTATCGTGACGATGAATTGTCCAATATGCGGCGCTTTGATGGTATGGCTTAATGGCTCTATAAGTCACGATCCTCCCCTGAAATATTACCAATGTCGGATCTGTAACATCAATCTCACCAGATTTCCGGATGAAACTTATGAAATTTTAGAGATAAAAGGCAAACAGAATTAGAGTATGGTGTAAAGAATTTATCGATTATAGAGAAAAAATTCCATTGTCAATTGTATTGAGATAGACGAAGTAGTACTAGCTTTAATATTTTCGGGCAACTAAAATACACAATACACAATGGTAAGAACAAAAAACAAGAAATCTCTGCGCCAACAAATCAGGTCACGCGATGGCATTATAGTTATGCCGGGAGTTTTCGATGCACTTACGGCCAGGATAGCACAACATGTGGGATTCGATGCAATGTTTCAGACAGGCTATGGGTCATCTGCGTCATTGCTCGGAATGCCGGATTTTGGATTTCTAAACGCGGGTGAAACCGTAGATAATGCACGGAGGATAATACGTTCGGTCGAACGACCTGTGATTGTAGACGTCGACACGGGATATGGAAATCCATTAAGTGTTTGGCGGCTAGTGAACGACCTGGAAAGCATGGGCGCAGCCGGTATTTTCTTAGAGGATCAAGTTTGGCCAAAAAGATGTGGCCACATGCAGGGCAAAAGCACTATCCCGAAAGATGAATACATTTTGAAACTTAAAGCAGCCTTAGATGCGCGCAAAAGCGAGGATTTCATTATTGTTGCAAGAACTGATGCACGTGCGTCTCTAGGCTTGGATGAAGCCATCAGTAGGGGTAAAACATACTTCAAGGCCGGTGCAGATGTAATTTTTGTAGAAGCGCCGAAATCGACTAAGGAATTATCCAAAATTGCCAATGAGATTGATGCTCCATTGGTGGCAAACATGATTGAGGAAGGGGTAACTCCAACCCTTAGCGCTCAGGAGCTATCGAGCATGGGGTACAAGATTGCTTTGTTTCCATTATCTGCGCTTTATGCTTCGGCTTTCGCTATACTGAAAGTATTCGGTGAATTAAAGAAAACTGGTACGACAGAGAGTGTACGCGGAATGATGGTTACGTTCAATGAATTTAATAAACTCGTAGATTTGCAAAGATACATGGAATTAGAGAGAAGTTATGCATGAATTTGAGAAGCAAAATGACACAGTACACCCTGAATAGTCGATGGCGAATCGCAGGCGCCGCTACTCAGTACACATAGTCTGAAAAAGATCGCATGTGGGGAAGTCGAGAGTAGCGATAAGTATTCATCCTACCGGAATTTAACGGGCAACCCAGACAAGGTAATCAATTGTCACAAAGATCAGCCCAAAGTCGTTGAATAAACGGAATACAGTAAATCACAGACTTGAATGCTATCTCTGAGCCGCACGCCAAACGAAGAAAGGATATCGATATTCCTCCAAATTTCTTGATCTTGCCTGAGGTACCATTGTAAGTACTTGAACCGGCGTATTTTGCGCGCTTGAGACGCTATCAATTGATGAGGCACGACATACCTTATTACAAACCTCGACCCAGTCAGTAGAAGAAGTGTTACCTAGCATTTCGCTTCCCCGTCTTATCCGCCTCGTTATCATGTATCATAACATTTAAGTTGTTTAGAACATGATAATATTAGAAATTTGGTTGAAAAAGCCGATCTATCTGTAATAATTCCCACATATAACGAGTATGGAAATATTCTACAACTAGTTGAAATTATAAAAGACAAACTTCCAGACGGCCTTTTTACAGAGATAATCATCGTGGATGACAATTCTCCAGATGGCACGGGTAGGTTGATCGCAGATTATATCGAGAATGCCCTTACTAAAGTTTATTCTGGGATTCAACAAGCGCATGAAAATAGTGGCAATTTTGCAGTTAATACAAGAGAATCCATAGTTAGGCTTGTTCGCAGAGAGAACAAGAATGGGCTTATCTCTGCAATCCTAAAGGGGATAAAATCTTCCACTGGTAAGTATATCTTGGTAATGGACGCAGATTTTTCTCATCCACCAGAAACCGTGCCGCTTCTGATCAATGAGTTATTGCGTGATCCTAACAGCATAGTAGTTGCCTCGAGATATATAAGAGGCGGATCAATACGAGGATGGCCGTACAAGAGACTATTGTTGAGCAGGTTGGCGGCAAAGATTGCAATACATGGACTGAGGTTGTGTAATGTCAGAGATCCTATATCTGGCTTTTTTGCATTTCCACGTCATATCATTGAAAATATTAGCTTCGACACATACGGATATAAGTTGTTACTTGAAATCTTGGTCAAGGCGCAAGGAGTAAGAGTCAAGGAAATACCATATACATTCATCGATAGAAAATCCGGAGAAAGCAAATTCGATAACCATGTAATGCTCGATTATGTCAATGCAGTGTGGCGTTTGTACAGATATGGCCGAACGTCAAAACTAGTAACAGCTAAAGACGAGAAACGCAGGTCAGTACTGTTTCTATCCAAGGCAGCTAGATTTTATTCTGTTGGTGCCACGGGCTTGTTGTTGAACTATATTGTATCAATGATGTTGACGAAGGGTATCATCTCGAACTTTTGGTATCTACAGGCCTCCATAATCGGAATAATCATTTCAATAACTTCCAACTTTTTTCTGAACAAAATTTGGACGTTCGAGGACAGAAACTTTTCGCCGAGAAATATTATGAAGCAATACGGCATGTTCCTCGGCCTGAGTACTGTAGGAGCAGTGGTTCAATTGGTACTTCTATACTTGCTCGTTCAATCTAGTTTCCAGTACACGGCATCGTTAGTTTTGGCAGTTGCTGCTGCTTCAGTTAGCAATTTCCTACTCAACAAAAAGTGGACTTTTCGCGAAAAAATATGGGGCTAAATCTGCAAAATTTGTGCTAGATCAAAATAGAGGTATTTGAAAAAGAGATTGAGAAAAGCCTACTTGCCTTCTCCCTTATTTTTCCGTTAATATCCACTAAATAAACCCAGGGCACAAAGTGTGACGCATTCTCATCGCATAAGTAGCTGAATAGATATCTAGCTTCTCAAACTGCTGGGGCGGAAACTCTTCAGTTAATAAGCCGGCACGTGGAGGTAATACAAATGCCAAGGATGCCAACAGTACAAAACAAATTAAAAATCCTGGCAGCAATAATAACGTTTGTTGTTATCGTTGTCTTTATGTTCGAATCAGTTGTTGTCGTAGAAGCAGGACATAGAGGAGTCATTTTGTATGTAGGTGCAGTTGAAAACCGCGTATTGGGAGAAGGATTACATTTCATTATTCCATTTGCTGAACAAGTGGTTCAAATGGAAGTACGTACATTGAAATTCCAAGCTGATGCAACAGCCGCATCTAATGACTTACAAGAGGTTCAGACCACGATAGCATTGAACTATCATATTAGTCCAAGTCAAGCTAATATCATTTATCAGCAGCTAGGCGCCGATTATAGTGACAGAATAATTGCACCAACAATACAAGAATCAGTTAAAGCAAGTGTTGCAAAATTCAATGCTGAGGAACTAATTACAAAAAGAGCTACTGCAAAAGCCTTGATAGCTCAAACTATCGGTGATACACTGTCAGCAAGGGATATAGTTGTGGAGACAGTATTTATAACCGACTTTAAATTCTCACAATCATTTGCGTCCCAAGTAGAATCAAAGGTAGTAGCATTCCAAAAATTTCTAACTGAACAAAATAACCTAAAAGCCATACAAGTAGTTGCAAACCAAACAGTCGTTCAGGCTCAGGCTGCAGCAAGAGCGAACGTAGCCAAGGCAAATGGCGAATCTCAGGCCATCAAGATAATTACAGTACAACTAAAAGAGAGTCCGGAGTATCTTCAGTGGCTGTCAATTAACCGGTGGAACGGACAAATGCCTTATGCTCTCGGTAGTGGTGCATTTCCTTTTTTCCAGTTGCCTGCAGCAAACCCGCAACAAAACCAGACTAGGTGATAATTTTATATGGTAAACTAGGTTATGTTACTTTAAGGACGCGCCATAACTACGATGGATCGTTTTTCATTTTAGTGGATATCCAAAAATTGTTGCATTAATAGGGTAGTTAGCAAGACATTGCTTTGATCCTGTCGGTTTGTTGATGAGCATGCGCAATGGGTACGATTCTATATCAATTCCATAACGCTGTTATACGTTGCCAAGCCTATCTATCTTTTTTTCGTGCCCAGGTACAGACTCCAATGAATGGATCATTCTTGTATTGTATTGGTTCAAGTTAGTTTTGAGGCTGACTATCTATCTAATAACGATTAAATGACAAGTTAATAACAACCTACCGAATACCAACATATGGGAGGAGATCTAGAAGGCATTTTCAATGTAGTAGACATACTAGAAATTCTATTAATAAGACCAACAGTGCACTATGTTTGGCTCTACGATGGTAGACTTAAAATGGATTTTGGGCAAAATTTGAATCGAGCAAAATTGATTCATACTCATATCGAGCATTCCGCATAAGCTGTAAAAACCCTTAAGTAGAATAACACCCGGCCTTTAACAAATGTCATATATTCCTTATGAATATTGGGTTAATCATGGAAAGACTTACAAAAACGAATTTCGATATAACAAAAACTTTGAGCTACAAGAGAAGATACTTATTGACTATTTGAAAAATAATGTTTCTTCGACTTCTTTTTCGACAGTGCTCGAAGTAGGTTGTGGATTCGGACGTATTACGAAGTTATTGCTATCAAATTTTCCACAAATTAGAGATTATCTTGCCATCGATCTTTCGCCAGATCAAATAGAAAATGCTAAAGAATTGATTAGACCGACAATAGAAGCAAAAGGGCATGTTCTAAACCTGACTTTTGTAGTTTCCGACATACAGTCTTTTCAAATTCAAAAGAAATACGATTTGGTAATAGCGTCCGAAGTTCTAATGCACATACTACCATCCGAAATTGCCCAGGTTATGAGCAAACTGATTAGCATGTCAAACGAACACGTAGTTAATATTGATTGGTACGAACAACAACCACCAAGTAAGGCAGCACCACATAATTTTATTCACCAATATGAGAAATTATACAGAAATATCCCAGACGTATTGAGTGTTTCTCGAATTCCCATAGTGAGGAAGGGATCGTGGCTCAATTCAGTAGACACAAAACAATTTTTATTTCACGCTACAAAAAAATCAGTTACCAACGCTTCTTTATAGGAGTTCAGGCGATGTAATGGAGACAAATGGCTACTAGTTGAACTACCTTGCCATTAGTTAGCGACCTAAAAAACAGGAAGTTTTAGATTTAATAGATTGTATCTTCATTTCAAGATTTCAAACGAATCAATCATTTTTTGTACCGTGGGTAGGTAATATGTGTATTTTTCTGGTTCTGCAGTATAGCTAATAATATATGCTCTATCTCCTTTTATCGTCAGGACCGTCAACGCCTTAAGATCCACATTCGAGTCTTGTCCAGTGTAAACGATTTTGTATGCAGGATTGCCTGCAAGAGTTGCATTTGACTCACTAACCTTAAAGTCTTGTCTTAAATCACTAACGGTGTCATTAGCATATTGCGCTAGCGTGATAGGTTTAATATCTGAGATATTGTCAATCTGTACTATTAATTTGCCCACGATATCTGAAGTGTTTTTGAACGGAGGACTAAAGGCAACAAGGTCAAAAAGTGTACTATTGCCATTAGATTTGCCATTAGAACTACTAGCATTCTGCTGTTTATCCCAATTTGCAGGATAAAGGATTTTTATCCCAAACATAGGATTCTCATAGGTTAAGAAATTAATGGAGTTGATGCTATTTTTGCCTTGTTCTGGAGTTTGTGCCATAGCTTCTATTGACTGCAGGCAGATTGACGTACTCAAAGCAACAAGTAATGATGTGACACCTATTGTTGCTGCCGCTGAAAAAATTTTGATGTACATCATACTGCACATTTGTTAGTAGCTTAATCCTATATGGGTTTTTATTCTAATGGAAGTTTCCATTCTGATCTTTACACGCTTAATAGATAACGGCAGTCATTTCCACATGTTTTAACAAAGTACTAAGAAATTTCTTAAACTTACTATTAGCAATTATATCGTCTGAGTAAATACTCAGCGATATTACCTTTCCTTTTTGATAGTTCAGTTCGTATGTCGCGATCACGGGATCTGCTGTTATTAGTTGTTTTTTTGGTATCATTGCCTTATAATCCAATAGAATTAGGTCGTTCGGATTTGTAATGTACTGCTCCTCGTGATGTCTGTAGTTGAAAGGGTTGTTGCCAAACGTGACATTGCATGAAAAACAATAAAAGTTGCTACCTACCCATTGTGAAGTTTCATTTGCCCACCTTTCTCTTACGCTTTTCCATGCAGATTTACCATTAAAAGCCCAACCGTGCCCTTTCAGTAATGTTATTGTATGAGTGTTTCTGTCGTATTTAACCTCAGCGTAGAATACGTTTCCGTCCATGAGAATCATTGTACCCCCATTTGAAACAAACTGTTTTAAATTATCATATTCTTGTTGTGTGACATATTCTTGATGTCCCAGTACAAGCACGTCATACTTGTTATTTCCATTTCCGAGGAAAATACGACCCTTATCTACATCTTCGTCGGTCAACACATGAGTATTGGATTTAGGAAGAGATGTCCTCATATGGGCCGTTAAGTAATCAATCATGTAGGCCGAGGATGATCCCGTCAATAGATTCGATACTGGGCTCGATAACAGATTGAGGTCAGATGTAATATTCTTTCGTGCATGCAAGGGGATAGTTGAATGGACGAAGTAAAACTTGTAAAATGAGGAATGGTAGGCTGCGGCGGTAAATGTAGGTTTGATAAGTGCAATACTTAATACTTTAGATTCAATGGTGAACTTTGATGGATCATTGTTAGTTAATAGAAGCCATGACTTGTTTGACAATACTGTTACTATCGTAATGGTAATAATGGATACTATGATGATAATATTAAGTACAGATTTCCTCATATGTAGGATTAACTCGACAATGGTTTGTTAGATTTGAGATATTATATACCATCTTCTGCGATGATAGTATCAAATTTGGTTCAACGGCTTGTATTGATGTTACGGTGGTCAACTCGAGATCACATGAATCCAAATCGCGCAGCACATGTCAAAGTGCTATTGATTTATTACAAGTATCATGAAGATTGCAGAAACATTCGTGTTCATTGAATTGGTCTTACTGCTCATGAATGCATGCACACCATTTAGTTTAGTAAACCCAACTCAAAATATCTGTGCTTTGTTCACTATTTTTGAAGAATTATTTCTTGGTTAGGATAGACCTACAAAGATCTTCGAAAGATCTAGCGTAAAACAGCTCCAATAATCTTCAATTTAGCTTTGTAAGATCTGAAGCGAGCCTCGATAGACGATTGATACAGGACTCTCACTCACGGTCAACTGAGAAAGAACTTTTGCCCTCACGGTAACAAAGTTTCTCCAACTTGGCGTTCACTTACCTTGAAGTCGGGATTTTTGAAAATTGCTTCGTACAGTACAACAATATAGGTCGGAGTTTCGTCAGAACTCTGCTGACTAGCTATTCTGATTATCACATTCACTATCTACAGGTACGATGAAAACAGATGTCAGCAAATCTGGTATGCTCGAATAATGTCGTGCTCGTTCTTTTCCCAAATAAGATTGGCTTGAGCAAATTCAAATGTCTTGACTCGTTTATTATAAAGAACGTCTGGATTGCTCTTGAAATTCTCTAGCTGCGGCACTAGTGTTTCATAATCCTCAAATGTCGAGCAATTGTCTTTCAGAGTTTCTCGTATCGCCGTCAGAGTGCTAGTACACATTACATACAGTCCAGCAAGAGCATATTCGTAGGCCTTGTTAGGATTAAGGTATGCATGCGACCAATGCTTCTTGAATGGAATCAAACCGACAGAATGGTTAGACATTTCCATGTACATAGAATCTCTCTTCAGAAAGCCTGTGTACCTAACATTTTTCAAACAGGGGCCTTCCGATCCGATGATGGTGAGTTCACCGATATCGTGATTGTTAAAGAGCTCAGGAAGCCCTTCTCTGTTGAGCTGTGGATATTTTTCTTTATTATATGCATCTCCCCCAGCATAAGTACTAGACAATCTCGCATGAGAAAGCGGTCTTTCAATGCTGTTCACTTCGAGTCGAAGGGGATAATTTGGGACTACGAAGATTTTATCGGTATCACCAACTGTCGTCTTCATATCCTCTGCAATTTTAGAAGACACAGTGATTGTTGGGTGAGAGGAAACGACTTCGCTTTCCCATTTTGTCCACAGTTTTATAGCGCGATTATTGATAAAATTACGTCTAATTCTTCTTGGTAAATCAAAGACTGAATGAATGGTTTCGTTGTCTTTCAATACAGGTAAATTTCCTATCTCCTTCAATAACCTTGCCTGAATGGGCCAATATTCATGATCATCGTATATGAAGGGTAATCCAAATTCAGAAATCATCTTTGCTGAAAAAATGTTATGAGCATGGACGATATCTGGTCTTGATTCCCGGATTATTTTTTCGAGCTGCTTTTTCACGGAATGCCAATAGAAGGGAATACCGAACCTGGCTTTAGCGGTCCAAATTAAGCTATATATTTTAGAAAAGGTTTCTTTTTTGTAGTTCTTTGGGTATTTGCCTGCAAAGGCCACCTCATGATTATTCTTTAAAGCAGATATGGCAGCCTTTTCGATCCTCCAATCAGGGAGGGATTCGTGTGAGAGATGCAGAATTCTCAAGCGTGTGAAAATATTATTCGTCTCTGGTAATTATAATCATCCGATATTATAGACTAATTGCAATCCGGGCTATCTTGGTTTGCAAAATCTATTACGTGAGCTCCCTAGCGGTAGTATCTCATTACAGTTTTTACAACAGACTCTAAAGAGTGATTGGTTAGCACGTATTTCTGACCCTCGTTAGATAGCCGTTTCCTTTCAAGACGATCCTGAATGAAGGTTTCCAAGTCCTTTCCGAATGTGTCTTTGGTTGTTCTGTAAATAGGAGGTTTATATTTTTCATACAACTCATCTGATACGTATGCGATGACAGGTTTGCCAAGAGCCATTCCTTCGAGTTCAAATTTTCCAAACCATCCAACTTCAGGTAATATTTTACCAATTATTATATCCGAGCTAGCGATAATCCTTAAAACCTGCAAATGTGGTTTATGCAAGATACTGGTTACCTCATATTTCTTTTCTTTTTGTAACCTAAAAAGCACGTCGCTGTAGTAATCTATCGATGAATAATTTTTGTAGTAAGGGTAATGTGCAATTTTAATAATTTTGTTCTCTAGCATTTCTTTATCGTTAGTAGAAATTAGTTCCTCGCTTGTGGCCCGAATTTCCTTTAAATCTACTGGACTAGGAAGCCATATGCCATTTGGGGCATATTTCAAAAGATCTGGCGTAGAGACTAGACAGAAATTCTCCTCATGTCGATCCCTTAGGTCGTTACCGTGATAATGTTTTAGATATATCCTGTCACTCTTCCGGTTTTCCAGACTTCTTTTAAGTGAGCCATACGGATAGTGATAGTGCCATACATCATACCGTCTTAATTTCCTAAAGAGTTTCCATCTATCAAGAGGTGACCAATAGTTTAATTTACTCCCTCCAAATTGTTTGAAAATGGTATCATTGAATACAAAGACATCTACATCGTGTCCTTCTCTTCGTTGCTGCTCTGCAATTATTGAAGCAATGCCAGAGGTATTGTTTATGTGTGCTATTTTCATTCCTGAAGCTTTATAATTATTATAACAGGAAGTATAGTCTTATAATTTAAACATTCAAATTCATAGGCTTTGA
>DASSIM010000037.1:0-17853 GCA_035691865.1 Candidatus Nitrosopolaris sp. | reverse complement strand
GCTTACAGATATTGATAACACACTCCATGATAGCAGCATTCTGACTAAGCAATCTCCGATTGGCACATGGTTCCTTAGTGCGAACTTGATCATATCTAAAGGAGCTACATTCCATATTGATTCTACAGATACCAAATGGCTCAGGATAAATTCAAAAGTAGATCGCAGCGGCGGACCAAAAATAGGACCAGCATATATTATAGATATTTTTGGCAGCCTAAAAATCGATTCAGTGAGGATAACGTCTTGGGATCCAACAACTAATTACTACGCTAGAACTAATGGCTCAAGAACTGGAACTGATGTGTTTATTCTGGGTGCTCCTAGGCCATCCATTGTAGTTGATAATAATGCCACAGGGACCACAGATATCACAAATTCAGAGATTGCATATTTAGGCTATGAACAAGGCAAACACAAGGGCGGATCTGGACTTAGCTATTATTATGGTGGTGATGGGAGTGTGATAAGGAATGATATTATACGTGAAGTTTACTTCGGTTTATACACGTTTGGTGTTGGTCACATGATAGTTGAAAACAATATTATCCGTAATAGTGGACACTATGGTCTTGATCCACATACAGGAACCCATGATATGATAATTAGGAATAATACGGTCTATAATAATAACGGAAGTGGGATAATATGCTCCCTGAATTGCTACAATATCCTAATCGAAAATAATAAAGTTCATGATAACGCCGGTGATGCAATAGACTTTAGCAGAAATATGTACAATTCTATTGCAAGGAATAATATTGTTTATAATGAGCCATCAGGTGTCTTCGTTTCACAATCACATAACAACCAAATATATAATAATACAATATCCAATAGCCGAACAGGAATTAATGTAAACTCTGGCTCTTCCAACAACAAGATCTTCGGAAATACTATATCAAACTCTTTGTCTAATGCCATACTTCTAGCGACTGGCGCATCAGGCAATACATTCACTTATAATAAAATATTTAGTTCTACTCCAGAAGGTCTAAAGATACAACAAGATTCCACAGCAAAGGATAATATCTTTTCTAATAATCAGATTATCCATTCTACGAATGAAGCAACAACAGCATCTCCACTTACAGGAGCAGCGCATATCAACAATAAAATCCACAAATGAAGTATGGTGAAAACAAGATGCTACAAAGCTGGTTGACACACGAAAACTGAATTTAAATGAGCTAATGATTTTTTTTGCCACCGTCCGTACTATATAGGCTTCATATAATACCCTTGCTTCAGCCTCGATACGTCTGAGTATGAACGTTTTGGAACGTAAAGAGAACATTCTGGATACCGATCGCAGTAATACAGATAGTCGCTCTACATACTATAGCGAGTGCTACGAGCTGTCGATTTCTTAGGTTATTTTTCCCACGAGAGGAGCGAAAAACCTCGGATATCTTCTCATATACACTATTATTTTTATTATTTATTCGTATAGGTGCTGCTGCCACCGGCGCTAATTGGGTCGCTGTGGGTTGCGTATGGACCGTTGTGATATTCTTTATCATAACAAGGATTGACATTGTCTACAGTAAGCTTTCCGTACTTGTTAGCAACATCAGTCATGCAATGAAGAATCGCTTAATTGCAAATGCTGGAGTCACAATCATGCTTGCCACTATAAGTGCTAACGTTGCTATAGCAAGAATACTGAGATACGTGTGGGTCGGATTCATACAGTTCCAATCCCGCTAGTTCCGCTTAGAGCATGTTCATGATGCGTGTGGATTGTGGATGTAGATGTCTTTCTATTCCATGCATTGTTAGTTGTGCTACCGCCGATGCTACCACTTCCACCTAAGGCTTGATAATAACTACTTTATGGATGGCGGGTCTTGATATGTTTTGGAGATACAACTATAGAATCTATTTATCTCTTTGTTAAGGTTAGAATTTCCGGTATTTACTTATTCTTAGGTTACTGGCCTTCCTCCTTTACGTGAAGCCATGACAGGTTTCGCAAATATATTACTGTTTGCTAAGAGAGATATAGTCATTGCAGAAGCACCTATTAAAAATAGTGCTCGATTCTGATACATTCGAAATCTATCTTTCCCTATCTATCTTATTGCTTAAAGAATTTCAGGATGCAACCTCAGGTTTCTAAATACAAAAAATTATCTGTTAATTAGTTACTGATTTTTCAAGGATGTAGATCAAGCATTTCAAGATATCAAATTGGCCAAATTTGATAATAACGTTAACATATGGTTAGATTCTCTAGAGTAAATAAAAGAAACCAAAGAACAAGATATGCGATGGTAAGAAGGCTAATATCAGCAACCGCAATTGGTGTTATCATCTTTAGCATTTTAGCTATCATTGTCATAGTGAATTACTACTACAACTACCATCCAATCCGCCCTTTTCATACCCCACCTCCTACCTCGGGCAAATTAGATAAATTTGGTATAAAAGAAATCTACTTATCGAAACGCGGAGGCGAAGAATGGTATCTCAACTCTTATGATCCAAAAAATGACCCACGCACTGGAGGGGAAGGACCGCCAACAACATTTGTGCAACAAAACAATGATGGTAGTTGGAAGGTACAAAGTATTGAGGTGCGTTATGGCGTGTTAACTTCATCAGGTTATCATCCAGATCAGATCATCACTTTGAATCAGGAAGCTTTGGCTGCAAAAGGATACATGCAATCACCTAATGATTGGAAGAACGTAGAAATAACAGGGTACTTTAGAGTAGGCAGTTTTACTGAAGCTAATCAAAACGGTCCACCACATATTGAGCTAGTGGCCCGTGGTGGAAGGAATACAAATGACATTGGAACAATAGATGGATTATCAAGACAGTGTGAAGCAACTACTTATCATTCTAATACATATGTAGACGGAAGAGTAAAGTTCGAGAAAGACTTGGAGCATACCATAGGATATACAACAGGAGATCCTGAGAAGCGGCATGCTCTAAGTCCATTACTTGGGAGGTGGATTGGAATCAAAGCAGTATTCTATAATTTACCTGATGGTTCCGTACGGCTAGAGCAATGGATAGATGAAAATTCAAATAATAATTGGCATAGAGTGCTTAGATTCGATGATAGTGGGAACTGGGGTGGCGGACAACCAGATTGTGGTGGTACAGATCATACTATAATTACATGGGGTGGTCCTATTGCCATATTCAGATGGGATAACATAAACGATATGGATGTCATTGATCTAAGTGTAAGGGAAATTCAGCCTCATTCCTAGCATTAGACAGAGCTCAGTAAAACTCTAGAGAATATTAATGAGAAATTCCAGACCAATGTCTGTCCTACTATAATCTGGAGTCAAAACATCATGACAGCGAAGACATTCAAATTCTTGTTCATTAGATAGATCTTCTTGTTTGATTTTCTTCCTTTCGTTATTTTTTTCTAATTGCTGGAGTATTCTTTGTGACTTTGTCGGGTTATGTATATTCTGCCGTATCATCTACACGGTGAATAATCAAAGGGGGAGGGAACACTAATCTTCTTAGTAAGCATCAAACCCTTCATGGTTTTTGTGTTTTTTATCTTCTGTCTCTGATCTAATGTGTTCTTTGAGTGCGTCAAAGGAATCGAATTTTTGGCCGCATACATTACATCTTATATTTTGGTCTGAAGACATATTGAATCATAACATAATTGTAAAGTATAAAAAGATGGCTAGTAAGCCATCTCCTGAAGTTGTCTGCATTATCAACGTACACAAATCCCTCCATTATCTACTACCCATCTGCTGGTTAATAGATATTGTAGAATTGCGTCTTAGCCTATATGGTTCAATTCTAGTCCAGATGAGCTATAGTTATCCACTCTGAGTCGGAACGAGCCAACGTCTAGAAATTTATTTGCAGCGTTCTTAAAAATATAATATCTCAGAAATACAAGCATAAGATTCTAGACATGAAAGGCTAGTTCGTGTTCTCTTCTTTCTTTAACATCATGAAAGTCCAAGTTACAATAATGGCATTTTAGATATGATATTAGCTTAATAGGATATTGTTTACGCTGTTCGGTGTTGACCTCTTCATCAAGTCTCGCTTTTGAAGATGAACGATAAGCATTAGATGGCATTGGTTTATTCTTCCTCAAATATTCTTCTTTTGGCTGTTGTTGAATGGCTTCTTTGTATTGCTCAATGAAATGTCTAAGAGTATATTCCCAGCCTTCTCTAAAATCCTCCAGATAATCCGATTCTGCAACTATATGAGTATATCGTGCCTTAGGATCTGTCTTTGCAAGGAAAGATTCTTCTTCTGTGGTATCATCATCAGCTGCGATTGCTAAACGAAGGGCATATTCACTTTCATATATGTTTGACCATAACTGTATTTTTTGGTGTCTCACTTCTCTATTGCTAATGAGATACTTCTTCTTTTGTTTTTGTTCAATTGATTGCATTATCTCATTACACCTACAATTATATCTATTATTATCAATTCCAAGATTTAATCCTAACGAATACACTGCAATGACTGATGCGCAGCAGCACTTCACTGTGCCACTTTCATAGATGTCCTACCTCTGTCTCATTGGCTTTAGCATCAACTCATTACGATAAGTGTGATCATTACATCTTCTGCGGTGAGGTTCTGTCTTTATAATCTGGTATTTCCATAGCTCTATTCAGAGTCACTACACTCGATAGCTGGTTTTGGTTATTTATCACAGGAAATGCACTTTTCATATAAGTTTGCAAATAACCACTCAGTAATCCTTGCATTATTATTGTCATGCTTACTTATTCTTTTCTATAAATCTCGTATGTTTGAGTAATCAATTGTCTCTCTCGAATGCCAGACGAAAGTATAACTTGTGACGAAAATTCTCTGAACATATCTAAATTACATGCAACATAGATAATCTATGCGTCAAACCATTAAATATAAGGCCTGTCGATGAACTTGCACTGTAGCTGATAAATTCTGATTGACTTGTCCTAAACAAAACATAAAGATCAGTAGCTATCTGACGAGTAAGACAGGACAATGAGTATGCTGTACTACGCCATTTGCAACACTTCCCATCAAGAATCTCTTTAGTCCAGTTCTTCCTCTAGTTCCAATGACTACTAGATCTATATTCTTACGACTCGCGTAGTCTATGATGGACTCGATAACTGATTTAACATCAATGAAAATCTCTGTCTTCACATCAGCAACATCTTCGGCCTTAGCCATATCTCTTACTTTGTCAAACCATGATTCAACCCTATCTTTTACATCTTCATAATATTGGCCATCTGTAGCAGCCGCCGCATATCCATACGGTATCCGTGGAGTAATAACATGGATACAAAACAACTTTGCTTTTTCGTCTTTCGCAATTCTTATTGCATATTTAGCTGCATTTAATGAATATTCTGAACCATCTATGGGAACAAGTATCTTTCTTATCTGAATTTTGCTATTATCAGACGCTGATCTCGCTTCTGTTGTCATATTGATTTATGATCACCAACAAACATGAAATTGATAATAGTAATAGGACGTTTAAACGTATTTTATTTAGACCGTGTGTAGTCTTGATAAGAGATGCTTATCCTATCAATATCCTAACTAGACTAATAAGAGGTTTCAGAGTTAGTTAACATATACTGTGCTACTGCTAACCCGATCGAAGCAACCTTTGGTGAAACTGAACAAGGACGAGATATAGTTTGAGTCGTTGATGGGTTTAAATCAAAGGGTATAGGTGGAAAAAGATGTTGAAGAGAGGAAACATTTCTTGAGAAAGATCGGCTACAAGATGTAGTACGGTTATTCATGTTTGGGGAGATCTAGCTTGCTCTTTTTTTTGAATGTTATCTCTAATATTCCAATATTGTAAGCAGATCTGGCTGTTTGTATATCTGTTTCCGATGGAATTTCAAAGGTTCTTCGAAAATCTTTGTTGACGTTACTCCTACACATCATATCTCGATATATTGTGTTCAGCATACTTCCATATCCCATGCATGGGGCAAAAGCTGTCAAGGATAGAACACCTCCGTTAACAGCAAGACAAAAACCGAAATTAAGATAGTCCAAGAGTGGAATGGATATTTCACATTGTTCTCTATAGTGATAACAACTGATTCCTCCTGGTTTGTAGGTTTGCATGTTACCTCCCAATTTGAAGAAGCACACATGTCATGGGGGTGCTTTGATTGTGGAGAGAGACACAGGATGGTAAAGTGATATTTTTATAATTTGCAAAGCGAATGTTCTATAAGCTAGCGCGTCTGTGTTAATATAGAATGACACAGATAGACCCTCATCTTAAGCAAGCAAATCAAAATATAGACGCAAAAACACCAAGCGGTTGTGAGGAATGCCTCCAAATAGGCTCTGATTGGGTGCATTTGCGCTTATGTTTGACGTGCGGTCACGTAGGTTGTTGTGATAATTCTCCTAATAAGCATGCAACAAAACATTTCAAAACTACTGAACACCCCATCATAAAATCCTTTGAGCCAGGTGAAAATTGGGAATGGTGTTATGTGCATAAGACGTACGTTGCATAATGCAACTACTCCAGATCAATTGATTCATTTTTGCTTTACTAGTATTAGTAACTCTAAGGACTAGTCGCTGGATCAATAGGACATATTGCCTTAGGAAGAGATAATGCAAGAAATACAACCACTGCTTCTCCACCTGCCTCATGTAGCTCCTTGAGCACATTTTATTTATACAACTCTTCTATCACACTATGTCATAATGATAAGTAAAGAGTCCTTCAAGAGAGTTTATTTATTATGTACTACATCGAGTATTAGCTATTCAGAAATAAAAAAGCATGAAATATTTATTCATGAAGGTAGCAGATTTACAGTCTGAACCAAGAAAAACAGAACAATATAATAAAGTAGCAGACAGGAGAATGGCAAAAATTGAATTTAACCTTCAGAAATATAAAACACATTCTACATTTATTATTAGATGGTGAAAAAGGTTCCCCCACATCTTCGTTAAGGCTCCTTAATTATCCGTTGATTGTTAGAGATGTAATCATTGCTGAAAATATTTCGAATATGAACACTGTAAGTGTACCTGATAGATTCTCCAATACTTATGGATTGATTCAAGATAATTTTCCAGTTACTTTACAGGAAATTTATGAAAGTAAGGAGAGCTTTGAAAAATATGTTACACGAGAGATTATCTCGCTCTATTATCTATTTCTTATCATAAAAGAATTGGGGAATCTATCTTGCACTGAATCGACTACTAAGGAAAAAAGTTCTAGCGAGCACAAAAATCGACAAAATTGATAGAAACAGGCCCAAGTCGTCATCAATCTTCTGTGAATTTATGTGAATTTATAACTAACCTAATTACTGCGTGACTTTGAAATGAATCGAATCCCGCAGTCACAAATTGAGTATAAGTCGAATCCTTCTAGCCATGGGATCAGTTAAGTTGGAGAAGACAGTCCTTCAGTTACTAGTTCCATTTTTGAATTCTTAAAGTTACCTTGTAGTGATGGCGCATTTTACTGCTCGGAAGGAAGTCAAATACACTGAGCGAGTCTACCTATATCTATATTTTAAATACAAACTCAGTTTACTCAGTTAGTTTAGTCAACGATGATATAGTCATATATTGTCGAAATTATTTATGTTCAAAATGAAAATAAGGATATCAAGATAATTAATAAAACCTAATGCAAAAGACATCTGCTACTTCTAGTTGTATGTCAAAACATATACCATTGTTGTCGCAATTTAGCCATTAACCAATAATGCAATATTACTAGAACAGATGGGTTGAACTAACCAAATAAATGAAGGTTATGGTATGGGTGCGCCTCCGCACATATACAAATGCATTGGTGCATTACCGTCGTTGTTGTTAGTAATTATCAGATATTCTTTTAGTTCTGTCAAATCAGATTGTTCTTCTTTTGGTGATTGCCAGATCGCGTGTATCGCACACTTGCTATTTGACAGAATTGTTTCATTTATAAGCGGAGCAACTGGTAAGTAGGTCTTTTGTTTTAGATATGGATTCCATGCATTGTAAACAAATGCAGTCGTTGGAGAAATACCTGTCCTAGTTAGATTATTTGGTATATTTTTAATCGCTGTCTGATTGACTGTTGGTGGGATTGTTTGATTAACCGTTGGGGTTGTTTGATTGAGTCCAGTAGTTCCATTTGTATGTTGGCGTTCTTCTAGAGGCAATATTTGGTTGATTGATATAGAGAGACTAGCAGTACTAGGAAGTACTACACGGTAGTCTGTAGGATTGAAAAGTTCTACATATGTAATTGTCAGGTTGCCTTTTGTCAGTCCTCCTCCTACTCCTCCTGATGTCGTTATATTGTCCACTTTAGTCACCTTACTTGTAGCGTTAGTAGTCGCAATATCGTTATTAGTCGATGTAAGATTTGCATAGTACATACACATGTATCCTGGGTGTGATAACACAGGCACCAACTTGGGTTGAGCTGGCTTCAGCTGCGGTAATTGACCTGCAAGTATCTCCAGAGATGGTTTAGAATTCGAGTCACAGGGAAGCTTTGCAGTTACCTGGCCATTCATTATCTTGTATGGCATAGCATCATATACAGGTAAGAAGTCCTTAGGTGGAATTATCTGATGGGATAATAATAGTATTCCAGAATTTCTAACAAAAGTGGTCACATTTCTAGCTGCTGATGTTTCATTATTGCTATTATTATCATTTCTTGAAGTGCTATTACGAATCTGATCTATGGTCGATGCCAACATAGCCTTTGGGCTCATAAAAGACTCAAGAATATTGGCCGGGTTGGTCGAGGTTAGGGCAGGTGTTGTTTTCATTGTAACCGCCCCATTGCCCATCGAGTTATTCACGTTATAGGGGTTTTTAGTCGTCGTTGCCGCTTTGACTGTAGCTGTATTGCTATTGTTAGTACTATTATTATTATTTTGTGCTAATAGTATTTGGATTTGGTTATTGTTCATAAATAAAATGGATGCCGAAAGAAAAGTAATCGCAAGGGTTACGTATAACCATCTAATCTGCTTTTTCCTCATTACTACCACCAAAAAGGTCTACTTTATCTAGTCGCAGTCTGAGAACTTTCCAAAGCCATCAGGATTCTTGTTAATCTTCTATGAAATATATGGGTGAGTGTCTAAATTCCTAGTTCTTTCACATAGATAACATAAACACATTTTGTAAGTCTTAAATAAAAATTGGGACGGCTCGCTAGCCTGAATAGAGCTGTTTGCAGCTGTTGATAACTCCTAGATTACGTCTGCAATTAAGAGCCGGCGAACGCGTTTCCGATATTAGGTGCGTTGCGAGTGTAGCTGACGACAAATGGTTTTTCAATGGAAACTACCAGAGGCACTGTCAGCCTTATTTGGTACAGTAGTGGATACAATTTCTCCACTATTGGTGACGTATGCATTGTTCTTTGAAGAACAGACTGCGACTACGGGCTGAACCCTCAAGCTCATAAGTAGACGGTGATATATGAAGCAGGGTTAGCGATACATAGGTAGAACTTTGGCTAAGGTCGAATTGGAAATTGCCAGCGGAAACATTATCGCCGCATCATCCTTACTTAATAACTAGAACAGATCTCCGATTGCTGAAAACATCAGCACATCACTTGTGTATGGGCTTTTAAACAAATTGTTGAGAATGTTGCTACCACATTTGAAATTAGAAAAAGTCGATTTAAGTGGTATTGATTCTACTAGGTTTATATTCAGTAAAGATACCAACAGCGGAATTTCCAATCATCCGAACATTGTCTATATTGATAAACTGAGCATCGCGAGATAGGAGTAATTTCTCAATTCCTGCCACTTGTAGAAAACCAGATCCTAGGAAGATTAATACCACGATCTGATGGAAGCTTGTTTTCAGATATTGTTGTTTTAATGGATATGCTAGGCATATATCTTCACCTCAAACACAATCATGAATAGAACATTCAGTTCATTGTTAAAGTACCTCTGCTTTGATTGATAAAGCCAATGCTGAAGAACTTTTCTTGCTGGTGCTATCGCTGCAACTGGTGGAGGGTTGTAATCGATTGGTCAAATCAACCTTCTGCATATAGTTAGGTTGACGTCAACAAATCCTTTAATGTTACCACTTACATTAGCGTCGCCATCTGCTTGGAGAATTAGGATCTTTCATCTTCAGTTGTTCTTGCTGAAACAACTTGGGCTCGCTCTAAGCTGATTAGGAATTAGGTTCGCAGATGGAATTCCAGAATTAAGATCAGTACTGCTGTTCAAACAGGAAGGTAGATACGTAAGTCTTCAACAAAGACAGAGCAGTAAGTATTGATGCAAATAAAGTTCATTGTTGCTATCGCATAATTTGGATTATTATTAAAGGACATTTCCTTAATCTGAGGTATATCAATTTAATAAACTGTGAATAAACCGTTACCCAAATAATTTAAGGTATATGCACGATGTTTATACAAAGAGAAGGCAGATGTATCGGGCTTCTGAATATATCTATGTATGGGTCAGTAAGTGGCCTTATAAAATACTGTCTCCAGCTCTAGCCACCTGATCTAACATCAGCTCTGGATTTTGTTTTTGTTGTAATCCTGGGCACCTTCCACCGGCTTGCCCATGTTCCTAATTCTTTAAATATTACTCTGAGTTCTTTTGCTCGAAGTGTCAAACGATATTCAACCTTTGGCGGAATTTCTGGGTAAATCTTTTTAGAAACAAGGCCTTCACGTTCAAGCTCCAATAACCTATCTGCCAAAACAGTACTGCTTATCCCTGGCAATAGTTTTTTAAATTCATTGAACCGTACTACTTCGTTTGTGCAAAGATTCTTTAATATCAACAAAGACCATCTTCTACCTAATACCTCCCAAACATTGGCAATTTCATCAGCTGTTTCATCTTCCGTTTCCGTTGCAACAAAGTGCTGATTTACCATCAGGCCTTGGAATAGTGCTAAGTAATATTTAACTACTTCGATTTATGGTTTTGTTAACAGCTAATTATATTCTTCCTTTATCTCATTTCGATACTGCTGAAGCAGTTTGTGAATTTTGGGGTCAATGACAAAACTGCAATATGGGGCATCTTGATGTTTTTCATAGTAGTTCTTGTGATAATCCTCTGCAACATAAAAATCCTTTAAAGGAGTAATTTCTGTTACAATAGGATCTTTGTAAAGACCATCGTTTTCAAGCTCCTTTTTTGATTTCTCAGCAATCTCTTTCTGTTTTTTGTCATGATAAAAGATTTCAGATCGGTATTGTGTGCCAACATCGTTACCTTGTCTATTAAGAGTGGTTGGATTATGTGTATGCCAGAAAATTTCGAGCAGTTTTTCAAAAGATATAACTGTCGGATCAAATTCTATCTGAGTTGACTCAGCATGCCCTGTTCTCCCTGTACATACTTGGTCATAAGAAGGATTTTTTACTGTTCCTCCGGCATAACCTGGTAGAACAGATTTGACACCTTTGAGTCTTTTGAAGATTGCTTCTGTACACCAGAAACATCCGTTGGCGAGCGTTGTGATTTCAGTCGTGTCATTCGTCATGTGTTGTTTTTGGTAACTCCTCTGATATTGGGATAAAGCGTATAGATAATGAATTTACACATTCCCGAGTGTTCTTATTGGTCAAATGTTCTCCAAGAAATTCGTGTCCTAAATGCGCACCACAGTTTGTACATTCTATTTCTGTTCTTATTCCGTCAGGATCAGGTACGCGCTTTATTGCATTTAGGAAGTTTGCATCAAAACTTGGCCAACCACATCCTGCATCAAACTTGCTTTTCGATGAAAAGAGAGGTGCATCACATCTTCGACAGATAAATGTTCCATCTTCATAAAAATTGTCATACTCACCAGAGAAAGGGGGTTCCGTTGCTTTATCTACAATGACTCTTTCTTCTTCCGGCGTTAGATTATTGTAATTCATACTACAACTTCCTAGCGGATTTTGAACCTGCTACTACACTATTTTAGTTCTTATATAGGTCTTTGTAAATGAAATGGATTCAAAACCCTTTTTTAGATGTAACTTCATATGCCCATCATAAACAATTTCTGAATGAAGGTTGGCACGCCAGTGTTTTTCATCATTTTAGAACTCGCACTCCTTCTCCTCCTTGCATTGGGATTCGTACCCACTCTTGGGGTGCTGGAACATACTACTCTAAAAACTGGCTAAAAGGAACGTTAGTAAGACTATTTGTAGAAAGATAGTCTAAATTTTTTCGAAAATTAAATAATCGACTCTTTAATTTTCAATAGTCGAAAAGACATGCTAAAAACAGCCAATATTACTCCAGCACTAATTAGAAAAGTAGCTCCCCCAATTGAATTATACAAAAATCCACCCATAGATAGCCCAACGATACTCGCCAGGCCTCCAAAACTACCTGCAACGCCTTGTACTGCTCCTTGGAGTTTTGATCCTGCGAGTCCTGACAATATGGACATGAAGGAGGGCCACATAAGGCCGTTACCGACTGCAAATAGTATTACAGCCACGCCAACTGAGAGAATATTATTTGATGCAAATAAAATAAAATTTGTACCTAAAATCATGCTACCAATGATGACTAATTTTTCCTCTGAGAGTTTCTTTAATGCCTTTCGTAAGACAGGACCTTGGATCAAAACCATTATCCCACTTAATACTGCATAAAATATTCCCAACTGTGTTACTGACCACTTTAGATCATTAGCTGCATGAGTCGGAAAGGCAGCATAGTAGATATTAAATCCAAGAAATATCAAAAAATATAATATAAGTAAAAAAGAAATATGTTTTAGTTTGAAAACATCTCGCAATCGAGGTTTTTTAGTGTTTACCGTTGAATAGGGCTTTCTGCATTCCTGCGAAAAAACTTTTCTGATGGTTTCTACTTCTGGAACTAATATTTCTGCTGATGAAGGCTTGGATTCTCTTAATAGGAGGACTATTACAATTAACGTGACCAAAGATAGAATTATTGCTGCTAGAACTGGCAATATTGCTCCATAGATAGTTCCCCCTAAAATTCCAGCTAGTGCAGGACCTAGAATAAACCCAAGATTGGAAGATATCGCCATTTTTCCGAAGTTTTTACTTCTAGTTCTTTCTGATGAAAGGTCCGCAAGATAAGCATTGGCAATAGAGATATTGCCACCAGTAATGCCGTCAATAGCTCTGGCAAGAAATAAGACAAACAATGGAACGCTAATGACAAATGTTCCAAACAAGGCAATATCAATGCTAAAAGATTTTTGAAAGGGCAAAAATAACGCAAAAAGAAATAGTATCCAACCAATTGATGTTCCTACATTACTCAATAGAAGAACTTTTTTCCTTCCAAAAATATCAGACCACCTTCCTAACACTGGAGCTCCAACAAGTTGGAAAGCAGGATAAGTAGCGGCGAGTAAACCATAAACTATAGCATTGCCTCCAAATTTCATAACTAAAAAAACTAGGAAAGGCAAAACAATACTAAAGCCAAGAGTACCTACAAAATTAACCAATAATATAGGAAAGAGTGGAGGCTGTTTTACCAGACTAGCCATTACTGAGGTTATCATAGGGTTCCATTTAAAAATTAAGGACACAATCCGACTTTCACTTAATCGATGTTTCTTTGGTTGAGGATTGCTGTTCGTTCACTCTTAAAAGTCAGATGGGGATATTGTGTGTTACTTGGCTTGTCGACTTACAAGAAGTGCTAGATAATCTCAAGTTATCTGAACTAATCAGATTTGTTGTTTTACTATCCTTTTTACTACCTACACTCCTCTTTGATATTCCACACTCGATTGAGATCGCAGAATCCGGGGTTTTATGCAAAGTTAGTCTTTGAAGATGATGCTACAACATACTCATGAGAATTTCGTTTCACCATGTGAACGACCTTCGGTAAATAGAACAAAATTTGAACGCTATCCTGCAATTGCAAGATTCCGAAATTCCCACTTCTTACAAAACATACAAAGATTTTATGTAGCTTCACCTGACAGATATATAATTTGGATAAGTACTCTCTTGCAATTAAGAAATGGCTACTATTCTCTCTAATAGGCGCAGCAATTTCCTTAGTTACTGCGTTACTGCTCCAGGCTCCTCTTGGAAAAACCATTGTTGCAATTGCTCTGACGGCGGTCTTGATATTCAGCGGATTTCTTCTGAGATCATTTGGGAAAGGAAAAGAAGAAGGAGAACCTGAGAATGAAAAGTATCCAGAGTAGCGCAGATAAGACCGGTTTTGTATCCTTGTTTCATTAATTTGTAAGCATATTTCAACTTATAGTTGTACTTGTAGATTGTGTAAACTGGATCGTAGGTCAGATGTAGCGTTGTTATAGCCAGAGTCTCAAGTAGGTGCTATTAAACATCTCACCTCCAAACCTTCCAACTGGTCATCACCACTTTCTTCGCAAACCTAGAATTCGGTTGTGTTTATGCATACTTAACTTTAATTGTATCCACTTACTCTTTTTCTCGGTAGAAGCAGATAGGTAGAGGTTACGTCAATACCAATGCACCTTAATGACAATCCTTCGAGTTTCTGAGAAGACGACATAACAAAATAATTGGCAAATGTTATCTTAAAACTAGAAATAAATTAAATGTCGAGGATCAAGAATTTCTTTTAGGAACGATGACCCAGGGAAGAGCAGCAAGTCATAACAATGGAAGGAAGAATAATTTCGATTCACAACAAGGCAGTATAGTCCTCAATCCATAACCCGTTTCCAAACCACCTTTGTTCACGGTTAGAACTTGTATATTATCGCGGCAAATTGTACTATAAATTTAATAGATTGGAAGGCCAACGTATAATCTTGCGGTTGACATAATATCCAAAATTGTGTTCAGAGTGATTGTGAGCGAATTACCTCCTTCGGTAAAAAAATCCTTGGCACAAGAATTCTTCGACTTTCTGAAGGTATTTGGTATAATTGGATTAGCCATTGCATTCGTTATAGGTCAAGCAGCTTCCAAACTGGTTACTGCGTTTGTTAATGATATTATAACTCCATTTATCGGATTGTTTTTACCCTCTGGAGATCTGAGCAAAATGGCAGCTATGATTGGCAAATCCAATTTCATGTGGGGTGACTTAATTGCAAATATAATCGACTTTCTGATAATTGCGTTCATAGTATTTCTTGCATACAAACAACTATCAAGATTCAAGTTAGTAGAAGACAAGTCGAAACCTACCGAATCGAAATAGCGTAAACAAATGAAAAAAGAATAGCCACGCTATAAAACAGAACATAGAAAATTATGGAGATTGGGAGCTACCCAAAAACAACCGGTTATTTTATTTGTCAAAGTACCTAGGCTATCGTTTTTTCTATCTTTCCATATATTTCTTAATTAGAAATGATCCTTCTTATGACATTCACTTCAAATCCATACTTGAGGAGTTATGGAAAAAATGGTATAGATGCGAATTAACTAGTTTTTTTTGCAATAATTTGTACTATTAGAATTTTAGCACCTTTTATCACAAATTGTAGCTCACTGGTACATTTTGCTGGCAAGCACCTTTCCACATCGAATTGTTACCTTACATTTATATGAATTCCACGTCAGTTCGGTTGTGGTTCTACATGGGATTGATAGTCGGGGATTACCATTGCCAACGGATTCATGAAAAGCTAGGATGTAGAATAATAGAATGGGTGAATTTATTCCAGAATTGATATCGATGCTTCTGCCAACCGAAAGGAAGAAAGTCATGATTTTTCATCGAAAGCCAAGAATGAAATTGTTCGTAAACAAAAAGGTATGTGCAGTAGGCGGAGTATACATCACTCGATGGGAAAGAGACTCTCATCATAAGGACGGAAATAAATCAATCGACAAGCTCACTTAATACTACATGCCGCCGAAAAAAAAATGCAGAAGAGATAAAGGTTCCGATTACAACAATCAGATCGCATGTAATAATTGGCATACCAGTCTAATCACTATTTAGTAATAATAACTATGACTCTCTAGAATTTTTATTTCATACTCTACATTTTACATATTGAGATTGAAATGCGACAAAAATTTATTAGTTGCTGAGAATGTTAAATGCAGTTGACAAAGAAAAATGAGCAAATGCCCCTAAATGCTGGGCCACACTGTTTCCCCGCGATGAGAGAGATTTGTCGTTAGTGGATCCTTTGAAAGACCAACGTAGGGGCGATCATGGATCTGCTATGACAATACGAGGCTTACCAAGAGAAATTGATGAAGAAGAGACTGACTCGTTCTCGCGATCAAAAACGCAAGCTACTAATTCAGAAATATTGTTATATGATTGAGAAATAATTCTTATTCCAAATATGATAGGCTGTACCACCCACACAGATTTTTTTGATCAGCAATGTAACGAGTGCAAAAAAGAATACAACGAAATGAAGGGTATCCCAGGCAAGTCGATTTCAGATAAAAGTGGTAGTTCATCTATTCACAAAAATCCAATACTGCATAAAAAATACAAGGATTTCACAGAGGTACGCGCAAAAAAATTGTATGAGGAATTAATCATCCAATATCTCAAGAGTTCTAATGAAGTGGAGGCTGCTGAAAAAGCAAGAAGTATTATCAGAAAGCAGTGCAAGATACGAGGTATGCCATATTGGTCTTGGATTTAATACATTTTAGGTTAGATATACGAAAATAATTACTAATTTCTATCCTTTCTTTCCACCGAAGAACTAGGATACTCAACCGTCGCCTTCACCAAGAATGTCATTTCGGATTCGTGCTCTGGTTGATAGCTGAGAAAAATATGGGTCAGAAACATACCAGATTCAACCTGTTAGAATTCAAACTTTGCCGATAGTTATATCCCACTATCGTTGTAGTAGTAGAAGTAGTCTTTCCTTCAACAGCTAATGCATTTTCACATGGTATTCATACAAATTAAATTCCATCCCAAATAGTAATGCTGTTGATAATAGTACTGATGTCAGTACAACATATCGAATTTTCTTCATGCAGTTATGATATTACTCTGTTAGTTTTGAAAACAGAAACAATACCAACCTTTGGGTTTAGAAATGGTATTGTTTTTCAATTTATAAAAATGATAAAACAGCATATAACCACTTTTTTTGATGATTAGGTGTATTAGATTATGAATCTTATCATGATGATTCGATTTTTATTATTATTTAGAAATTTTGGTTACACCATTCCTACGATCCCATCCATCCTGCCAAAAGAGTTTGTCGCAGAGTAACACCATCAATCGGAAAAGATGCCCTAGAGTTTCTGATGCAAGTTTCTGATATATTCCCTAAGCGCTCTCGACTCTTCTCTATACGCACGAATGGTTTCCTTTTTACCATCAGGGCAGAGTAACGTCACGGTTACGATATTAACCTCAGTATCTGATGCGAAGACTGGAGGATGAATTTTCTCAATTTTATAATCGTTGTCAAGTAATCTTTTTAGTCTTGTTAGAGATTCCAATTCTGTCAAATACAGCTATGCATTGATAACACATAAAGTTCACTTTTCTAAATAATATAGAAAAGGGCCATTAACCACAACAACATACTCAATAATCAAAAAAGTATACGGTGTAAGAATCGTATAACCCAATATTCCTGACACAAGACGTAAGGACGGTAATATACAATTATAGTTTAGTAAGATAAACTTTTTAAAATTTCTGATACTTTTTCTATCCTTGCACCATAATTTTGCTTCATATACTTCAGACCAGCTACATGATCATCTCCAGTGAAAGCTTCCACTCCATCATCTGGTACAATAACGGTATATCCTCTTACAAATGCATCGTATACAGTATGTTTAACGCAAATGTGGGTATGAACTCCTGTCATAATAATGGTATCAACACCTTTTCCATTATAGGTTCCTTCTAGTGAGCTATTTAGAGAAGTTCC
>DASSIM010000036.1:0-4616 GCA_035691865.1 Candidatus Nitrosopolaris sp. | reverse complement strand
CGTATAGAAATGGTGCATGGACTTTACCGGTATTTCTGGCAGTGGAATGCAGAGAAATATTCTCCTCCTGTTCGATAAGAAGTATGTTATTAGAGCTTTGTGAAGCTAAGGAGCTCAAGAAATATGCAATAGAGGTGCCTAAAATACCTCCTCCGATAATTGCAATATTATAATGCTCCTTTGAATCCAAAGAGAACGATCAGCAAGGAATTGTTATAGTTATGTCATATTATTAGTTTTTTAGATGTAATCCCACAAGTCAGACTGGCTGAAACGAAGCAAAACTAGATAAACGGCCATGTTACTTTGACAAATGTTGTCCGTGTCTCAATACCGCCTCGAGCATAACTAAACATTGATACCTTCGAACTATGTTAGTATACCAACGATTTGCTTCAAAACATCTCTCATTTCAATTATTCAACCGTATTCTTGATAACTTTGATATTTGGGGGATTGGCATTTCTCTATTCCTTTTTTGGTTTCCTAAGTAGCCAGACCACTCCCAGATTCGATACTTTTGGTTCTCTCACCCTTCAAGAGATCGGAGGACATTTTCTTTTTGGGTATATAGTTGCACTTCCAACTAGAAATCTCAAGATTGGTGTGCTAGCCGGATTAATGGCATTAGCAATTGATGCAGATCACGTACTAAATGCTGCTGGGACTGCCATACAAGGCAGAATGAGTCATTCGGTTTCTTTCGCTATATTATCTGCAGTATTGATGGGCTTTATCGTTACCCTAGTCTATCGTAGAATAGCACGTGAGAACAGTATCATAATGGCCTCATCGGTGTCTTCGGCTAAGATTGAAAAAAAACTAGCGGATAATGCCAACAGCAGGCAGAATTCAGTCCTGATTGTAGAAAAGAGCTCTGTATTTTATGGGTTTTTGGTTATTACTTTAGCTGCCTATATGTCGCATATTGCTTACGATGTTTTCGTTGACCTTGGTGCAAACTTCCCTTTGCTTGCTCCGTTTAGCTTTAAAGATGTGTTCATCCCTCAAATTTTCGCTCTACCACTAGAAGGAGCTGCCATTCTGCTCGTTTATTTTTGGTACAGGATTAACAGCAAAAATAATCAGAGATGATAAATATTTTTTAACGCATGGCCAGATCTATACTGAAATAGATCATGTGTTCAGAATTTTCAGAATTATGAACTAAGCTAAAGCTAATAATCGACGTTGTTATTTTGTTGGATTCCATATCACGGATGCAATATAGCATATTAAGAGACGCATGCAAGGGATCCTCTAATATTGCATCTCCCTCTAAAGACATTTCTTGTTCCCATTCAACTGTTCGGTGTCCGGAAATTACTTCAAGTTACCAGACATCTGTAATAAAAGGAGAAGATCGTAATCATGTATACGTATAACTTTTGCATTCCTAAGAAAGTCTGCCAAATCGTAGATGATTTCAGTCCCTACAGCTTCATGTGCAGGCGTCATTTGATAAGTCTGTCACCTTCATGTTTCGTCTTGGTTTTCCATGACGGGTATTCTTGTATCATATCTGGAAAGGGTTAAAGCACATGTATGTCTTCTATAACCAATGGCAAAAATTATGTCTAACACCTTAGGGATTGCTCTTGTCCTATCTATAGGCATTATACTAGTGGGCGCAGGTTCTGCTTCCTCACTACTTGGTGCGACTCCGTCGACAGGAAAGCAGAGCAACAATTCCACTATGAAATCAAGTAACATGACCTCCTCGGGGAGCATGATGAATAAAACAGGGGCTGGTAATATGTCAAAAGCAGGTAACGCAACAGCTGGTAATATGTCAAAAGCAGGTAAACCACCGACTATGTCCGGTCAGGGAACTCCTGGAGCGCCATACTCACCAACAGGTAACGCAACAGCTGGTAATATGTCAAAAGCAGGTAACGCAACAGCTGGTAATATGTCAAAAGCAGCTAACGCAACAGCTGGTAATATGTCAAAAGTAGGTAAGGCGATAGGAGGTAACGTTACAAAAGTAGGAGGAGGCATTCTATCAAACCTCAGTAAAGCGATTGGCGGCGGACTTAAGGGCCTCGGTAATATGATATCACCAGGCAAAAAGTAAAACTCTTGTAATTTTGGTGCATAGCACCAGCCAATATTTTTTTACCCTCTTTCGGTGAACATACCCCGATGTGCCGGCACCTGATGGTATCTAAGTGATTTATAATGTAACTAATTTTGTCAGCTCATCGAGTCTAGAATACCAAGAAGCTTGTTACATTTAGAAAACACGTATACTCATGGTCGAACCGTGCGAAAATGCCAGAAGTCTCAGTAAAATCTGTTTTTGAAATTCTGCTTCACATGAAGGACAGGCTACCATCTGCCTTACGTTTTCCAAGAATAATCTATATGCTTTACTATTTTCACGTCCGTGTAGCTTGTATAAATTTTCTATATTACGTTATCCAATGACTTATCTTGTAATCGTGGCACCCCCAAAGATCGGTACCGTAACCCCGAAATCAGCATCAGAATGTCAATAATGCCCGTTGTTTCCTACATTAATTTCGTACCGTCATCAACAACATTAAAGAATAGGTAAGAGATCAGCTGTCTGATATGTCTCAGAGTAAGATTCCTGAAACACAAAGAGCACTAGTTTTTCAAGGTGGGGGTGCACTCGGAGCATATGACGCTGGAGTCTTTCGAGCATTATATGAAAAAATAGGCCAAAAAGAAGGATACGATAAATTATTTGACATTGTTGCTGGAACCTCCAGTGGTGCAATGAATGGGGCAATATTAGTCAGCCATGTAAAAGAAAATGGGACCTGGGAGGGCAGTCTGGACAAATTAAATGCTTTTTGGAAGTATGTATCCACTGAGCCTGACTTGAGGTATTGGTATCCGTATGCCCCTAACGAAAAAGATTGGATTAAGCAATGGAATATTCAACGTGGGACTAATCCCAATTCAGCTTCAAGTGAAAGCGCTAGAAGATACTATGCTGCGAAGCAATTTCTATTTTCTGGGGTTCCACATGTTTATACACCTCAATTTTGGACACCATACTATCCATTCAACGGACCTCCAAAAGCAGATGATAGATTCCTTGATAACTTTAGTATTCCAATCGGCAATATGTGGTATATCTACAGCAATCAACCTCTGAGAGAAAGCTTGGAAAGATTTGCAAAATTCCCAATTGCAACAAACCTAGATCAAAACCAACCCAGGCTTTTGTTAGTTAGCGTAGATGTACAGGGTGGGGCCGTAGTAACATTTGATAGCTATCCTAAGGATAAAGATGGTAATATAAGGGAAAGTAGGTATGGAAATAAAAGCTCTGAATATACAATAAGCTATCCTGATGGTATAAGATTAGATCATGCTATTGCAAGCGGTTCAGTACCAATAAACTATGATTATGCAAAGATAGACGACGTCTATGTCTCTAATTCAGATAAGGTCACTCGTTATTTCTGGGACGGTGGTATTCTTAGCAACACTCCATTAAGAGAACTAATACAATGGCACAAAGATTATTGGTTTAGAGTTAAAGGCAAAGAACATGATAATGCTCCAGTTCCAAATTTGGATGTATACATTGTAGACGTATGGCCTACGACGGAAGAAAATATTCCACAGGATCGTGATGGCGCTCTAGATAGAAAAGAAGATTTACTCTTGAATGATAAGACCGACTATGATCAAAAAGTATCAGATATGGTATCAGATTATATCAAGTTGTATCAGAGAACAAGAGAGCTTGCACTCAATAATATCAAAGGTCAAAATGACAAGAAAGCATTCCAAACCGATCTCGATAAGTTCTTAACAAATGAAAATACAAAGAGTAAACATCGTACTGGACAACCAAGGCAGTATAAGGATCTGGTAAATGGGAGATTTGATATAAACGTCATACGGATAGAAAGAACAAAGAATGTTGAGCATGATATTTGGAACAAGATGCTTGATTATTCTACAGAAACCATAAAGCACTTAATACAAGATGGATATGACGATGCAATACAAGCACTTGAATAGATTCCTTTCTTCTTTTTCATTAACGGTGATTGAAACGGTATTGAAATAGTCTAGACCTAACACAGATATAACTTTCCTTTGCTCTACATGCAAAAATAGAAGAATTGATTTTATACCGTTTTCGTGCTATGAACATTATCGCTAGCGCAAAAATCATGGTCTTGTTATCTTAGTACTTTTCGAAGTCTGCTAGACTAAGAAAACTAGTTCGAAATTACCCTGTGTGCAATAATTGCTTTGAATACGATAGCCACTATTTTTGCTATCTTTACTTGCTCTCTTCACGGCAATTCGAGACTACGGAAGGTGTGATTGTTATGTAAGTATCCGGACCTATTTTTTTAGTAATCCCTAGATCCTTTTCAGCCAACAGAGCATATACTCTGCCTGCAATGTTGGTCCTGTCATAATGACTGAGCCGATGGCAAAGTCCAGATTTCTTCAATGACTCTGCAATCATGCCCAGTTCGTAGATATGAGTTATCATAAAGCTAATTGATTTATTCAACAAGACTGTGACTAGACTTAATCTAGTAAATGCATCCAACCAAACTTATGGAAATACTTGAATCAATCTCGTTGGTGGCATTAGGCTTTGTACCGACCCT
>DASSIM010000035.1:0-5220 GCA_035691865.1 Candidatus Nitrosopolaris sp. | reverse complement strand
ATGGTAAATTGTTATGACCATGCTAAATAAATAGAATAATCTTCTCCTACTCCTGAACGGGTGTGTTGATCCAGAATTATATGCCTCAACTAACAAAGCTTATTTTTTGTAGACTAGGCAACCGAAAAATATTCAATAATTTAGGAGATATGAGTAAGATTGTCAACAGAATGGGTTTGAATTTGCATAATAGATTACTAGACAGGTCAAACTTTACGATCATAAGGACAGGAATGCGAATCATATCGATACCTAATACAATGACACGGTGATATATATTTGAATTCAACAGAATATTATACGCAGTGTCCTGAATGCGAATCTGGGCTCATTCATGATTACAGCATAGGTGAATATATTTGCAAAAAATGTGGTTGTGTAGTGATGGATCAGGTCGACGATTATGGACCTGAAAGCAATTCCTCTGACTTTGAAGAAAGGTCGAAGAATTCTCGTGCTAGCGGATACACAAGCCTTTCATTACACGATTACGGTTTAAGAACCGAGATTGGTTTTGGTTCTAAGGATTACAGCGGCAAATCAATTGACTGCCAAATGGCAGAGCAGATGAATAACATGAGGAAATGGCATTCGAGGATAAGAGTGGCCTCACCCAAGCAGAGAAGACTCTCAAACGTCTTATCAAGGATTAACGAAGCTTGCTCAGCGATGTGTTTTCCGAAGATTTTGGTGGAAACAGCTGCGATGATCTATCGAAATTTTGAAAGCAAGAGTGGTGCAAAAGGAAAGTCTATCAATTCCATGGCGGCAGCAACAATTTATTTAGCGTGTAAAAGATGCTCTGTAGTAAGGTCGTTAGAAGAAATAGTGGAAGCAACTGGCATTACTCAGAAGGATAGGTCTAGCCTAAAACTAGCTTCTAAATACTATAGGATGATGGGTATGGAAATGGGCGTCTTTACAGAACATCCGACTCAGCTATCTAATTCGTCATCTACTAATTTCACCGCTCTCGCAGAATCTGTTGTAGCCTCCGAATCAGTATTGATTTCGGCAGCTGCAACAACCACGGTAGCGTCACTCCCAATCCCGGTAACTCTTACAATTGATCATTACATAGCCAAACTCGCAAACATGGCAAGAATCGAAGCCAAGGTAGAGAGACTAGCGATTGAAATAGCTCACAAGTCCAACAATCACATTCTTGCTGATGGCAAATCCCCAAACGGGTTGGCAGGAGCATATATTTATCTAGCTGCAATACTCCTGGGCGTGAATCTTCTACAGATAGATTTATCAAGCTTGGCCGGGGTGACTGAAGTTACCATACGCAACAGATGTAAGGATATTCTGACAAGTTTTAAGTTAACAATAAAAGTTAAACCGTTATTAGCAAAGACTGGTCGCTAACGAAGTACAGAGATTCATTCTTATTTTCTTTAAATTGAAGTCTACCGTTCTAATTTGATGTCCTAGGAATGCAGATCTTCAGATTAGTTGCAAAGAGGCGGTCAATAAGCAGTAAAGCTATTAGTTCGGTAGTATCTACACGCTTACGTACGCACAACTTAAATTTAGGCGTTTTTGTATGAAACCAAAAGATGTCTACCACAGCGTGCCTTTCACATAAAGAGGACGTAGATGGTATATTGTCTGCTGTTTTGATAAAGGCTGCGTTTGACGCTAAAACTATCATATTAGTCGATTATCCTAATATTATCTCCACACTCGATAAGCTGGCTGCTACTGACTTTCTACCCAAACTTGATCGAATTTTTGTTAGCGATTTGGGCTTGAGTAAAAAAAATGAGGGGGAATTTATCGATAAAGTCGGAAAAATTGTCTCAAATGGCGCCAAGGTCATATATATCGATCACCATGATCTAAATCGAGACACAATTACCGCGATTAAAAAAATAGGAGTATTGCTGATTCACTCAGTTCATGAATGCAGCAGTGTACAAATATACAATAAATTCAAGAAGAAATTAAAGCCACATGCGGCTTTTTTTGCCGCTGCCAGCTCATTGACCGACTATATGGACAACAAGCCTGTCGCCTCTGCCATCGTATCGCGATATGATAGGCAATTTCTAATGCTGGAATCTACTGTGCTTTCATATATGATATCCGCGAAACAGCATGACGACGAATTTCTGATCGAGCTTGTCAATTTCCTATCAGGTATGAAATTTCCTCATGATGTGGAAGGTGGTTTCTCCATAGCAGAAAGATACGCGAGAAAGGTTTCTGATGCTATTAAGAAAATAGAGGGGGCTATAACAAAATCAGACAACCTTGCGTACGCGCAGAATAATTCGGCCCTATCTGCGAGTATGATCGTCAACTTCGTTTTGGGTATCTCAGAAAGGCCAGTTGCAATGGTCTATAAGTTAAAAGAGGAGGTTGGTTCCTATATTTTTTCTATACGTGGCAATAAAACCTGTAGAGTGCATCTAGGGAGGGTGGTAAATCAGATTAGTTCTGAAATAGGTGGAAGTGGTGGAGGACACGAAAAAGCATGCGGGGCGGTGATCCCAAGAGAAAAACTGGATCGTTTCATATATCTTTTGAATCGACGTGTTGTTCAGTAATAGAAAAGACGTTAAATCTCTATGCATTATTATAAAGGATTAAGAGTGCTTCTAACCTAAAACTAGCCACCTTTATCATCCGAAAAATTTGGCCAAGGGAATGGACGATATCTAAACTGGAGCACAACTTATAAAATGCTACTAATCTTTACAGTTAGTATGGCTGGCAGTAAGAAAAAACCGTTAGGATCTGAAAAAGCGTCTTCATCTTCTGGTCATGACGGGGGTAAACCTGTAAAGAAGGAAGAGACAAAGAAGTCTTCAGGAAAAGTCCAACAAAAACAGAAGCTATCAGTTTTGGTGGAGGATTCACAAGGCAGGAGAGCAATACAGAGCATGAAAGCTATTACAATTCAGGGTATAGCAAGAGCTGTGGGCGTCAAAATTTCTGTAGCTAACGCATATATCAAGTCACTGGAAGCAAAAGGCATAGTTAAAAGTGCTGGTGGTTATAGCGGCCATAGAGTGTACCAACTGATTGAAGAGATTTAGCTGGTAAGCCGCAGAATCATTATGTCTCCTGTTTGCGACGATTCTGCTAAATGCAGGTTGGATTTAACTACCCCTATCGGATTCATAGCGGATATTGGTACAGAATCTTTAACGAAAATACATATTGCACCGTTGGACGTTAGGTAGGCCATCTCGCCGCGTTTAAATCGAGATCGTTGTTTCTCTGCTCCTATCGTTAACCCGGTTTCTATATATACTAAATTTTCCCCTAGCTTATGAATCCTGTCCTTCAGCGGCAAACCTTTTAAAATGATTTTAGTAGTGATTGGGGAAAGATGGCGAATAATTTCGCAATCGACAACTCCTTTATTTGATATCTCCATAATAAGAGGTATCCTTGAAACGGTGCTGAACCTATTTCACCTTTGACCAAAGCTGCCACAAATGGGCACCATTAATAGCCTGGACATTGAAGATTTCGCAACATTTAATTATATAATTGTTATCTTTTTGAGCATTCTTGGTGGTTAAACATTCTTCAAGTCAAAAAACCTCTTCCAAAAAGTTTAAAAGTAAAATTGATAAGGACGTAGGCTCTGCTCCGAAAAAGAGCCACGGCCGGCGAGATACCTCCATAACCCTGAAAAAAACAGCTATCACACATGATGCTGCACTCGAAAAACCTCAGGTATCATTAGGGAATACCCCGGTCAAGAAATCGAACCGCCCAGAAGATGAAGTTGTGACTTATACTGAGGTTGAATTCGAACTCAAGGAGATAGTTTCTAATGGCAATCAGGTGTTAATCGGGCCAGCGCGTCTTACGAGGTTTGAAAAAGCAAGGATCACAGGTGCCAGGTCTTTACAACTTTCTTTGGGAGCACCGGCATTTATAAGAGTACCCCCAGAGATAAGGGATTCAATCTCTCTAGCAACAGCGGAATTGTATGCCAAAGCATTGCCCATATCTATTCGACGCGTTCTTCCTAACGGTGTATACCAGGATATCCCGATAGATTGGTTGAATTGAAATGTCTAAATATGATAGAGTTACATCACTGAATTCTGGTATTCGAGGTAAAATTGATCGTTACTCGACTTTTATTAGGCCTCTCATCTCTGGATGTATATTGCAGTAGTAAACAAATGTGCCAATTTTATTTGCAATGAATGTGAGGGATTGACTTTCGAAATAGCCCAAGCTTCTAGTATGTACATTAAATGCATCTATGTTCAGGTTATGGAGTGAGCGTGTATCGGCATCCTCATTGATTAAATGGATCGAATCAAGCGCACCATATTTTAAGAAAATCGTTGGGCTGTTAAACCCTGCTCCCATCCCATTACTTCGTGAAGCCGCGGTAGATTGGCTGGTGAACAGCCAGCCCGTTTGAGGAGAATGACTTGCTTTCATAAATGTATTTATAGGGGGTGCAAAAGCCGGAGTATTACCATTCACAGGAATCAACGAATGTATTCCAAAATAGCCAGCTATTGCGACAATTACTGCGATACCCCCGAAAATGATTATAGCGTATTTATATTTGGAAAATGTAAACTTACTATTTTTGACGTTTTGTTGCCGCCTACCTTTTTTTGGCATCCAATTGGGTAAATCAAGCTAGTATATATTTAGTTAATGATTGAAGCTCCACCAAACCCGTCCTGACTACTAGGTAGGCAAAGATCTGAATGGGGATGTCATCGAATCGACTTTGTCTACTAACGCAAGACAGTTTCTACGATATGACATAGCGGATACATGTTGCGAAAAATGGGCCGCAATCAAAACAAAATATGAATCAAGAGCAAAACTTAAATTTGTAGTCCCGAAGAGTTCCTAAGGATCAAAAATTCCAACACTTCGTCGGTCGTACTTCGGAGACCAAGGCAAGCTCATGTTAGAGGACGGCAGCATATTCAACGGAACTGGTTTCGGGTATTCTGGTGATATTGCTGGCGAAGTCGTTTTTAACACGGGCATGGTTGGGTACACGGAAACACTTACAGATCCTTCATATCGCGGTCAGATATTGTGTTTAACCTATCCACTAATCGGAAACTATGGTGTGCCGAGTTTTGAAGACACTGACGAATTTGGATTGCCAAAGTTCTTTGAATCTGATAGAATCCAAATCAGAGGCTTAATAATTCATGACTTATCGGTCGTAGCCAGTCATTGGAGCTGCGTGAAAACGCTTGATGAATGGTT
>DASSIM010000034.1:0-3784 GCA_035691865.1 Candidatus Nitrosopolaris sp. | reverse complement strand
GACTCAGTCTCAAAGTACTCCATCATAATATATTCCCATTGCTTCAATCCTGACATTTATTTTCAGCAAATACGCCGAATAATTAAGTGTCAGTTCTGAATTCTCCATATCTCTGTTTTAGTTTATCTGACAATGAAACTAGCTTGCCGTGATCTTCAATTTGAATGGTCGTATTAATTCTTAAGTTCATACCAATAGATCGGAACAACGCTAACAATTCTCCTCCTGATATTCTATTCTTAATCTTCATGCTCTTAATCAATTCTACAATTTTACGAAGTATCGTTCTTGTTTGGTTAGGAAACTGAGCTTCTGCAATATCCAAAACTTCTTCCCTTTGTCGTATAGATACTTGGATAAAAATTCTCGATCACTGTTCCATTTGATCTTGTCTTATTATTTTGTCTTTCTTACCTGAAACTACTTGTTCGATTAGCTCTATCATTTTTCGAGACCTCATAATTTCAATCCGTCTGTTCTTCATCTTTTTTTAGTGTGACATTATCGTGTACCACTCGCTCATTTTGCTTTCATGATTTTAGGTGCAAATAATAATGAATGCAACATCTACATAGTGTAGATTTATTTGATAGTGATATTTGTTGTATAGGTCTTTAGTGCATTGCAGTGCATTCTAAGCACTTATTATGATGACTATATATACTGGAAACAGGAAAATATTGCTTTGTCGTTACAAGTTGGAAAAATCAAGGGAATACCAATTAGAGTACATTTTACGTTATTGATATCTTTTCTACTAATCACTTGGACTACTGCAATCGTTTTCACACAGCATCATTATCACGGTTTTACAATAGTAGCTTACTGGATTGTAGGCGCCATAATTGCAGCAATACTATTCTTATCAGTGCTTTTGCACGAGCTCGCACATTCAATAGTGGCACTAAAATATGGATTGAGAATTAGACAGATAGTTCTTTTTATTTTTGGTGGAGTTTCAGACATCTCGGATGAGCCAAAGGACTATCGAAAAGAAGCCAAGATGGCACTTGTAGGTCCGGCAATGAGTTTTACGCTTGCTGGCATATTCACGTTATTCTGGTGGCTTATAGCTCAAGCTAGCCATACGGAATCTGCTATCTTTACGCTAAAACAAGCTACATTAGATATCCTATATTATGCTGCTTTAATAAACGTGATACTTGGTGCATTTAATCTTATACCTGCCTTCCCTTCAGATGGTGGTAGGATATTGCGCGCTGCTTTGGTTAGATTGAGGAAAGATTATGACAAGGGTACAAAAGATGCTGTTAATGTCGGAATAATAATATCTTATGGATTCATGGCATTCGGATTTGTGATGATGGTTACGGGTTCATTTCTTAGTGGGGTCTGGACACTGCTTATAGGCTGGTTCCTAAATAGTGGTGCCCGATCGTACATAGCACAGCAAGAGCTATCCTCTGTATTGTCTCATGTGCGTTTAAGAGATATTATGAATACAAACATTATATCAGTGGGACTAAACTTAACTGTAAATGAAATGCTGACGGGTTATTTCCAAACTTATATGAAAAGCGCATTTCCTGTGGTAAATAATCAAAACCAGCTATTAGGTGTAGTGACTCTGAATAGAACTATGGAAATACCAGATTATAAAAGACAGAACATGACCGCAGAAGATGTAATGATTCCACTTGTAGATCTTATCGTAATGAGAGATGATGCTAAAGCCAATGAGGCACTTTTGCAAATGACAAGAGGAGGGGGGGTAGGATCAGGAGGGACAGAAGAACAACAAAAAAGGAAAAAGCAAATTGGAAAAATATTTGTGTGTGATGATAGAGGGATGTTAATTGGATTAGTAAGCAAAACCGATATAATGAATATTGAAAGTGAAAGACAAGAGTACGTCCAGCAAGTAAAGAAATTTGGGACCACATAGGCCCATTAAGTACAGATGCGACGAGAAGAATCTCTTTGATCGACACTTGGACTTTTCAATTCCTATTATGTGAATAACATCTTAGTTTAAAGAACTGCTGAGCAATGCACTGCAACCCAAGACTTCTAATATTATTGATTGACAAATTGGTCTCATATGTCACGATCACTTTCTAGAAAAGAATCTACCAGAGTAAAAATAGAAGATACTAATAATTATTTTTTAGAACGATTTATGTTAAACAAAGAGAGGATGCGGCAAAAAGACTAGCTGATAGATTGAAAATTTTGGTAAAGCCTGCCAGTGAACTCATTATCTTAGCTATTCCTAGAGGAGGAGTGGTTGCTGGAGATATAGTAGCATCACGTCTTGAGGCTAGATTAGATAGCGTTGTATCATAGAAGATAGGAGCACCCCACAATTCTGAACTTGCATTAGGTGCAGTAATGCATGATGGCAGCTTTTTTCCTAATGAAGATGCTTTAACACGCTAAATGTATCGCAAGAGTATGTTCATAAACAGATACCTATACAAAAACAAGAGATAGAACGTCGTTTAATGAAATTTAGAGGAAGTAAACAATAACACTTACAAGACAAAACCACAATCTTAGTTGACGATGGTGTAGCTACTGGTGCAACGATGTTTGCTGCCATACGATGGTTAGGAAACCAAAAATTAAAAAGACTGATAGTTGCAGTCCCCCTGGCACCAAAGGATACACTTGATAAGATTAAAGAACAAAAAGTAGATTATGTAGTTGTTTTACAATCACCATTAGTGTTCTAGTTGCTAATCGTTTCCCAATTAGTTACAGCATACTATAACATTTTTCTTCTTTCCGAGATTTTCTTTTGTAGACCACATTACTTTCCAACCCAGAGAGTATCGGAATCCCTACCAATCCTTCGGCGGTTATCGTACAGGCTTGCATATACGGTGTAGTATCCTTCCTCTTTAGGAGTTATCTTCGTCGTGTAAGACGCTTCCTCTCCACGAGACAGTTTCTTTGTTTTTATTTCGGCGAGCTCTTCATGCTTTCCTGAAGGCGTATCGGCCCAGAATTGTAGATCCAGTCCGTCACTATTACCCAAACCCTTTATGGTTGCTTCGACCTCAAGTTCTCTTCCTATAGCACCGTAGGAATTTGACACAAGTATACCTTCAAGTTCTGCCACGTCTCCGAGAACTTGCTCACGGATCCAAGGCGAGTCCCAGTGGAATGAACCTCCCTCCTTGAAATACCGGATACTAAAGTACAAAGCAGTTGTCCCATGAGCGTCTACTTGGAAGCTCAAGAATTTTTCCTCATCTGGCAGTAGACGGTAGATGTAATCGCTCGGACTGCGGAAAGAGATTTGGAGAGAGTCGGTGGAGTGCATCTTTATGTCGAGATTGTGCAAGCTGTTGTCTCCAACATTTTTTAGTCGCAGTGTCAACCAGTGGGTTCCTTTTTCCAGATTTTCTGGATTTAGTTCGTATTCTATAGGATACTTATATCTTATCAAACAATGACTATCGGTATCTCTCACAGATAGGTTTTTCCTTTTAACGCCAGCTGTTGTACAGTGGTTATTTATACTATGTTCAACGTCGTTCTTACGTATTCTGAACTGATTTAGACTTTATGCCTCTTTAGGTGTGCAATGGTCGAATCATTCCTCTGAGGAATGATTCAACGACCGGGGAAATAATGACGAGCCGCATGCTCCATTTGGCGGAGTAAAAGGAAGCGATATGATGATAATAGAGTTGCTCACTTGTGTATATTTCAGACATCGGGTACCTGCTTTAGACATCTTTATGCTGTCTTGAGATTTATCGGAAAACTGGATATCTCTTCTATGTTAGACTTCAGTCAAGTTGCCATACATTCC
>DASSIM010000033.1:0-2510 GCA_035691865.1 Candidatus Nitrosopolaris sp. | reverse complement strand
AGAATAAGCCAGGTTATCTCTAATTTAGTAAAAAACTCGATAGATTTCGTTCCACAGGATACTGGAAGTATAACCATAAGAGTTGAGGAAGAAAGAACAGAAAAAGAGGACAAACAAGAAAAAGGCATCAGTCTTAGGGATAGTGATAGTACAACCACTTCTAATGCTAGTGGTGGAGGCAATCATAAAGTGGTCTTCACAATTGAAGACAATGGTCCTGGGATGCATGGGAGCGATACAGATGGTTTATTCAAGAAATTTTATCAAATAGACACTACTGCCACAAGAAAACATGGAGGAACGGGCCTCGGGTTGGCAATTTCCAGAGGTATAATTGAATCTCATGGGGGAAGAATATGGCTCGACAAAACTTATACCACTGGCACTTCAATAAAGTTCACACTGCCAAGGGAGGATGCAACTACCGAATTTCCAGGACACCAATAGATCCGAAACATTAGTCTGTATCTGGACAGGTATGATAAGAATTATGATCTCGTGAAGTCTCATTAAAGAAAATATTCTGTTTGTATCTTTGAAAGAATGGAGTATTTGCAGTTTAAAGGTCATAGGCTTTAGATCAGAATTTAGACATCTTACACGACATTGCCATATTTATCATATCTAAGTAATTAATTTGAGTTTATTCCCGTTCAGTCCAAACCTTAGACAAAATTTATTGTTGGGCGGTAAGCCGATAGGATATTTGATGAGTAGTCAGGTACATTTTAATCTGCCTGCTGCCTAATAGATGTGTTGGCTACAAACCCTACATCACCACCTCGACCTCCAACGCTAACAAACGCCAATACTGCTGAAGGAACCGAGGTATTTTATGGTGAAGAGAATGTAGTAAATTTAGTAGTACAGTTTGCTTCTAAAACTGGGAGCAAAATTGATGCATGTATAGACCGAACAAGACCACTACTAGCTACTGAAATCGAGCCGTTAAAGGCGGCTTTTCTTGGTGCTAAGAGTAGAGGTGTTAAATTAAGGTACATCACCGAAATTACGACTGAGAATATTCCTCATTGTAAAGAGCTAATGAGTATGGTTAACGAGCTTAGGCATTTGGATAAGATCAAAGGAAATTTTTACATCAGTGATCTAGAATATTTAGCTCCAGCAACTTTGCATGCAAAGGGGAAGCCAGCATCACAAATTATCTATAGTAATGTCAAAGAAATTGTAGAACATGAACAGTATATCTTTGATACTCTGTGGGATAGAGCAATAGCCGCTGAACAGAAATTAATGGAAGTTGAAGAAGGACGGGTACCTGAAAAGATTGAAGTCTTACATGATACAAAAGTTACAATTAATAAATATTTACGAGCACTCGGTAATGCTAAGAGTAGATGGGACTATTATGCCGATCAAGAATCATTATTCGTGCCTTTTTCAAACCCTACAATAAGAACCGAGCTGCAAAATGCGAAAACTAGAGGTTTAAAAGCAAGAGTGCTTACTGCAATCACTAGAGAGAATATTCCTTTCTGCAAGGAGATTTTGGAAATTGTGGAAGTCCGACATTTAGATGGAATAAAAGGAAACTTTGGGGTTACCGACACGGACTATATTGCTATCTCCACCCCGACTGAAGAGCAATCAATACCCAATGCTGTATACAGCAACGTAAAAGAAGACATTAAGCAGCAGCAATATGTTTTTGAAATCCTTTGGAACAAGGCAATTCCTGCGGAGCAGAAAATAACAGAATTAGAAGAAGGAATCAAGCCTCAAACGATAGAAGTGATCAACGATCCTGCGAAAGCTTCTATCTTATACCAAGATATCTTAAAATCATCCAAGAAAGAGATAATGCTATTATTTCCATCTCTTCGTGCCTTTAACCGGCAAAAGAAGGACGGTATCTTAGATTTATTAATTAATGCACCATATCATTCAAATGTAAAAGTTAGACTACTTGTGCCCACCGACAAGCACACAATAAAACAAGTTGAAAATTCCCTCTACAATAACCCGAAGATTGATATTAGATATTTAGAAGGTAATGCGAGTACTACAAAATCCACCATACTGGTGTCGGACAGAGAGGTTTCTATGGTCATCGAAGTTATAGATGACATGAAAGAACATTTCGTTGAAGCAATTGGATTATCAACTTATTCAAATAGTAAATCAGGTGTTTTATCCTATGTATCGATATTTGAGAATTTGTGGGCTCTGACTGAATTATTCCAGGAAGTTAAGGAGACAAATGAAAAATTAGAAATAGCAAATGAACAACTGAGAAGAAAGGAGGAAAAGCAACAAGCGTTAACATCTTCGCTTGAAAAGACAAATGAAGAATTGGTAGAATTAAGCCGGCTTTTATCAAAATCGTATGCAGAATTAAGCGCAGCAAACAATGCAAAAGAAGAATTTATGTCGATGGTCAGTCATGAATTAAAGACGCCGTTAGCCCCCATGAAACTCTACGTAGAAATGCTACTGAAATCCACATCGTCTTTTGGAAACATAACTGAAAAACAGAAGAAGGCGCTACA
>DASSIM010000032.1:0-44118 GCA_035691865.1 Candidatus Nitrosopolaris sp. | reverse complement strand
TTGAGGTTTAACTTGGAATTTTGCTTTACGGATGATGGACTATCGGATTTGGATTTGTGAGATGACGACAATGGGAGGTTAGCTAAATTAGAATTGACATCAGCATTATTAGTAATTGTTGATTTACTATTTGCATGGCTGAATGGACTCTTGGTCAAATTGATATTGCTATAGGCGAGCCCGTTTTGATTTAGATTTACTCCAGAATTTTGAGTGATACTCACTTTTTTTCTCGCACCTGACGAGCTAACGCCTGATTTAGACCCTGCGTTATATCCATCGCAATATGCCCTACTATGACCGCTTGGGCAACTAGTCCCGGGCGCATTCATCCCGTCTGAATAACCTACGCTATAACAGGATGGATAACCAGCTTGATCGCAATGTGTCGGGTCTCCAGAACCTAGGGAATTGCTATGACCGGCGGTGTCGCTGCTAAGGCTACCGCCTCCTGTAGCACCTGATGGTGATGAAGATGAAGAGTTGGAGGAGGACGGACCTAGGCTTGATTTACTTCCATTCGATTTCTTTGCTAATAATTCATCTTGTATTTGGGAAATAACGATAACTGAAGAGATGAGTGTGACAGCCACAAACAATGTTAACATATGGTCTCGTACTGAGATTCGTTTATTCTTATCTATCAAAAGACGTATCCTATTGTCAATATTTTTCCTATCTATATATCCATTTTCGAACCTGTCTCTTGAGCATTACAATAGAACATGAAACCATAGCAAATAAGTATTACAATAATAACTTATATCAATTTACCAAATATGTCCAGAGAAATAGTATTTATAGAAGGTATCGGAGATTTATTTAGTTCGTATAAAGGAATTGGTGATCCACGAACGATTTTGCAATAGTGGGTGCAATTGTAATACTGAACAAACCAATGCCACATTGCATATATTTTATTTTTTGGGTTTATAGAAATTATATATAGTAGAATACAAATAAAGTTCCCATATAATCTATGAGCATCAAAATATGGAATAAAAATTCGCAATTCAAATATACCAAATGACAATAACGTAAAATGAATTATTGATGTTCTCTGCCGTCATAATCATTGGTTTAGTTTCCATTTCGATGATACTCGAATTCACAGTTCTAAACGAATTGAATACACAGAGATCTATCGCCATGAGCGAGAATAAAAACGATCAACATAAAATCACACAACGTAATGAGTGTAAAGGTAACAGCACGCATTGCACGAATGTGAGTTCAGAAGGAGTCTCAACGTCAATTAATTCACCCGATTTGAAGCAGCAAAGTGATAACAACAAACAGGCAAATTCCAATAATCATAAATCTCAATCAGACACCCCATTCTTGCTTCCTTTCCCATGAAACAACAATGGTGTCAGATAGATTACAAACTTCCCCTAAATAGTGCTCCCAAGCCTTGGTCATTTGAACTTTATAGTCGTGTAATAGTCAGGCACCATTTTTATTTAGGACCATTGAAATATTTGTATGAGATATGGGATAAAACTTAACCAAGTGTCATGTCATAACTATGGTTCCAAGGCGGTCAATGTAAATTATGATTAACATTTTCAGACGTTGGAAGCCGAAAGGGCAGATGTATAGCCTAAAGTGTTTTCAATGCGGGTCTGGGTTTCTTTCTAGCTTCAACCTTGAAGCTCCGATTTGCGGGAAGTGCATGCAGAGAGCCAAATCCTTAGATTCGACTGTCGACTATGATAGGGGATGCATTAAATGTGGCAAGAATGGTGTTATTTACGGAAAACAAATGTGCCATTCGTGCTATTTTGGCTTCCAAAAGGGAGAAACTTCATGATCTGGTAAGATTGTCAAGATTTGAAGTCAAATTTGCCACTTTTCAAAGAGGCTTATCGAACATCAACAAATAGCGAAGTTTTTAAATGGTCAACAAATTTGTTGAGCGTCGGAATGCCAAATTGAAGTAAAAGATGAACATGTATGGGAGATAGTATTCCGTAAAATGAGATCACTCAAATACAAGGACTTTTTACAATGCTAAATGGAGAACACAATTGGATTCCAAACATCATCAACTGGAGGAACTGTGTGATAACATTTTTACATTAAGCCCTCAGATTCGTTTCGTAGGGATTATAAGTCGAATGGGAAAACTTGTCGCTGGAGGGATGAGAAAAGGGATGAAATCGATGGAGGATAGAGAGGATTCGTCGAGATTGTATTTGGAATTCGCTCTCAGGAATGAGATGCGTAAAGATTTCGACGCGGAATTTGGTAGAACCATCTATAGTTTTTCAGAAAGAGAGAGAATAAAGCTCGCATCGTTCCCACTCAACGAGTACCTATTACGTGTTTCGATGGAAAATGACGTGCCTCATTTTGAAGTAATTAAAAATATACTGAAAATCCTCAATAATGTTCATTGATGTTAGGAATGCCATTCATTATAGTGTTATATAGTATGGTCTCCCCAATGCATAATCGAGGAAGAATCTTTGCCTTTACACCAATGCACAAGATGCGGGATATTGTACAACTGTAGAGAGAAGATCTGTGCCAGGCCCTTTCATCATGGCAGATGTTCTTTCTGTGAATGATTCCGGACAAATAAAATTACTGGAACCATTGTATCGGCATTATGTTCATAGTTTTGCTTTTCAATATCCTAGCGAATTTATTTATTGAAATGAATTTGTGAGCAAGATGTCTATTTCTACCACCATCGGGAAACATTTGCTATTGCTATCGGCAGAATAATCTTTTGGAGGGTCCCACGACGAAAAAGCTTGCTATCCCACGAAACTCGTTTAGGCATGCAGGTCTGTATGACCTGACAACAATTCAACGGTATACAATTGGGAATACATTCAGTAGTACCCTTTGTTGCCCAATCTTTTGGCTGCTCCTAAGAAATGCATGTCAATTAATTGATGCCAATGATCTGTCAAAGATTATAATACCAAAATTCTGGACGGAACCACTAGTTCGTTCGCTGTTACTTTTTGAAGCCCTTTATAAAGTGCTGGAGCTTTTTCAATGTCTCTGGATGAAGGTGATGCTCTATGCCTTCCGCGTCAATATTGGCAGTATTTTCACTAACCCCTATCATTTTGAAAAATTCAGCCAATAAGTGGTGTTTCTCGCGAATATTTTCAGCAACAGAAATCCCTTCATTTGTTAAATTAATTCCACGGTATTTCTCGTACCGCAAATATTTACTTTCATCGAGTCGCTGAAGCATCTTAGTCACGCTTGGAGAACTAACATTGAGAGATTCGGAAATGTCTACGGCCGTAGCATAACCTTTCTGTTTTATGAGTTCATAAATGACCTCTAGGTAGTCCTCCATTCTGTCAGTGTGCTGATCTTGAGCGGCATCTCTTTTCATGTTGTGAACATCACGAATGACCTTGAGTCGGTCATCATTTTCGGCCCCCGATCTGGCTTTCAACTTGATTAGTTAACAGTGATCAAGAATCGAGTTGCACATTTATCTTTTGTGTTAGTGAGATTTTGAATCTCATATTGAGAAATTGATTGCATGATGATCGCATATTTGGTAGATATAGCCAATCATATTAGACAAGGCTAACTTTTATATAGCCGGCTACTTTAATATCTCTTTGGCTCTGGGTGAATGTATTTGATTCTTAAGCTGTGATGCTAATCATAAATATGGTTTATTGTCAACAGAGATCGGACAGCTACCATGCTGTTGTCGTCTGTCAGTTCTATCCACTATCACTAGTCTCAATTGGGTTATTGTTTCCATTACTTACCTTCAATGTCTGCGTATAACAACTCAGAACCTTGTCCTGAGTAAGTCCATTTAGATCATTGGCTCCTGCAGATATACAGGTAAAAAGGCTTTTCAAGTCTGCGTTAGGTGTACCAGATGAGGTTGCAATATTATTTTGAGTGTTGCTACTTTTTTTTCCATGGTTCCAGGCCAACGCAGAAATTGTGTTGAGACTAGCTGCTGCTATTAGCACCAATGCTAAAGTTGCGACTATTACAATGCCAAATGTAGCAGGTGTTTTTGTATACATCGCTTTCCTTACTCAAAATATATTTTATATGAAGTAAGGTGAACAATATCATAACTAAGCTTATAAGTAGTCTACATCTGGTTTGTGATGAATAATTATAATATTAGATAGAGCAAAATAAACCTATCCGAACACCAATTAGTGTTGCACATTGTTGTACGGAATTTAATCACCACCTGAATTCTGAGTCAATGTTCAGTAGAAAAGGAGAAGAAATAATACAATCAAAGGAAAGGATTGTTTTATACTCAATTCGATGCACATCGTGGCGAATAACCAATTGTTCATTTTTTTTCGTTCCAAACTACTATTGATATAGTTGGATTATTAGAGCAAAGACACATTGCGCGCATGCAATTGAAACACCCTTCTCTCAGGAATTATAATAACAGACGGTATTAAATTTCGTCAGTCCAGGTTAAAATCTTTATTAGATTCGGTTGGTAACATATCATTGGAAAACTATGGACTATAACCAATTATGTAAGGACATCCTGACTCTTGACGCGAAGGTCCGATTTGCTGGGGTATGCGATGAAACGGGCGAAATCAAATTTGGAGGTCAACGTGAGGGGATAAAGAATCTGCTAACTCCGGAGGAAACTAAGAAATCAAACCTCCAAGCGATGGCTAGATGGGGGTTACGGAATTCGCTTTCTCCCAAGGTAGGAAGAGGAAAATATGCTATGGCTGAATATGAAAAAATTAAACGTATAACGTTTCCATTAGACCCTGACCATTTACTGCTAGTGACAACAGAAGTGGATGCTGAACATAACATGGTAATAAATAGGATAGTAAAGCAGCTTGGTGGATGAATCACCGACTCGATTTGCGTATATATCGTTGGGTGTAAAATCTGCATATCTTCCAAATTTGTAAACAGAACAACATTCTTGATACTGATTCAAGCGATGTTATGAAGGTTCCTAAAGTCTACTACTTCACGATCAAGGAGGCACGAACATCGAAACAAACAACAATTATAGGCGTTGAGGCCACAAGGATAATGGTAGTCTCGACGACCATACATTTTTGCTTCGTTATACGCACACTATTCATTTTTGGTTGAAGCACGCCGCTATTTTGTCAATAAGTTGCTGATGAGCGACAGGTAAGGTAAAATTCGATTTCGATGCGTCCAGTAGACTACCTATACAATCACGTTGTACTGATGAAGCACTCGTTCCCACGGTCTTATTCATTCCAGGAGCAGCAGTAGTAGGAGCACTCGTTCCCACGGTCTTATTCATTCCAGGAGCAGCAGTAGTAGGAGCACTCGTTCCCACGGTCTTATTTATTCCAGGAGCAGCAGTAGTAGGAGCAGCCGACGGAAGAATTTGTCCTCGGATTTCACCTTGTTGGTGCGGCGTTGTTCGAATAGTCACATAAGCTGATCCGCTCTTCATATAATTAATTAGGTCTGTAACATTCTTTCCAAAAAGTGGACCATCCAGTTTAGCAGCAGTGATGACATCACTTACTAGCTTTCCACTTACAGGTCCAGTCGGATAAGCTGATTGCTGCTTGTTCCCTCCTCCAGTTGTCGCGTAAAGATTAAGTAACTCTGCCAATACTGTTCCGTTCTTGAGGTTGATAGGAGCGCCAATGACCTGGTTTATATTCATAACATCTACCTCATAAGACAAGGTCCCGTTTGGATTTAGAATGAACTTTGCTGTTCCAGTTGCACTAGTATCCACCGGCGGAACTATATTTTTGCCAGACAGATCTGCGGTAAAATACATCTGCTGTTGTGCATGTGCCAAAATTGGAATTGTAGACAGCGCTGCGATTACGCTAGCAATTAATGTACCAGTACTGATTTTTGAATGAAAGTTAGACATTTATTACAAATAGTACTGAATACAGAATGACTTATAAGTATTTGCTCCATTGGCAGCATTACAATCATATTTTCTTCTGGCGTATTAAATAGTACTGAGTGTTGCCTGACGTTCAATCAGCATCAGAGTCACAGTCAACTTATGATCCCAATCTTCCATGCACTACTGCTCGTTGAGATTTCCAAAAGCAGAAGAACGATAAAAATGACATTCATAGAGTTGCTATCGTTTATATTTTAATTTAGGGTTCCTCATGAAACGACAGACAAATTCAGAATTCCTCAATTTTGTATCGGACATCCTTCATATTGAAACCATCACGTGCGCAATGGAGGTGGACGCGATCTAGCAATAATTTTGAGTATTGTCTTGAGCAAAGAATACTTCAGGCCACCTCGTGAATCTGACAAGTCCGGTGCTCTGTGACTTGATTAAGGCGTATTCTATACCTGAGTACGATAATCATGACTTGCATACACGAACCTTAAGATGTGTAACGTTCTCGATATCCACAATTATCTTTTGGAATGTCTTCAAATAGTAAGGACAACTATGAATATCATTCTGTCAAACCAAGACGACTGAATTATGAAGAATACAGAATGCACACATACAAACAGGGCCAGTGTGTTGAATCACTTGGTGAATTAATATCTCATATGAACCCCTGGTGTTTTAGGTAATGTTATTCACCATTTATTCTCGCACCTATATTCTTTAATCTTGTCTGCAGTCTTTGGAATTCATCCTTGCTTCATTCGAAGATTTCTGTTGTGGTTCCCACCGAAGGAATCTTTCTCCGGTTTTTTCGTTGGATTTTCAATAATGTTGGCTTCAATGTAGTTGTGTATCGGAGTAAACAAACTAAGATTCTTTTCTAATTGGGACAAGAAAATGAGTAGACACAACTCAAAAACCAGCTTGATAAAGAGCTCGGCAAACAAAAGACAAAAGGATCGATCAGTAAGTACTTACATGATGTATAATACTACTCATACGTCAAGTTACATGGATGTTTAAATACTAATACGATGTCTCTTACGAAGGAATGTGCAGAATGAGCCGCTTGACCATATAAATACCCAGTCAAGATTGGAGGACCGAATTGCCATTCTTTTATTCAAATTCCAAGCATTAATGATTCAAATACATTCGAGCTCATCGCTCGTACAATAAAGCATTTTCATGCAAGGTCAATAATCAGCTCATCAGAGCGTGCGTTAGACTCGTCTTACATTTAGAAATAATGCCCTTAAGGTACTTCATCTAAAATACCAGGTGCGGGTGTTGGAAGATTTATTGAGAATCGTTGAGTGATTATAGACATCCGGTATAATTTGCCAATTGCCAGTCTTGTTGCTAAGAATGTGAATGTAGATTCTTTAAGATTTTATGTACTTGGTCTCTGAACAAAGTTAAGCCTATTCTTCCGACATAAGGCTGTCCTTTTGCGAATGATTCTGCCAGATTACTCACGAAGCCCATTTCTACTTTTGGCGGCATCGGCGGTTCGAATGGATCAACATATGCTTCAACTATTGTTGGTTTTCTCTCTTTCATAGCTTTATGCATTGTAGCTTTCACTTCAGATGGCTCACTTATAGCATATCCTTTGCCACCACAAGCTTCCGCAAACTTTACGTAATCGATAGGACTGAACTCAACTCCATATTCGGGATTTCCAAGGAATGCCATTTGTTCCCATCGAATCAGTCCTAATGTGTTATTTTTTATAACAATTATTTTGATAGGAAGACTATACTGTACAGCAGTAGCGAATTCACCCATCAGCATGTTCAGTCCGCCATCACCGACGAACGCTACGGATTGCCTATCTGGAAATGCTATCTGTGCGGCTATTGCATACGGCAAACCACATGCCATTGTTGCCAGAGAACCCGAGAGTGAAAATTTCATACCCTTTCTCAAATAGATGTAACGAGCAGCCCATGTTGTGTTCGTGCCGCAATCTACGGATATTATTGCGTTTTCTTCTAGCTCCTCAGAAACTGCTACTGCAATAACCTGTGGTTTGATTGGCTTATCAGTCCTGGTACTTGTCTCTGTCATCAACCTATTCCAATTCTTCATTCCTTGTTGTTTAGATTTCAGAAATTCAAGATCATACTTTTGAAGTAGAAGTGGAAGCAAGGCTGCTAACGTAAGCCTTGAATCACCTACTAGGCCAATTTCAACAGGATACCGAAGACCAATCTGTTCAGGTTTTATATCAATCTGAATGCCTCTTGCTTGACCTGGTTTTGGGAGATATTCGATATATGGAAAGGATGTTCCAACCATAAGCAGAGTATCTGCATCACTCATGGCATCACTAGACGGTTCGGTTCCAAGTAAACCAAGACCGCCAAGACTATATTGATTGTCATCAGGAATTGCCGCTTTACCTAATAATGCTTTGACGACCGGAGCACCTAACTTTTCCGCAACTGCGAGTACTTCGCTTCCAGCTCCAAGTGCCCCTTGTCCAACAAGAATAACAATCCTACTTCCTCCGTTAAGGATTTTAGCTGCTTTTTCGATTAGAGATTGACTAGGGATTGTTTCGGAACTATAAACATCTGACGTGTGGTAAGCAACATTATGTCTTGAGTATTCACGATTCAATTTCTTTTCTTGCACATCGATTGGGATTGTTAAGTGGCTCACTCCTCGTCGTGCGAGTGCTGTTCGACATCCAATGTCTATTGCCATTTCCGCCTGCTCAGGAACGCATATCATGTCATTGTAGACTGCAACATCTGAATATAGCTGCAATAGGTTTACATCTTGTTGGTAATTTGAATTCATCAAATCAGAGTACGTAGTTCCTGTAATAGCAATCACAGGAGTGTTATCAGCTTTAGCATCATATAACCCATTTAGAAGATGTATTGCACCTGGTCCAGAAGTCGCAACGCATGCCCCAAGTTTACCTGAGTATTTTGCGTAAGCGCACGCCATAAATGCTGCTGATTCTTCATGTCTGACTAGAACAAATCTAATTTTGTCCTGCCTGAGTCTTAACGCTTCAATAAATCCATTTATCCCATCGCCTGGTAAGCCGAAAATTACATCAACTTTCCAATCCAGCAAGGCTTCAGCCACAATATCAGCGGTACGCATACTATCATATTCATTCATCCTAAACAGTGACATGCTGTGGAATATATTAACAATCTTTGCTTCGAATATGCGGATTTCTCAATTAACTCGTTTCACGTTTATTTTTCTTGGTAAATACTTAGATTTAGGTTAGGATCTATTCAAAGCTTAGAAAGTTCCAAATTAGCCAAAGGTGGTATAGCTAGTCTATAGTGATTCGTGATTTGTGCGGCTAGACAGTAGGGTTCGTATCGCAAGTCATGCAGCTCCTGTCAAATCGGATCCTATAAGGAGCCTCACAAAACATGAGCCGCAGCATAGTTACGGTTCACATAGGTTCGCGATGATGCCATACCACGGAACTAGGAAACGATCCGTACTGTAGATGCTATAGAGATATATGCGTCCTTTAGTACGCCAATGTTATTTGAATACAAAAGAAGATGCCATAAATCTTCATAGAACGTTAAAAGGAAAGATTGAAATTCACAATAGAGTCTCTATCGAACCTGCTTTTGGTGAAGAAAAGGGAGCGCTTCCCTTGATATATACTCCAGGCGTTGCATATGTTGCTGAAGAAATAAGCAAAAATAACGAATTGGTTTATGATTACACCTCGAAGTGGAACAACGTGGCCTTAGTATGTGACGGGACGAGGGTTCTTGGTCTTGGAAACATTGGTCCAGAAGGAGCGCTTCCTGTCATGGAAGGAAAATCTGTCCTTTTCAAAGTTTTGGGCGTTATTAATGCAATTCCATTATGCATTTCCACAACCGATAAGGAGGAAATAATTAAATTCGTTAAGGCGATAGAACCGGGTTTTGGAGCGATAAATATCGAAGACATAGAATCGCCTAAGGTATTTGAAATAATAAAAAGGCTTCATGATGAGCTATCCATACCCCTATTTCATGATGATCAGCACGGGACGGCCGTAATTGCTTTAGCTGCCTTAATAAACTCGTTAAGACTAGTAGAAAAAAGTTTCGATAACGTAAAGGTGGTCATATGTGGGGCAGGTTCTGCCGGGTATGGAATTTTTAAGATCTTACAAGAGGCAGGCTGCAAGGACATTGTTGTAACAGATAGCAGGGGTGCAATATACCAAGGACGGGAAGACCTAGAAAATACTGATACTGACAATTCGTACAAGCAGGAAATAGCAAGTAATTCCAATCCAAGAAAACTAATTGGAGATTTGCACGAGGTAATAAGAGAAGCAGATGTTTTCATAGGTGTATCGGGTAAGCCTGGACTTTTAAGCAAAGACATGGTAAGATCAATGCATAGCAATGCCATCGTGTTTGCGTTAACTAATCCAGATCCTGAAATTCTTCCATCTGATGCCGTTAAAGGAGGAGCACAGATTGTTTGTACTGGACGCTCTGATTTTCCCAATCAAGTTAACAACGCTGTTGTATTTCCATCAGTGCTTAGAGCTTTGTTAGATACACGAGCAAAAGGGTTAAATGAACAGATGTTGGTAACTGCCTCTTACGCAATCGCCTCGCTGGTTGAAGACACTCACTTGAAAGAGGATTACATAATCCCAAAAGTCAACGATCCCAGGATTCTTCCTATTGTGACAGAGACATTGAAAAAGGCAATTAGAAACCACTCCCTTATGGGCGTTGCTAAGAATAAAAATTGACAATACATACACGATGCGTAGATGATAATTTTAGCTCCGCTCATGTGAAGGCTAGAGAAGATTGGTACTTACTGCACATTGTGATCCCTTTCATCGTCTGGGCTATGGGTGAGAAATTCTATGACGAGGATACCTCCTCCTTTTCTCAGCGTGTGCGGCGTAAATTAAATCGATCTCTATGATTTAGATATTTAAAAGTTCTCTGATTATCTGATTCTGTTATTCTTCTTTTCGAAGATCATATTAACTTCCGCCATTAAGGCTATGTAGAATCCCAAAAGCGCCGCTATGATTCCAGTATCAGGTCCAAAGATAGCAATTAGAACGCTTATGTCTAGTGATGTACATTGCCGTTGAAGCTCTAGTTGTAATTGGTTGTGTGATTGTCCTATACACAATTGACGATATCTTGTCATCTTTACGGGGGATACAATGGAGGAGGAATAAATGTAGATCAGTATGCCAATCAGCCCTATTGCTAACCAAATCTGAAGTATTTTGATTGTATTCAATCTATATCAGGTATATCTTTATGTCATCAGTGTTCATCTATCTCTCTATTTAGATTTTGTTTTTGTACATCCGGATTATTGAATGCGTACCAATCCAAATTGGAAAATAAGCCCAACAGAATTTAACTTCCAATTAGATAGTGCTACTAATTTCGATTTAAGCTACCATTAGAATTTGTGATGAATGGCGTTGTTTCAGTCGATAAAACGAGCTGCCTTATTTTTATTTTCTATCATGTTCCAATTCGTATTCCACTCGACATTGACCGGAACAAAACTCATCTGAATTTCGGTCATCCTCTACAGTGTCACCACAGTTCTTACAAATGCATTTCTTACATATTTTTCATAAAGTTTTGATTATTACGTCTTTCGGCTCGTTGTGGGTTTAAGCATAGTCGGTTATCATAGCGAGTTGTCAGTCCACACTTTCTATCGGTAATGGTAAAATACCCGCCATGAATACCTTGACCACTCCTCCTCTGCTCGAAAATCTAATCCGAGGATATGTTCAGATGCGAGGCTTATTAGAACCGTGTTGATTGCTTTCGCTGAAATATGTTCCATTATATGGGAATAATGCACACAATCCTCCCAAATATGTAAATATGGCATCTATACTAGTAGGTTGAGGACATCGAAACAGGAATGGATAGAATCTTGGTTGTAGACGATGAACCCGATATTAACATGCTCCTTATGCTCATCTTGGAGGATAGCGGATATCAGGTGGATGTGTATGACGATCCTATCTTAGCCTTATCAAAATTCAAACCGGGCTATTACGCTCTATTAATATTGGACATTATAATGCCAACGATTAATGGTTTTGTATTTTATCAAAGAATAAGACAAAGTGATACTAGAGTCAAGGCCTGCTTTCTGACAGCGAGTGAAACGTCTCAACAGGAGTTCGAAAAAGGGATATATCCGATCGTCGTGAAGGACGAGCTATTAATCCGAAAGCCGATTCGAAATCAAGATCTACTAGAAAAGGTACAGAAACTTCTAATGAATTCCAGTAACGATTCTATTCTATCCAAGAACCAGGGGTAGCAAAGTTCCTTGAGTTAACTACCTACCACTGCTAATAGATAAACTCCTCCTGTTAAATAAGGATTAAGAGCAAGCACACCATAAAGGGATCGACCTAGTAGTGATCAGGTTGTATTTTGGAACCTATATAAACCGCATATTAATCTGATTTAGCTGATTATTTGTTTGCACACTTGAACTGAACTGTTGTTTTTGTCATTCCGCATGATCTTGATGCTGTGACTATGAAGGTGCTACGCTCTATTAGTTCAGAGTCAGGAATTAGAAATCCCAATCGAGACAGTTTAGGTAGGACAAGTATCGGTTTCCGGTCCATGTATGATCGAGTGCTTCAGGACTGCTCCAATTGACGAGTCCGAGTTGGACCGTACTGCATATTAGGACTCGTTGCGGACCTACCTATTTCAAGCGGATGGCATTGTCATTTGAATTATTAATAGCATAATGATTCATTTAAAGGTTAATATTATTTTGCAAAATCATAAGCTACGTTGTTGATTCCCCTGTTGTTTTCAAGTACACCATAAAAAAAGAACATTGAACCCTATCTACATAATTGTGACATTGTCTTATGGAACGTCCACAGTCGAAAGAAGAAAGTTTTTTTAAACTCCTCTAGTAAGACTCTATCACTTGGATATTACAATGCGTGGGTTTTCCCGAATATTGGTCGCAGTAGATGGGTCTGAATCATCTTTGGATGCTGCGGATTACGCCATAGAGATGGCAAAAATGTATAAAGCTCAGTTAACAACTTTAACTGTCTCCCATATTACAATGTCATCATTTGGATTGGCTGGTCTGCCAGATTCAATAAAACAATTGAAAGAAAAACATATCCTCGAATCAAAGCAATGGTTTGATAAGCTTAATCAACGCGCAAAACAATATGACGTCCAATTAACAACAGAACTAGTTGATAGTCAGATGTCTGTTGATGGAACAATAGCAGAATATGCAGAAAGCCATGGTATCGATTTGATAGTATTAGGAACTAGGGGAAGATCCGGGTTTAAAAAATTATTACTTGGAAGTGTTGCATCAGGTGTTGTAAATTATGCTACATGTCCTGTAATGGTCGTCAAATAATTCGCCTTTGTCCCTGTGCGTGGTTTTGCACCGGCCATGCTAATACAGCATATTCCTCAGAAATCGGTTTGTTCTTCAAAGACCCCTTGTATCATTTCGTTGTTTGCCAGGGTAAGAAATGCAGGTGGGTACATGGATGAGCGCAAAAAAGGTCATCTACCACTCGAATGCAATAGATCTTCGATATTTATTTATGCAGCCGTTCATTTCTATTGGTATCTCTTTTTTCTCTTCAATATTATCAGTTGATTCTAGAATAACCTCGAAGGTTTTCACTGAATGTGCTTCCTTTTCTCATCAAGGAAACAAAACTGGCTCTCATTAGGCAATTCAAATAAATGCAATCATGGATACCAGACGAAGGTAGATTACAAAGGGGTACTCCATAACGCACCTAGTACACAAAGAGGCACATACTATAGTGACGCAAAGACTCCTGATGCACTCTCCGGTTTGGTGGGTTTATTAACAAAAAATCCTTTTAGAGATGGACCTTATGGAATGCTAATGCTGTGAAGAGCTCTAGTTTGCTCATATTATGATGAGATTACGTAATCCTAATAGACTCTGATAATAATCCAGCAGTTGGTAAATGTGGAGCCGATTCTCTAAAAGGAATACAACGGACTAACGAACCAAGAACGTGGAATGTGCTGACTGCTGAGTTTCGTCGGCAATTAACTATAGACCCTAAACATACTGAGGAACTATATTCTGAAGACCAAAAACATGTCTTAATAACGCTAAGTCTGAATGATGTAACTGCTACTTCCAGCTAGAGCGTATTGTATTATGCAACAGTTGTTTACAATCAATGAAAAATGGCCAGTCCCAGATAATGAAAAGAATGGTAGAAAATAAACAAGCTATTCAAATTCGTAAATTGGAAGAGAATCTATTTTTGTATCATTTCATCTGTAAGGGCGCTTCTAATCCATTCACGCTGCCTCACTTTCTTCACTTGTTTGCTGAAATAGGTTTCCACTCTGGACTGCTCCCTGCTCGTTATGATCAGATCATAACCAGTGCCTGGCGGAAATTCCAGATCAAAAATCTGGGAGAACAAAATTACCTCTGAGGGGTCATTACATACTTTGAATACTTCGTAATTTTTCCCATCTGTTTTGATCAGAAAAAACTGCTCTGGTTTCTCAAATGTTATTTCTTTTCTACTAATTCCTGCTACTCCTTTGTTCATACTGCTTGCTCCAAAGTCATTCTTAAGTGGTTTTACTTAGCATTCTCGTGTGCCTGCAGGAAGTATCGATATCGATTGGACATACCTTTAACTTATGACAATTTCTTGTTAAAAGCAACAGGATCGTCGAGAGCTAGGAGGTGTGTTAATGATATTTGACTTCACAACATGAAGATTGGTGGCGGTGAAATTGATTCGGGAAAAGCACATTTAAAGTTGATAACATAATGTGAGATTGATACATCAGACTTTTCCATGCTCCTGATTGAGGCACTCCTCCTTTCCAGAAGATCATACCAAAAAAAGACCATTTGTTGGACTTGTTAGCCTTAGCACTCGTCGGGTTACCAGTGCATTTTAGAGATGACAAGAGATTAGACTTTGGTAAAATGAGGTAGGACCGGTTGTGTGAGAACTTAGCGGTTGGTTTATAGTATTCTTGTTTGATAGCAGAATGTTTTGGAGTTAACAACAAACCTCACGTTGGAATTCCCATGCAGAATTGGGACTGACCCAAGGTATTTGAATCTATAGTAAAAACTTTTTTTATTCCTGTGTTTAGACCTAGAGAGACGATAGATCCTGTGATGATGGCGTTAGATACTGGTTAATTAGAGTTTGGATCAGATACTGACATTTTAATAGTTTGTTCAGTACCCCCAGGCAATATGGCTTCTAGCAACTTTAGTGGTAATACCAACTACTTTACAGATTCATGTAGGGACCTTGTCATTGTTATTAATTGGCTTATTGTGAAAAAGATTTGGAAACCAAAATGGGAGCTCGACACTCATCTATCATTATTGGAACTTGGTGGTATACCATTACCATAGCTGTTAGTATTATCAATATTATTACTAATATTAGTAGATCGATCTATTGAAGATCACACCTTGTTGATTCATTTTATAATTATTGAATTTGTTTCTCACTATTATTCTTGTAGCGTTGGTAAAATTATAGGCAGTCTAATTGCAAAGATTAGCCTCACAAGATATCTTAGCAGATATTTGGTTATCCGTTTGGTAATGGGATGATGGTTGTTAGAATACGTAAAAATCCAACTGGAATAATTATTAATTCCAGAGTCCTACGGCTATAACTTATTGAAACTTCGAATTATTTGAATTTGCATAAACCGTGCAATCTTCAGTCGAATAATATATCTATGTTCCGAATATTGTAACACCGTTACCAATCGGAACTTATTCCCGTGGATGGGTATGTGATTTTTACATTGAACTTGGATGATATTTGTTGTTGTCCCCGTACCACCATATTCAAATAAGAGATGGTTTGAGTCAAAATTACGGTTAGAGCAAGAAAGTAAGCAACTAATACAATTCTTTTATGGTTTGTAAATTGTATCAAAAGCGCTGTAGACAATGGAATTAAACGATGGAATAATAAGTTGGTGTAGAAAGAAAAAGTGATTATTGCATTTGATCTTTAGATAAGCGCTACCTACGATTGAAATTTTGAAATTGTAGCTAATGCTTTGACTTATCCCCCTTCTTTGAAGGCGAGGAAAATTCTTTTCCATCAGTAGTTCTTTGATCCAACAGCGGAATGCGTATTCCATCATCATTTACTATCAAATCCAAACGTTGTCCTTTTCTTAGATTGAACCCGACTATTACAGGCTTAGGTATTACTATAAAAGAGCTAGTACCTATGGAAGTAATAGTAACGGCATATTTAACAGGCATTCAACTTGAAATATTTCCGAATTATGATATTTAAATATAACTGTAGATATAAACCTATATATTAATATCTACTTATATCAACCGTATTTTATGAAATGATGGCTAGTCCAATTCGAGTATTGATGGTATCTACAGAATATCCTCCAATGCAAGGAGGAGTAGGCCGATATACATTTAACTTAACAAAGGAACTGCGAAAAATAGGATTGCAAGTCTATGTTGTTTGCAACGATAAAGGTGGTGGACAGTTTTTTGGACTATCTCCAACTAATGCCCACAATTCTGAAGTACTACTCCGGATTGTCAATGAAATACAACCAGACATAGTACACATACAGTATGAGCCTGGCTTGTATGGCCTAGTATTAGATCCATTTAATCCAAAAAAGACGAAGACCAACATTGACTCATTCTACGATAAATGTAGAATTCCGATTGTTACTACTTTTCATTCTGCTTATACTGTCAAGCAATGGTTTAGCCTGGGACCAACGAAGACAAACAGAAGAGAGGAAAATGCAATTAAATTACTGCTTTGTAGAGCTGGAGATTACTGGAGGCGCCTTCTAAATTATCGATCTTTTCACAATTTGAACAAGAACAAGCTCAAAAATGGCCGATCGGGTATAGTTTTCTCGCACTTTATGTCAAAGATGATTGACGGCAGAGCGGATATGGGTGATATAAAAATAATCTATCATGGCGCAGAGCCATCTTCGCGTATAACGAAAAAGGAAGCGAGAACGAGATTCTCGCTTCCACAAGAAGGACAAATTGCCTTGGCTGTAGGATTCAGGACAGCTACTAAAGGATGGGATATTCTTGAAAAGATGAAAGTTCCCAATGGATGGACTATAGTAGTGAGCTCCTCAGAGAATCATTACATCAAATACGATTTACAATTACGAGTCCGTAATAATAGTAATATCATTATTCTCCAGAACGATTTTCTGAGTGAATCCGATCTGTCAATCTTGTTCTATGCGTCCGATGCGACAATCTTGCCGTACAAAGTGAGCTCGGCTTCTGGAGTGATGTTTGATGGCTTGGCTCATGGGCTACCGTTTGTAGCAACAGATTTGGAGTTCTTTAGAGAATTCTCTGCTCAAGGATTAGGAATAACAGTCAAGAGAAATGCTAGCGCCTTTTCAAATGGACTTGTAAACTTAACCTCCAACTATGCTTGTTATAGGGAGTCTGTTGATTTATTTAAGAAAAAACTTAGTTGGACAGCAGTTGCCATACAGCACGCCAATCTTTACAAAGAGAAGAGTGGATCTTAACTCTATGGTAACATGTGAAAAATGTCACAAGATCGAAGAATATCACACATGCTCCACATGTAACCAGCATTTGTGCATTAATTGTTTTAACTTGGTTCATTTTGGGATAAACAACCCCAGGACTGGAAAATCCATGGTGTATAACAAATGTATATTTTGCAGTGATATATACGCGACTAATGCAAAAAGTAACGTCTGTGATAAATGTGTGATTGTACTTACGTGGGCATCAGGCATGAATTACCTTGCTGCAGTAAACAGAGTTTCTGCCTTGATCAAATCAAACAAACTGGATTCAAAGATAAGAAATGAGAACTACTGCAAGACAAACTTTGGTTCGCGTGCGACCCAGGTAATAATGGACGCTATCGATAACTCCAAATGAATAGAAGGTCGTAGGAGATTTGAAATATAATTGATGTTTTCTATGCGAGCTTGTTCTGCATTCTTTCGGGCTCTCCAGCAGACGAGCAATCTCCTAGACCAGTCAAATGGCCCTTTTCCCTTAGGTTGATCTCGCGGTGGTCAACAGAATATTACATTTGCCTATTTCTTTGATTTTGAGTTAGAAGTTGTACCTGCCATCTGAGGATAGCTTTCTGCTTGCAAATGCTGTGAAGAGCTATAATGGGAAATCCGCGCTAGAAATCGGGGTAGGTTCAGGAGTTGTACTACAAGTTCTTTATGAAAATTTTCAAATTGTTGCTGGAACAGATATTGATCTCGTATCGCTTCGATATTGCAAAGAGAATCTATCAAATGATATCATGCTAGCTTGCTGCGATGCAGCTTCTGCTTTTCACCATAAATTTGACCTGATCGTAACCAATCCGCCATATCTCCCGCTCGAAGATAATGAAATGAAGGACCCTGCAATACATGGGAATTCTAACGGATTAGAAACGACATTAAATTTCGTAAAATCTGCTATTTCGGTTTTAGCCAAAAATGGTAAGATGTTAATAATAATCTCAAGTTTGTCCATTGATACGACACTAGACGAATTTCTCTTTCAAATGAAATTAAAAAGAAGAGTCATAAGCATAAAAAAGTTATTTTTTGAACAACTCACAACTCTGGAGATAAGTTTCCAGTAAGCAGCAGGCTGAATGTAGCTTTTGATACTTTGCTCGATCTGTGAAAAAGGGGCTTACCATTAGATACCCAGCTCGAATATAACCTGATTGTTGGTATTCATATCTGACATCTCATGAAGCTTCGCAACCCTTGCCTCGAATACGAGATATCGCACATCGGCTATTGAGATATATTATAAACATCAATAGCCGATGATGCTATTCTGAATGTTAAGAAAACACCCTCATAATGCAACAAGTTAGAAATCTACTTATTTTGATGTATCTAATGAATGATTTTTTAAATATAAACATTTTTCAACTAATAATTAACCCACCTTCACCCAATAGCTATATATCATAAATCATTTGTATGAATTATGGAGGTGGGATTAAAAAGTTGTCAGTGGAACAAGGCATATACCCTGCATTTGGAGTAGGTGTTCCGTTAGCGGTTTGGGGATTCCTGTCCTATTTGAGAGAGAATATCAAAAGAAAGAATCATAGTGAAGCTAGACCTAACTACGAGAAAAAAAATGGAAAACAAGTAAAGAGGTACACGTCTGATGGGAAGCCAGTCTATGAGTAATGGATATACGCACGATTGTCCGGACCTTGGTCTTCCATATTTCTTGGACTACCGGCGCAGTATAAAATAGCCTGCACATCAATCCTTTACTACTGAAATAAAGTACCTCAATTAATAACGATAAATCTTCGCATTAAGGTTGCGCGAAAGAAATGCCCTCGCCTACGTGACGTGGCGACGTCGACATCAATGACTAATCGGAGTATACGAGTGACATTCCCTCCGTGTCTTATTATCCACTACTATTTTGCATTTGTAATTTAACTATCCAAGGGATTAATTTCTCTCCCGAATCTCACGCTACAATTCACTCGTATCCAGAAATGGATAATCCTATCAAGTCGTTTCTGAAAACCAAAGGTAAGGAGTCAAATGTTGAAAACAATAATGCAGATTGGTGTCAACTCTTTTTTATTAACTACAGTAGTACAAAAATAAACCATATTCACACAAAGAGTGGTAAAGTTCAAACCATTGATGACACGAAATGGGGAAAATATAGTGGTAAAATAGCTGATGCTTCCGACAAATACCACGACCTTTAATACTCTAACTTTCAATACATGCCAAAAAAAGGAAATGAGTCCTCTTGAAGTTTGCTTGCTACGGGCGGTCTTCAACCAGTTTACTTCCTACATCAACGTGTTATACTTCCTGATTATTAATCCAGAATTAGTGTAGGCCACCACCTCTTTTCATTTAGAGGACTTAAATTATTTCCAATTGTCTTTTACTGGTTGCCTTAATATCTAAACGACAATAGTCTTTGATATCACTGACAACCCGGATATATCATGATTGGGCTTAATCGGAGAGACAGTTCCAGGATGCAGGCTAACAGGCTCACGAAGAAGTCTATATCGCAGTGGCTGCTCAAGTAACACTCACAAGTGGACACAGATTATATTTAGGAATTCAATATTATTCAAACATGCGTCTAAAGCTTATATATGCAGCCGGCGTGGGAATTGTTGCTATTGTCCTAGCAATATTTATTATTAGCAGTACTAGTCATTCTAACAATAGTGCGGTACCGACGAATGCCACTGCCTTGCCTCTTACTCTTTCAATAAATGACATCGTTCCGAACGAAATTAATAATCATTCAGCAACTATACAAGTTTCTTTTAACGCAACGAATCCTAATAAAGCAACTGCAATTTTGGAGGCAATTGCCTATGATATACTGGTAGATGGCAAGCGAATCGTGTCAGGCACTATAGGAACGAGGCTGGAGGGATTTGTTACATCCTCTGCTGGAATATATCCGATTGTTGGTTATGGATCTGTCATCTTAAAAGATGATCAATTATTTCAAAAGAATAATTCTACAACAACTGCTTGGAACAAAGTCATTGAGGGAAAGGCAAATTACGTAGTAACTGGAACTATGTCGTATAGACAGATATCTAGTCTTCAAGCAAGTTCGACCGATAGGAACTTCAGGTTAGCGTTCCACTGAGTTGCCGGTTCATCGAGTTCTATTTCATTATTAATGTGTCTTTCTTCATGTTCAAAGAGTGCAGAAATCTTAACTGAACACACTAGAAGACTCAACCGTACACTAGTGGCTTAGGTACAGATCGATACCAAGAACAATGCAATATAACATCTTATGCCCGCGTCCCTACGAGCCAAATAGCACAGGGAATTCATCGATGGTTCGGACAATCATAACCTGTCTCTTACCTAAATTATCATATCGTCATTTCTAGGTGAACTTCCTAGGCTTGAAAGGTTAGGTATTTGAAGTAAACGTTTGTTTGAGACCGAAGGCCCATGGCGTGATCCTGAACTAATGTAACATATGATCTAAGCCAAATTCAAAAGCTCATAAAGAGGCTTTATGATCCTGTTGATAAGGCAAGCACTGACGCTAAACTTGACGATGATGCTCTAGCGATGATGATAAGATGATACGTACGGGCATCGATTGTTTATTAATTTCACACGCTGCCAGCGTCCTTACTGGTAAAAATCTTCGCCCAAATCATATTCTTGAATTACATGTTGCTCATTATGCACCTAAAGTCATGAACTACCGGATATGGGAATGACGATCATATCCAAATGCTTTTGATAATGGCTTCAATTCGAGCTATAACACCTCGATCGAATGTTCGCTAAATCCCTTTTTAATTAGCAACTGTTTAACAGCCTGCCTGTGATCTCCTTGCAGTATGATTCGCCCATCTTTATAAGTACCCCCTGTACCTATTTTCGTTTTTAGCTCGCTAGTTATGGCAATTATCTCGGGGTCTTTCATACTTTGGGCTATACCTCTTATTACCGTAGAGATCTTTTTGTACCTACCTCTGATTTCCTTTGAAATAACTATTCTTGCTGTTTCCTTATCTAGCTCATTTATTATGTCTTTGATCGAATCTTGACTGTATTGATTTGACACTCATATTTATAATGCGATTCAAGTTGAAAAGCATTATGGATAGTTCATGGTATCGTTCGTACAGAAACTTTTTCAAGGAATTTGCTGACAGTAGGGGCACTAGTCAGGACAGATCAGTCAGTCTTCTTACGTCGTTTTCATTCAACAAGCAACGCATTCAGATAACCATACGCATTCTCCACGATAACGAATCGCTTTATGATTAAGGGTATCTTGGCGAGTGACAAATTTAGGAACTGGATAGATCTCTGCCACAAGAATCAACTACAACCGGTTAGCTGTTACTTATATTGACCTAGATGGGCACACTGCCCGAAAGACTCGGAACTAACTGATTTCACTCCAAGCACTAGCACTGATATGTATCATCTGGTCTCAATTTTATTATTGATAAGATACTCCTACTAAGGGTAGTTTACATCAAATGTGATGAACAAAAAGAGTATTTGCTATAGGTATTAGAATCAGTCGTCCTAAACGATAGGAAACCGATCTGATTCTTAATTTTTTAATGACACATGGTACCCTTTAACATGTCCTTACCGTTGGACGGTATGACCCAAACCTCTTCAATGTATCGTATTCGTGTACTCAAAGTAAACCAAGACACAGCAACACCACCTTATTGGACGAATCTATTGTTGCTCATTGCTGTGGATACCTTTAGCTAAATGTGCTGACCCATACTCTATGTCAACAAGGTTACGCAGTTCCGATTCAACCTGCGACTAACCCATATCAAATTCAATTTAGAAATAAACATGTTAATTCGATAGTGGTTAGGTTTGGGACTTGAATAAGTTATGTTTGCTCTATCCCATCCCGGGCATGGACATTGTTGTAAAAACCAGTACATTAGACGAATACACCATAAGCTTAAAAAAGGACTACTTCGTCGCTTATTGATAAGCAAGATATACATGCTCTAAAATTTGCCATGACTTTTTTCCTCCTTGTTGCTATTGCATTGTTAGTATTACTAATATCGGGCTTTTTTTCGTCTGAGAGTATCTACCATTCACAAGGTCAAAGTCAGGCACCAAGAAATGATAAAGTAGTAATCCTAACTTTTGGTGATGGGTGGGAAACCCAATTTACGAATGCCAAGCCAATATTGGACCGGTATGGCTTTAAAGCAAGCTTCTTCATTACTTGCGGCTTTGCAGGGTTGCCGTTACGTATGAATTGGCAGGATATACTTTCTCTCTATAGTGACGGGAACGATATAGGCTCAAAGACCATGACATATAAGACCTTGACCAAACTCTCTTCCCCTGGTCTCAATTATGAAATAGGTCAATCAAAACAATGTCTACGTGATCATGGGATCAATACCACACTTTTCGCCACTCCGAGAGGACTAGGAGGGGATAATGCCACTGTTATAAATGAAATTGCTAAGTATTATGAATTTGCTATTAATGGGTTCTCGAATCTTATGTACCTTAAATGTGACGGTTGGAAGCGCTATTCAAGCCAGACAGATTGTAGAACGTTCTTTGATAATGGCACTTTAACTTATGCTAATAGATATTCTGTAAGAGAATGGAGCCATAATTCAGTTGACCTCGCCTATATGCATAATGGTACGTCTATCTTTAGTATGTTTGTTCAAGAGGTTAATAGCCAGAGCAAGTACAACAATAACCGCGGAATTATTAATGCGATTCCGATTATAGCCTATCACAGCATCCAAAACAGCAATTTACGTGATAGCACAGGTATCGCACTATTTTCACAGGAAATGAAATATTTGCATGATAATAATTTTAGGGTAATCCGTGTATCGGATCTAAGGTATAATCTAACTAGTAATAACCTTTACATCAAAGGATTATAAGTGGATTTTGATATCTATTTTTGATACAGAACAATTACTTATGCGCACATCATTATGCTTTCCTACCTCCGTACATAGTTTCGACCAATCTTGCAATGGAGTTGACTGGAAAGGTTTCAATTTAATCAAGAGCTAACACCTTCTACTTCTGAAAATTATTCGCAAAATAACGGACCCATTCTTGATGTAATAACACAAAAATATTACTTAGCAGTCAGGTCCAGCTGCGGTATAGAAGAAAATTTGTTGGACAGCCCTGAACCTTGATGAGGATCTGATAACTAGTTGACGAAAAGTATCAAGATGGTTCTGCAGCAAGAAAGACAAAATGTACTTTACTTTGTTGACTGCACTGCTGCCGTCAACAATCTTAGGAACACGGTTGTCTCAGCTTGACACCAAATTTTGACCGAGCTCTGACGTACTTATCAGTTACTATTACGGTATCACCAAAAAGAGACAATGCTTATAAGTATCACTTGATATTTACGTACCGATCATTTAGTTTTATTTTATAAATAGATGATCGGATGAGTTTTCTTCTATGTTGTCTAAATTAATACCGCCGTAAAGAACTTGATCTTCTCCAACCGAGAATTGCATTTCCTTCGCGCATCAGCAGCGTTCAATTCAATGCTATACGTTGTTCCAGATATTATACCCTACCTCTAAGCCACTCGATTTCAGAATCGTATTAAAACATATCATGTCCCTGAGTCGAATGACTAAGGGGCATGGCCTGTTTTGTCAATTGCATCTTCTTCCTTTCATTTATTCTTAGTAGAGGGTAGCAACTGAGTCATTACGAATTTTTCCATGGCTATTAGCTAGACTTGCAATTCTTTCAGCTTCTTTGAATTCTTCCAACGTTAATTTACAAGAAATCTGCTTACTACGTATCAAATATTTCGCGGACAGAGCTAGTTCGCACCCTGTCCGCAAGGATTAATATCAAACCACTACTGAATGTATCATTTAAGAAAACTATCTTCGTAAATACAGATCGTCCAAATTTATATCTCTATAAAACGTAGGTTCACATTGTTCATTTACTGTTCTTTGTATACCATTGTTTTGCATATTAGAATCAAGACTCTGGATCTGTCTTTCTTCAGTGATTACAGGAAACTTACGGGTTAGAAAATCTGCAACCAAAGAGCCCAACGTTTCAAATCCATAGAGACCTAATCTTCGATTAAATATAGCAGATCTTTTGACTTGATTCGAACACCAATTATCTTCTATTCACTCCTGTGAGAACAGTTACTTTCTCTGATCGTTTGCCCAAGTCATTAGCTTAAACGTACATCCCACTGAGCATCAGTACAATTTATTAGTAGTCACATAAGCACTTCGGTTTGTCAGTACTGATTATAAGGATTAATACTTAGATAAATTACGTAGTATCCTGACTCGAGAAATTGTCCTTTGAAACTCTGGAGAAGCTGTACAATGCTCTAAGCTATGAACCAGAAACCCCAAATGAAATTGCAGCCAAAATTGACCTTAATCAAAAAACAGTTCAAGGAGCATTATTAGAGCTAGTTAATACTACGCAAAATATCAAGTGGAAGCAGATCTGGAGGTATAAGAAAAGTGATGATCCATTATTGACAGTGTGTGCGACACATAGGAAAAAGTCGAGTCCAAGATTTCAGAATTAGTTTTTTTGTTAACAAGAAACTTGTCTTGTTAACATAAAAATGTAATTGTTAACAATAAGTTGATAAGTTGTCCTTCATCAGACAATCTTCAAAATTGTTAACAATTTCTTTAAAAACGGCTTAAAACGATGCTGGCATATCTACCTCACAAGATTAGTGGACTGAGTGGGATTTGAACCCACGACCTTGCACTTGCGAAGCGCACATTCTACCCCTGAACTACCAGCCCTAGTACAGGTTGAATTTTTAACCGCTATAAATTTGCTATCGCCAAAAAAATTCCTGAATGTCCTAGAGAAAGCTATTCACAGTAGAACGGAGAAATATAATGATGCCACCCAAGCCACAATAAAGCCTAGATAAACGGATAAAATATGTTACTTAAATTATATATAATTTTTTGTTAGCTCTTACCTCTATTCCTGATACCATTTCTGAAAGAATTGGAGCAATGCGCAATACATAAGATATATTCAAAACAAACCACAAGACCTCCAACAAGAGCAGAGGAGATTATTTTCCCGATGTTAAATCAATACCTTTCCCTTTTCTAATCTAATCAAATAGAGAAGAGTAGAGCTGAAATTAACGAGATGAACCGAAATTGCAGATGACAATATTTTTCGGTGCAATGAAGAAATACCTATTGTCATAAATACAAACACTTCGATCACTACCAGTATCATCACACACTATATCCAAAATTATTTCAATTCTTCCAACTCTCTTGATTAGATTGGCAACACTGGGACAAATTTCAATCCTAATACCGCTTACCATTCTTTGCAGGTTGATAGCTTTTAAAAGTGTGCCTGTACATGCTATTATTTATTCGATCTTTCAGCGTCAAAACCACTTTTACATTATTCATCTCAAAGGGTCGAAATAATTGAGATAAAGAGGCTTCTTACGACCTTTCGTCTATCTGCCTTGTGACACCACCGTTCAACGGTAGCATAATTTTGAGTTCTCTTACCGTATTCATTTAGAAATATTTTGCTCAAAGCAATTCGTCTTTGTTAGTCATAAGTAATTTTACTGGACAAGGAAGAAATATCTTGAGTCAATGACTGCGAAATGTTATCTACTACTTCTAGATGACTTACCTAACCAATCATATTAGAGATAGAAAACCACTCAAAGAAATACCGTATAACCCAAAAAGCATCCAATTTCGTAGACAATGCTTTCGATTCCCTTGGGTAGAATCTCACAAGGACATTTGGACAAGCACAACTAAATCTCTTAACGGTGCTAAACATATATAGGCTGTAAGCAGTTCATCGCATGCCAATAAATCAAAGCTCATTCTATGACCCGGTTCTGGCCTTGTCTACGTCTCTCGGTATATAAAAGGAATACCTCGGCAGCATAATATGTCCCAAAGCGGAGTGTGAAGTGATTTATTCACAATTACTGCCAGGGACATGATCAGTTTCGAAGATCTAGGAGCGTATTCCCATTTTTTTCTCTCTACACGTATTTTAGTGTAACAAAATCTGAAATAGTAGGGAATCTCAACTATAAACAAGGAGATTAGAGGAAAAACCACATGACATGCAAAGGAATATGCATACGCCATAAAGCGATGAAACCTGTAGGCACTGGCCGTTATTCCACAGGACAAAAACGATGTCAAGTATGCGAGATCTTCTTGAAATGGGACGGATTATGGTGCCCATGTTGTGGATATAGATTAAGAACGAGGCCACGAAACTTAAAGTATAAGGCCAAATTGCGAACAAGGAAGAAAATCGACGAATATATGCTAGCATTGCACCAAGAGGTGCAACCGCCACAGAAACCAGCCGTGCAAGCTCATAAAAAATATGCCAATCATAACGGAATCCATTAGGGCATGATCTTGTAATCCCCATCGAACAACCGGGAATTGTTAAATTTTCCTGCTTTAGTCTTCGGTTTTCGAAGCTACGAGGCGTTTGGAAATGTTACGTTCAAATATGTCGATAAATGTAATAATTGCTCGTGTTATATGCTGTTATAATCCAATTGCACCTAGATGCAGCTAAACTATACTTGTAACTAAAAATTTATAAAAATGTGATGTATTAATCATGTTCTTCAGGTTTAATTTACATGTCTGATAATGACACAGAGCAAGAGAGATCTTTTAGAGAGAGATATGCAGAAGAGCTGCGAAAGAAAAGACAGCAGGACGTTCACAGTTATCGAGAAAATGACGAACTAGTTGAAGAAAGAGTAAAAGTAAATCAGCAGGAAAGGAAAACCCCAGGACGTCGAGGAGAGAAAATAAAACAAGAAGAAATTGACAAAGAAATTGTAAGGCGAGATAAGATAAAAAGTAAGAGAATCCCAGAAGCGTGATTTCAGAGAGGTTAGGCCTATGCGATATCTGCTAATAGCGGTTCCGCCATGCACTATCTTAACCTCATTATAACTCATCTATTGGAAATTTTGTCATGCACCCAGTACATTCATAGATTTCTTTCCCAACAGGACCAGCTACGAGGAATTTGACAATAGTGCTACATTTTGGACAACGTCCTTGGGTACTACGAGTCTTTCGCTGTGGTCTTGTAATTGTTTTTCTTTTTCTACCGCCCATGCATATCTTCCTGCTAATCTGGAGGATCTGATAGTCTTATAAATCTCGTTAATTTATAAGACTATCATATCAATGCAGTAGGTGCCCGCAGAAGATCGAACTTCACTCTTAGATTGGAAAGGACGGATCGAAATGCTGTTACCTAATGTTGCCAAAAAATATCCGAACAAAGTTGAAAAAGTACTGATATCCCCTATCACATATCTGTAACTCTTGGCATAGGCTGACCTGCCTGAGTCTTGAAATCCATAATAATAGATTTTACGCAAATATCCGGCCTATTCGTTTGTTTGTAATGCAATTCATAACGAAATGAAAAAACTTCACAACCGGATTTCGCAGAAAATGTATACATAACTAAGTAGACCTGGGTGTTGCATTACGATCTTTTAATGAGTAAGCCACGTCGTGCCGCTAAGATATTTTTTCAGACACTCAGGGATAATTGAGTTACAGTAGAGCCAGCAGTTATGGTCACGGTCAAGGTAGGAATAACGGCGGCGATTGTAGAAGCTTCTACAGAGGAGATCCCACAACCAAACCAGTCGAATTCGGAAATACGAAGTAGAGGCTAGAGAAATCAGTAGCAAAGGAGACGATCTCGCCCGCATAATGGTCTATGATGTTTATCAAAAATGGAAAAGTTGGCCAGATGGTTAAGGTTAAAGTGGAGTAGGTGGGATAAAGATTTGCAGTCGCAATAAAGAGCAATCTTGAATGAACAATCATCTCAAAGGATTATGATAAAAAGGATTATAATTTTATAGTTTAATCGATCTTATAAAAGGCAGCATCTTCATTTAATGACCTCATCGGCACAGCAGAGGCCAGTCAATTTCTGCAGCTTGAAAGGGTATACCTACTTTTGTGGTTATCAGTGCAAAGCATAGTACTATTTGTACTAGTACTGTATGTCATACAAGCAAAAAAACCGACTGATTGATAGACGGCATAACGAGTCCCATATTGCACGTCCGAGCTATCCAACTTCCTGACTATGCACAGATAAAGATAAGAATTCCAAATACTAATTCGGGTTTTTGAACCAGCTCTCAAATTTCGGTTCCATCGGCTATGCTTCGAAGCGTGTCCTAATAATGGAGAAATATCCCTATTGCTCCCGAATTTGTAAGAACCAAGATCTAAAATGATGGATCAAAAAAAGGATATTGTTATCTGGTCCTATAATATTCAATAGCGGCCCACCACTTTTGTTAAATAGCGCTGTCGTCGGATTGACATTGTTCCAATAGTTTCAACAGATCTGCAGATTCGCAATTCTAAATTTACCCTATGTGTCGGGTGATACCAGAAAACTACGACTGCCTTCGCTAGATAATGCCAAGAGTCGTAACATTCGGTGGCCAAACACAGCTAGCAGCTGATCTGCAAACACCTAGCCGATACTTTCATGTCTAGCTTTGATACCGTAAGCAGATGTAGGATTTTCGTCCAATATCATATGTTGTACATGTGTCGATTCGTTCACCCAGAGGAAGCAGTTACGATCGTCTAATGCTGGTAGCTGCAGAAATCTCTGATGCCGGAGTAGATTATGCAGCGGCTGTATACCTTCCTGGCGGAATGAATACAGAAACGTGCTGATGAACTCAGCCCAACCTCTGCCCGCATATACGCCGACAAGCATCCGACCCGTGAGAATGAAATCGATCGATAGCGTGAGAATAGACAGCATCCAACACCCGATAACCGTGCCAACAACTCCATAGCCGTGAGGATGCATACTATCGCATAAATTTCCATAGGAATGTAGAATTGTTCTCTTACTAAAAATAGATAGTAAAATTGTAAATTAATTTTGGCCTACAGAATTATCTTCTTCAGATATTTTATTAAGACCAGTAGAGGAGCGCAGATATATCATAACTGAGGAAATTGGAGTACCATGAACACCTTAGACTGGCATGAGATAACAAAAGGTAAAAAGATGGTACGAGCTAGTGATGCAAGCCTGTGCGGGAATGCAATTGCAGAATACCGTGATAATATAGTGATAATAGAACATGGTGCGAAGTTTCGCGAATATATTATCCCGAAATCTAAAGTCGAACGATATGACGGAAGAGATATTTACCTGAATATACCGCGTAGCATGCTCTCAACTTTTGACTTCTGAACATTATTCTATACTAATTTTTCAGTGCCGAGCTTGCTGAGAATTGTCATTTTCATGTATTATAGTACACCAATAATAAGAGAGAACAATTTCAACGAAACAAACGTAGTAGTAATATCTCAAGCAAATTTATTCCGTAATACTTACAAAATTATATTTGGGGTGCTATATTAAGAACGACCGTTCCATACCGAGGTATTCCTCCATTCCCCTAATTTAGATGAACCCTTCAATGTATCGCAGAATGATGCAATCAACATTCTCATCATCTTCTTTTGAACGTAAGAAGAGTAAGAGCAAGAGCAATGGAGGAACAAATAGAGGGAAAATTCAGATTACTGCTGATATTCTTTGGTTGTCTACAGTCGCAATCAAAAAGACTCATATTATGTACAAAGCAAACTTGAGCTACGAGCAGGTCAACTACTATCTGGCTGATTTACTTAATAACGGCCTCCTCTCCCGACATATTCTAGATGAAGGTATTGTATTTAGGACCAGCGAGAAAGGCAGGGAATATTTGAAACACTATACTCGACTTATGGATTTGGTCAAGGAGAATCAAAATCAAATACATGCACAAGTTGAAAGAGGCAAGGAGGAGAAATACCTTTTTGAATGTTAGCAGCTCTGACAATAATCAAGATCGCACGTAGCTTCAAATGGATTGAATTAATTTTCATTGCTGACTTTTCTTTTGGGTCCAGATATTGCGGTGAGCGAAGCGGTATAGCTTTTTAGATATAGAAACGATAAATCTATTGGTATAATACCTTCTTCATCTTCGGTTTATTATACCTTCTTCACGTATTTCAAAATATATGACAATTAAAGGAAGGATTTTAAATGGTGCAAAGAATCAATTTTAGAGAAATAATGATTATACAACAATGTGATAGATGTATTGAGAAAGGAAAAAATGCTTATTGCGATAGATGTGTAAAGTCAAGCGACTATTATGATCTCTACAGATACTCTGAGGGGCAGGAAAACCGATTCATGAAAGGCAAGATGATAGGCACGATAAAGGCATACACGTGGCATGATGCGATACAACATATTAAAGATAACTTTTTTCACAATTGCGGGGAAAATCTCAATGTAAATTGCGAAAAGGACTTTGCGTATCTTGAAGCAAAACCTGAATCTATTGTTAGCGACAACAAATCCACGAAAAACCCGCTCGGATATACAATTTATTTGAATAACGAAGGAAATGTATCAGGATCTTTGTCATCTCTCAAAGAAAATTTTTGGGATTTGACTGCGTCAAACAAGTATCAAACAGAACAGCAGTAGATGACAGCTGTTGGTGTCCGAAGGAAAATCTGTACAGTGAATGCCAGTTGGAAAAGGTGTACCTCTAAAATAGATACCTCAGGTAGTCCGTCCGTCCGCGTGCACGGATTATTTATTCTCAGTGGCTATTAAGATCTAAATACGATTTTAGGTGAGGTAAGTGTAGACAAATCGATTTTCTTTGAATAATATTAACGCAGATCTGATCGAAACCGAGCTCTGCTCTTTGTTAGTCACCGGAGTAATTGGATGTGCCACCTAGGCTGTAGCTTCTCATACCCTGACGAATAGAATTGGAAAAGAAGGATCGACCGTCTGGATTGGCTATTGCAGAACCATTTCAGAAAGGTAGAATTGGAATGATTCTCGATATCAGAGGGTATTAAGGGTAAACTAGGTAATTTGGATTCTATGACTGCGCGGTAGCAAGTGAGAGGCATCGTGAGCAATCATCGAGAAACGCAGGGGTGCGATAATGAGTCGTTGGTAGGTAGACATGGTATTAGATTATTGATTATCAATCCAGCAGCCGTTCGTAGAAAAAAATGTGTGACCATTAGGTATCGCAATTTGGCTTGAGTGTCCGGTAGTACCAATATATCGTCGGATACAATAATATTTTTGCATTGATTCTGACTCCCTAATGTGTAAAGGCTCTAAAGCTGGTGCACAGAGTGTTTAAGGAACTCTACCATCGTGGCACCTGCTTTAGGAGTAGTATGTACTAAGATTTCGAGAAAAGCAAACTATCTCCATGCCTCTTTTCTAATCGTGATCCCTGCATAAAACAATAACCAACTGAATACGAATGTCGACATAAACGTGAATAAAGGTCGGTACAACCAGAATGGATAGCCGGGGTTTCGTAACCTGGAATCGATTCCGTACAGCATTCCAGTATACATGAGTCCCGAGAGATAAAACAGTACTGTGCCTAGATCGGCGGAGAGGAGAAGTATGATTATTTTGATAACAATGAACGGTCTCATAAGTTTGAGCCCCAAGACTAGATAATATAGGAAAGCTGCGTATAGCGGCCTTCGCCAGTATACTCCTCCAGTTGCAGGAAGGCTTCTAATGAAACTCTTCCTCCAACGGATTTGTTGTCGTATTAGTGCCACGAGTGAATCAGGTACTCCTGCAGTCACCCTTACGCTCGGACTGTACACCAATCTCCATGCATATTTTCGTCGATCCTTTTTCTTGCTCTCTTCTTGATCCGGGTCGGAAGTGGATCTCATTGTATTCAAGTCGTCTTTTCCAGTCTGTAGTATAGGGATATTACTATTATCGGTACTTTTTTGATTGCCATCTTGATCCCCTGTATCCTGCGTTCCTGCATCCCATATATCCTCGGGCTTGGCGCCCAGAACATACGCCGTCAGCCGTCTGTCGGTTGCAAATTTAAAATTCTCGATACCTAGGAAATGGTCATGAGCCCACACGTGTATGTATCGGTGGACAGCCTCTCTTCTATAAATCGACAGCGCGCCAGAGCAGCAGGTAAGAGACGAGAATGATGTTTCCATTCCCTTAAGCATTCTGAATTGTCCGTCGAACCATACATCTTCAATCTTGAGCAAAGTGTTTCCTTCGGCTGCACCTCTGACTCTCGCATGACCAGTCACAGCGCCGATCCTCCGATCTGAATAGAATATTTTTACAGCGTTATCGACGGCATCGCTAGCAAGATCGCAATCACTGTCCATCATGACATAAATTTCACCTTTAGCGATCTGGGATCCGGCTTCAATAGCAACCTTTTTACCAACGCTTTTTGAGAGATGGATTATTTGAAGTTTGGGCCCTGGACCAACCTCCTTTCGTATCTCGTCCAAGATTGCAGTTGTCCCATCAGTACTCCCATCATTAACAATGATGACTTCCTTATGAATATACGATGAATTAAGACACGATTGGACACAGTTTCTGATGTTGCCCTCTTCATTTTTTACAGGAACTATAATTGAGACGAGAGGTTTTTGATCTTCTGGAACGAAGATATCCTTAACCTTGGTAAACGGATCACGGTATTTCACCCATGACAGAAAAAATACGTTAAACAATACAAATGAGGTAAGAAAGCTGTAAAACCCAACTGTAAAATCTACTACATAAATTAACAAATAGAGTTTTATTCCCAGGATAACGGCGATGCTAGTAAGTACCATATACCTCACTAACCAACGTTTCCTGTCCATTTCCTTGTATTTTTCCGTCGCTACCGGATGTTTGCTCTGAACAGCCATGAAATGAGTCCACTCAAACTATGCTTCTATCGAGATCATTACTCTGGCGATATCTTGGCGAACCTCTGCGTTTTTGCTAGACATTTGCTCGATTCCTAAACTCTGAAGTATATTTTCAACATGCATGTATAAGTATTTGCCAACTTTGTCCTATTCGATATCTCCTTAATCGTTGTTCATAATCAATCACAATAATTATCCTTTTAAGGAAAATGACATGTCCAGCTGCTTTCCAGCTGCTCGAGCTCTCAGAAAAGCAAAGGTATCTGAGCCATATCGAGTACGTGGAGTATATATTAAGTGCATCATCTGTTACGCAAGTATATACCCACAAGACGCGGTAGACTTACGCATGCATCAAATCAGCCTAAACGTTGGATCGTATCGGCAGCGATTCACTTGCGGTCTATTCGATTTCTCCTTTACGGATTATAAGAGCGCTCCATCAGGACTAAGGCTGGTCACCTTCATCTTGCTCCTGCTCCGATTCCCAGGATCAAATACGAACACATTGAACGGGTGCGTGCTGTTTCGTTCTGAAAAAGTAACAACTATGACCGTCCAGGGAGACACACTGTGATAACTTTGGCACTCTTCTTAATCCCGCCTTTCATAGGCACCTTCTTCACAAAGTACGGACTATTAGGTCTTTTCTTTAATGGAATGCTTTCGTCGTTTATTCCTATCCCAACCGAACTCACGACCGCAGCCTTACTTGCTGCAAGAGAAAACGAGATGAGAATATTTATCGTGTTGACCATCGGATCAATAATTGGGGGGTTTATAGCTTATTATCTAGGCTATACTGGATACAACCTATCCCATCGGATAAGAAAGATAACACGGCTCGACGACACCAGAAGCCAGAGGGGTTACGATTTGTTAGCGAAGTACGGATGGTTGTTGATTTTCATATCTCCTTGGATTCCCGTTGCTGGGGATGTTATTCCGATAATTGCAGGTATAAAAAAGTACGATTTAACTAAATTTACACTTGCAATGGTACTTGGGAAAACGATAAAGGCTGTGGCTATAGTTTATTTTCTTAGTTTAATTATGGTAACATTTTTTCATTAGGAGAGGACGACCGAAAAAAGAAATAATACCTGCTTGCTCCTCCCGTACTCTCATCTAGGGGAAATCATCAATTGAGTAATCCCTGCTCTCCTGCATACTCTAGGCTCCATTGGAGCTCTTCTCAGCGGTGAAGGGCACGGTTGGAGAACCACTCGCAAGTTGAGTGTTTTCACTCTATAGACGCTCAGCACTGTCATGTTCCCAACTGGCTTGTGATATTCAACTTAAGAGATTAAGTGTTCCATCCTTTTTTATTTGACTCCAGCCGTAGCAGATATTATTCTCCTGCCATGCTTTTTGCCATATTGTCCGATCGTACTAACTTGAATACCTGTTTTATCTACAGCATCCCTTATACAATTGAACCTTCCAGTACACCTTGAAAGGTTGATTTTAACCCACTAACACTTCCCGCCAAGTCGGAAGAACGGTAGCGGCAGTAAGTCCGAGGAATGGATATGTGTAATTGCCATTCTCAGTTAGGAAAAATGGAAGAACGAGTTTTGCAGAATTAGAGGATTTGGCTAATCCCACCACTAGGAAGCCTCCCTTATCAGAAATTGCTACAGGATTATTTTTGCCAATTATCTGTCCTCGAATATTCTACATCGATCAAAGTATCAGTTCTGAATCACATCTGGGATAGAGAACCCTGAGCTGGAGTGTAGCCTTTCTGGCTTACGAATCCTGTTGTCACTGCGTCCAAGTCCATATGAATTTCGCTCGCTTGATTCCCGACTTCTATCGCTGAGGAGTCGCCCAATTGTAAGGTTGCGCAGGTTTTGTGAGGTTTCCAATAATTCTCAGAACTGCCAAGTCATTGTAAATATCAGTTTCTACAACATTTGAAGAATATCTACTTCAATCAATGAAAGTTCACATCTGCAATTTTAGCATTACCTATCAATTGGTTATTAGTTATAATATGACCCTTTGTGTCATAGACAATCCCTGAGTCCAGTCCAGTGGGATTTCCTGCTTGAGGTTTTTGCAAAAATAGCGTCGGGATCTTTCTAGTTACTTGACAGAATTTTCTACTCTCTTTAAGAAGAGAATGGTATTGAGTTCTTGACATCTCTAATTTCACGTATTGGCTTTGTCCTCTATTTCGAAATTGAGAAGTCGTCAATGATGGTAGAGCGATTAAGGAAAGTAAAGCCACAATTGAAAATATTGAGAACATATCTTCTTCTTTTCATCTCTCTAGCAAGGATAATATGCATCTTATAGCACTTGGTATGTCCTCTCTACTATCTTGAATCAAATCAATCAGCATGTATCGACAAGCAGAGTAGCCGCGTTTTGATATTATTTGTTCTAATTATGATTATTACTCATGGTTTATTTAAGAAATCATCATCTAAGCATTTTTGTCGACTTCAGTAATTTTTCAATCCCTATGCGATCTAACGTCGCTGCCCTTCTTAATACATCACCTTCTAAATTTTGTTTGTATCTCTCAACCTTGGCTGCAATTGCACGGTTCTTTAGTCCTAGTATTTGACAGGCGAAAATACCTGCATTTCTTGCGCCGTTAACTGCTAAGGTAGCCACTGGCACTCCCGGTGGCATTTGAACTATAGACAAAAGGGAATCTAAGCCGCGAAGACGTGATGAAGTGCCCATTATTGGAACACCAATCACTGGCAGTGTAGTGATAGCTGCCACCATGCCTGGGAGATGGGCAGCTCCTCCCGCCCCCGCTACAATAACCTGAATTCCCCTCTTCTTTGCTGTCTTTGCATATTGAATCATTCTTTTAACCGTTCTGTGGGCTGAAACAATTTTTACTTCATATGTGACCCCGAACCAATTCAAAATCTCTGCGGCTTCCTTCATAACAGACAAATCCGATTCGCTACCCATTATAATTCCAACCAGAATTCCAGATAATCTAATTCACCTCTGTCTCTCGTTTAGAACTTTCACTTTTATCGCTTTGTTAGCCATTTTTATCCTTAACAATATCTCTTCAAGCGTATCTCCCAATAAAGTAATATGCCCAAGCTTCCTTTGTGGCTTCGATATTTGCTTTCCATAGATATGGAGTTTTAATCGCGGAATAGAAAACAATTTTCTTAAACCACTGATTGCATATGGTCCGATGTAATTCTTTGGGCCTAGCACATTGAGCATAGCCACTGCTGGACTCAATAATCGAGGCTCTGACAATGGCAGGTCAAGTATAGCTCTTAGGTGTTGCTCAAATTGAGAAATGGAACATGCCTCAATGGAATAATGGCCCGAATTGTGTGGCCTCGGTGCTATTTCGTTTATCATCACTTTATCATCATATGTCACGAACATCTCGATCCCAAAGATCCCAGCTCCTTTGAGAGCAATAAGTGCTTGTTCCGCCATTTTTCTGGCATTGCTTGCGACCTTGTCGGAGACACGGGCTGGTACGATAGTCAAGCTCAAGATATGATTTTTGTGTATATTTTCTACAACGGGAAACGAAGTGATTTCACCGCTTGCGTTTCTAGCGACCATTATTGATATCTCCTTTTTAAAATTGACAAATTTTTCTACCATTAGCTGCCTATTCTCCCCAATGAAATGAGAAAACGCTTTCGAAATATCAACTCTAGATCTTATCAAATAATTACCTCTGCCATCGTACGAATCCTGACGAGCTTTCAGAATAACCGGCAATCCATAATCTTCACACAGATCATTCAGCTGTTCTTCGGTATTGACCAGTGCGAATGTGGGAACCTTTAAATTATTTTCCTTTAGGAACGATTTTTGATTATACTTATCCTGAATTATTTTCAGAGTCTCAGGTGATGGATTCACAAAATTACAATTTTTTGATGCAAGGTCTATCAACGCTTCAGAATTCGCAAGCTCTATTTCGTATGTTACCACGTCTGATTTGCTAGCCAGGTTTCTGATGGCTCGCTCGTCTTTAAAATCAGCGACAATTAGTTCGTCCGAGACGGAAGATGCAGGACAACATCTAGAGGGATCTAGAATACAGACCTTCAAAGCCATGCGTTTGGCCTCAAGAGCAATCATTTTTCCAAGTTGCCCTCCCCCTATAATTCCTATAGACAGTGGTTTTGTTGAAGATAGTTCGTTTAGACTGCCAGACTTCAAATCGCAGGACGTATATTCATGAGAGGAAATTAAAACCTTCTTTTGCCAAAGTAGTACGCATGAATGCCATCACAACACAAAATTGGCGTGCATGATGGATTGAACAATCCATCCCATTTGAGATAAAATAAATAATCATGAGCCCAGCACCAAGAATTATTTCCAAGCTACTCCTTCCTCTTAAATTAATGAATACAGAGAATAGAAAAAGACAAAATAGAGGCGAAACTAATTTGATTGCAGTTGAAACACCAACAACAAAAGTCCTACAAGGAGTTCTGCGATAAGGTCCTCTCTATTGATCCAGCAATCAGATTTGCAGCAATCGTCGATACCGATGGAAAATTGTTGGGAATTTCGGAGCGTAAGGGGCTAATTCCCTTGTTAAGTCCAGAACAGAGAGCACAATATGCAATTACAGCCGCCACGAGACAATTTACTAGGCTGAGATGGGAATACCATTTGGGTAAAATCCATTACGCAAGCTCGCACTATGCGAAACTTATCCGGGCGACGATTCCGATTACCGACAAGGAAAACCAGCTTTGGTACGTCCTACTCTTAACGTTAGACGTGGAAACAGATAACTTTCACGAAATAATAACTAAGGGCATAATCCCGATGGTATCGCAAAACACAAGTCAGCTTATCAAAAAATACACGAGATAATACCGGCTTTAGAATTTTTTTACATTTTCAGGTCAGCTAGGTTACTGTTTTGCAGACATTCCGCCATCAACAGTTAACACTGTACCGGTTATCCACTTCGCATCGTCTGAACACAGATATGAGACCGCACCGGAGATATCTTCTGGATCACCAATTCTTCGCAAAGGAAATGAAGACTCGAGCGTTTTTTTAGCTTGCTTATCTTGTAAGTATGGTTCTATCATAGGGCTGCGAATTGTAGACGGGGCAACGCAATTACATCGTATTCCATATTCTCCGTATTCCACTGCAATAGTTCGTGTAAACATTATTACGCCTGCCTTGGTTACTCCATAGACTGAGAACGGTACATTCAATATCGACCTTATACCCTGCAACGAAGATATGTTGACAATGCTCCCATGTCTCCTCTCCATCATAATAGGAAGAACGGCTTTTGTAGTTCTGAATGTTCCGATAATATTCGTGTTAATTAATGACATCCATTGCTCATCAGTCATTTTGTGAAATGGGGTGGGGTCATTGAGAATTCCAGCATTATTTACCAGTATATCAATCGTATCAAATGCCGAAACGGTCTCCTCTATAACATTGATAACATCAGCTTCCTTCGTTATATCGGCCTTGACTGCTAAAAGGTTTTTCTTCGCATTGAGATCAGATATTACTTTGGTTAACCTTGAGCGATCTCTGCCTATCAATACGACCTTAGCACCTTCTAAGAAAAGTCTCTTAGTGGTGGCCTTTCCAACGCCAGTCCCCGCCCCACTTACAATCGCCACTTTACCTTTCAGACTCATTATTAGTTACAGCCGGTTGGCCTCTTGTTAAGTACTTTTCGGAAGCAACTAGGGTTAGTAAAAATCCAGAATCTAGGAAGTTTGATTGTGGGCGTGTGTCCCTGTCTGTGTTTTGAGCTAATTATGCAGATTACTTGTGCAACAATGCGTAAATATACTTTAACGCCCGCAACAAACAGATAGCAAATTGGATAATGGAAAGTTGGTTTTAGATACTAGCGTTATAATTGACGGCGAAGTTACTAAAATGATAGAGGCAGGAGACATCTCGTCTGCTAGTCAGATTATTATCCCTTTAGCGGTACTAGACGAGTTACAATCTCAGGCCTCCAGTAACAAAGAACACGGTTTCGTGGGTTTGAGTGAGATCAAGAAGATAAGGGAGCAATGTTTGAAAAAGAAAATAGATGTTTTATTCGTGGGTGCCAGACCTACTCTTGATGACATCCGTCTAGCAAAACACGGACGAATCGATGCGTTAATTAAAGATGTTGCGATGCGGGAGGGAGCAACACTCGTCACTGCTGATTACGTCCAGGCGCTAGTAGCGGAAGCTCAGGGTGTCCAATCCATGCATGTATCGACTCCCACAAAAACTAGCAATCTAGAGTTTGAAAAATATTTTGATGATAATACAATGAGCGTCCATTTGAAGGAAGGAGTACTTCCCATGGGAAAAAAAGGCAAGCCAGGTAATTCCCAACTGGTAAAGTTAGGTGAAGAAAGGTGTTCGTATAGTCACCTGACACACATAATTGAGGAGATCTCCGAGGCATCGAGAGTCGGCGTTGGCTCGGTCGAAATTAGCCTGAGTGGTGCAACTGTAATTCAATACGGCAGGTTTCGAATTGCAATAACGAGGCCACCTTTCTCTGACGGACTTGAACTAACAATTGTCAAACCCATCGTCAAACTCGCTTTGGCTGATTACAATGCTAACGAAAAGTTGATGGATCGATTGTCCGGAAGAGCCGAAGGCATTATCATTTCTGGTCCTCCTGGTTCCGGAAAGAGCACTCTTGCCAGCAGCCTCGCGGAGTTCTATTTAGAAAAGGGGAAGATAGTGAAAACCTTCGAATCACCAAGAGACTTGCAAGTTCCAGCGGAAGTCACCCAATATGGACATTTGGAGGGAGGTTTTGACAAAGCAGTTGATATCTTGTTGCTCGTGCGTCCTGACTATACGATTTTTGACGAAGTAAGGCGTGCGCCTGATTTTGAAGTATTTTCCGATATGAGACTTGCGGGGGTCGGGATGGTAGGTGTTGTCCACGCGAGCAGTCCACTGGATGCTATTCAAAGGTTCATAGGTAAGGTAGAGTTAGGTATGATTCCGCATATTATAGATACAATTATTTTCGTCAAGAGTGGAAGTATCCAAAAAGTCTATGACGTTTCCCTTACCGTGAAGGTGCCTACAGGCATGCAAGAGGCTGACCTAGCAAGACCGCTTGTTGAAGTCCGAGATTTCAATACCGGAGAAATTCAATATGAAATCTACACATTTGGAGAAGAAAATGTCGTGGTACCTACTGCTGAATTAAATAAAAAAATCAAACCTGATGCGACTCTACGGAAGCTTGCCGAATCTAGAATTCGAGATGTTATAAGAAGATTTGATTCCGACGCTGAAATAAATATTCTGTCTGAAAATAGAGTTCAGATCAAAGTTACCAAAGAGGCAGTTCCTTTGATCATTGGAAGAGGCGGATCTACCGTATCCGAGCTCGAAAAAATGTTAGGGATATCGATCGATGTCGAAGCGAAAACTCCAGCACTTGGCAACGAAATAAATTTTAACATCAGTGAAGTCGGTTCCTCGGTAACGATCCTAATTAATCACGAAGAAATTGGGAAAAATGTCAATATCTACATAGATGACGAATTCGTATTCACCAGCCAAGTTGGAAAGAAATCCCGGATAAAAATTGACAAAAGGTCCGACAACGGCAGAAAGATAATAAACGCCTTTTTGGCTGGCCGTAAGATCAGGATCTTTGATAGCAGAGGCTGATAAAAGGATGATTATTAGTAATTCAGGGAACTGAGTGATTGCATGGCACAGAAGATAACTGCTAGACCCCACAGGGTTCGACAAACTGCTCAATCTTCGAGAGGTAACTAGCATATTGTGTTCTAGCCTCAGAGTTGGAGAACGTGCAGCGCCACTCTTTATCATCAAAAAGCCATTGTTTGCAAGTGGAGCTTAACGAAGGTAGGATAAACTAATTATTGTGCAGCAATCTCCAATTTCGGTTCCATTTTGTTAGCAAGAGATTGAACTCGATCATCGCTTCTCTGGATTTATCAAAAATTGTTTTTCAATCCGTCTAGTGGTCGATAGCTTTTGGTCTTTGACCCAGCTACTACAAATGAAGATAGGATATTTCAAGTTGACTTTGCTAAGGAGAGATTCAAACCTACAAGTAGCCAACACTCAGGGTATTTTTTTTATCACTAATGCTTCATTTGGGTAGCTCGTGAAGCTGATAGTATCATGAAACCGGCCGTTCCACATTTTCGCCTTGACAGCATATAATATGTTCTACAGAGTGAAAGTGGTAAAACAATTTGATAGTGAGGAGATTAGCTCGACCGAACCATAGGAATTATGAATTAAAGTGATTACAAGAAGTAGCAGGTCATCAACATCACCCCTTATCTCTATCTTTCATTTTTATTCTGATTCATGTGCTTTGCTCCGATTCGTTGTAAGGTGAATCATTAGAAGTAATCGTGACAAGTGCATGCCCACCTTTGATATGAGCTTGATAGTGAAGTCTAGTGAGCTCTGCTATCTTGGAGTCTGTAAAATATTTGAGATTATATCTTGCCAAAACTATAGTGCAATCCCGACAATACACTACCTTAAAGGCCAACGTGGTTACTAGTTAAAGCTTGAGTTCTTATTCTTAAACCTTTAAATTTTTCCATAGTTAATTGATTGCTTTCATTCCTCAGCGATGTTTCTCGGGTATTTCGGATGAATTGTATTATTGGAGAACCGCACTTTTGATACCTTATAATAAGTTATTTCTCCCCTTCGCTCTATCACTGCTACAACTGCATTCTTGCCCATTTTTGTTATTTGGTCAAGTGCATCTGAAAACTCTGTAGCTTTTACCTGAATGCCCTCATTTATTCCAAAGACAACGTACTTTGCTGGCTTTTTTTCAAACTCGCCCCTTTCATATACCCTGAAGTCTACTCCAAACCCAAATCCTTCTTTTGCCACGTAACCTCTGCTTCGAAGATCACGATAAATTAGGAATTTTGTTAATATCTCCCTATCATGCCGTAGTGTAATAGTAAATAATGACTCGAAATCAATATGTCTAAGCTTCTTTGTTTTCAACACTAGACGACTAGTGTGGATAAGATACAATGCCTCGTATGTCTGCAGAACGTATTCTGAATCTTGCTTTTCGCCAAAGCCTTTATTTCTTAGTTGATCTTGGAATCCGATGTCTTTAACGAGAACCTTTAAGTTCTTCTCCAACAAAAGAGCTTCGAGAACATAAGGGAATTCGATATCAAGTGCACCTTCAGATGAAGACATAACGAATAAATCACAGCTTCGTACCAAATTTAAGTATTAAAATTTGTGAGCAATATTATGAAAGGAGTTAATTACCGCGTTCCTCGGGGCATGCCGTATGTAAGGCGAGAATATATCTCAGGTAAGCCGCAACTTAAGATTGCCAGGTTTTCATCAGGTCGACCCAGGAGCGATTATGATTACAAACTTGAGTTGATTGTCACTGAAAATATCCAGATAAGGCATAATTCATTAGAGGCTGCTAGGCTTGCTGCCAACAAAACCATGGCTACTGCAGGTGATACGAGTTTTTTTTCTGTGCTTAGAGTCTATCCACATGCTATTCTTCGTGAAAATAAGATGATTGCTACAGCAGGAGCTGATAGATTGCAAGAAGGGATGAGAAGAGCATTTGGGAAATCAACAGGACTGGCCGCGAGGGTTCACCCGGGACAAGTAATATATGAAGCACATGTTAGCGCACAAAATTTAAAACTTGCCAAAACTGGATTCAAGGTGGCGGCCAGTAAAATCGGGTGTCCAGCTGTTACTAAAGTTACCGTGTTGAATAAACAATTGCTAAAACAAGAAAATGACTAACTCAGCTCGTATTCAGACAGTAGCTTTCCAGATAGGATCTGCACCAAACATTGATGGGAAGGAATAAAAGCTTGTAGGCTGATGATACTTCCAGAAAAAAGTTTACAATGTTCAACAAGATTGGTGCAGTGATACTTTTGGTCGGTGATATAAAGCAATCTATTGAGTTCTACCGCGACGTTCTTGGAATGCAACTGAAACAAGAATCAGAAGATTGGGTCGAATTTTCCAAAGGAAGTAGTACAGTGCTTGCTCTTCACCCTGCAAGAAAAAGTCGTGGCAAAAAGACTCAGAAACGTGCTAGCATATTAGTAGGATTCAATGTAAGTGATCTTAAAGACGTTTGCAGTGAGCTAGAAAACAAAAAGGTAAAATTTTATAAGAAACAAACTGAAGAAGACTTCGGAAAGCATGCTATTATAGAGGATCCTGACGGCCATCTAATATCACTTGTCGAATTAAGCTCGAAAGATGAGTTCAGTCAAATACCTTACTATCACGGCTTTGCCCCAGAATAGCGGTAAAGCCAACTCAATTAGGGTTAGTAAGTTAGTAATTCACTTTCTGGTTGTTTGGCGTTCCTTTCTTGAAAAATACTCCATGCAGATTTTGCTTCGAATATCAAGCTAAAGCGAATAGAAAGATATGCTGACTATCGCTATAATCACTTTATCGTAGCCGCCGGTAAGGATGTGAAGACCGCAAATTCGCCAAGAGACAAGGAACTTGAATCGCTTTCCATGGCATCTGGCCTTGTTTGCTCGTACAGAGTGTGCCTGGTGCAAATTTTTAGATAGTATGGGCCAGACACGTGTATGTGATTCTGTAATTCGCGGTAAACGAACCTACCGAGTACACTGCTTATCCTTTGTGCTTATCATACATGCAGTACATCTTCACTATTATATTAATTGTAAAAATTACAAACGTCAATTAAAATATAATATATTCATTTGGTATTTTGTATGTATTAATCTATAATAATGCCAAATATTTGAATGATAAGTTAATA
>DASSIM010000031.1:0-26750 GCA_035691865.1 Candidatus Nitrosopolaris sp. | reverse complement strand
CCAACGGATCCGAGCAAAACTGTCACAAGAAGAGGCGTCGACAAAAAATCAACCATTCTTCAACAATCTCTCTATAGCAAGAGCAGCATTATAATAATCATAATGCCAACTCCGAACACAAACAAGTAAGTTTGTGTTATTCCTGTCTGTCCTGCTTTCACCACTCTAGAGAATGATGCCATCGAGAATTCAAATGCGTGACTTATGCTTTCCATGATAGTGAATTCAAAGTATCTCCAAATTATACGATAGATTGCTAATGGCCCAATGACAGCACCCCAATATATCGCTGAATTAAGGTACCATCTATCGTAAAGGAACTTCCATATTCCCCTCGTAACAATGCTCTTAGAGATAATCTGTGGATCAATTTTCCTAGCAATGTAAAACATATATCCCAAAAATCCTCCTATCGCAAACGCTCCAAAGGATGCAGCAGCAGCATAAGGATTAAGACCAAAGAATAGTTTGGTCTCTGCGTGTAGCTTGACAAGCTGAGTTGTTGTTGCAGGGTTTTGAAGCAGCAATAGCTGTTTCTGCTGTGTTATTCCAAAGTATTTAGCAAGATAATCTGCGAATATATGTTGAAGATTTGCACCAAAGGCAAATCCGACCACCCCAATAACTATGGTTGCCACTGCAAGAATTGCAAAAGGGATCCATACTATCGGGCGTACCTCGTGAGGATGATGCCCTGTTTTTTCTAATTCCTCCAAATGGTTGCTCTTCTTACCAAAGAACGACATCCCAATCATTCTAAATGTATAAAAAGCAGTCATTATCGCTACCACGAAAGCCATTATAAATAGTGGCAGTGAATGAACGTACCCTGATCCCAAAACAGCGGCAAATATGGCGTCCTTGCTCCAAAATCCTAATGTGATTATAGGTGCAGCAGCTAAAGACATGGCTGCAATGAACATAAAGATGTATGTTTTTCTCATATATTTCCGCATCCCGCCCATATCGGTCATGAACCTCGAACCAACAACATGAAGTAGCGCGCCTGCGCCCATGAATAGTGCGGCCTTGAACATCGCATGGCTTATCAATTGAAAGAATCCTGCAGTATAACCCTCGACAAAGTTAGTGGAAAGTCCTGCTATGCCTAAAGCCATCATCATATAACCAATTTGAGAGCCAGTCGAGTACGCTAGAACTTTCTTGATCTCTGGATTCACAATAGCCTGCGATGCGAGAAGAAATGCAGTAAACGCGCCTACCCATGCAACCACTTCAAAGAATTGTGTCATACCAAATGCTGCTAGTGCAAAGAACAAGGGAGCTATCCGGGCTACTAGAAATACACCAGCCTTGACCATAGTGGCTGCATGAATCAACGCCGATACGGAGGCTGGACCTGTCATAGCTTCGAGAAGCCATTCGTTCAATGGGAATTGTGCAGACTTGCCTATTGCACCACCAAATAGTAATATGGCTGCAGGCACGAGAAGGTTCTGATGCGCCATCTGCACTGCCCATCCTTGATTTTGGAGTAATTCCTTAAACCCGAATGTTCCTGAATATGCAAAAATCAGAAACATTCCTGCTAACATCATGGTATCTCCTGCCTTTGTCATAATGAACGCTTTCGCGCCGGCGTGAGAAGGGGATGCCCACATTGCAATTCCTCCCGCTTTGTGGCCTTCTCTTCCGACAAAGTCCTTCTTCCTGTCATAATACCAAAAGCCGACGAGTGCATAGGAAGCAAGACCCACCCCTTCCCAACCAAAAAAGAGCATCAGCAAATTATCTGATAACACAACCAGTTGCATGGAGCCGATAAAGAAGAGCATAAAAAACCAGTATCGTGTTAGGTCTTTTTCACCATGCATATAACCTGTGGAGTATACAAATATCAAAAATGAGATCCATGCCACGAGGTTGGCCATTATTACAGACAACGGATCGGCCAAAACGCCTGCCTTTAGGTGCAAGACAGCTATCCAATTCACCTGGCTATGAACTTCACTATTTGAGAACACCAGGGGAATCAAGGTTGTGGCAGTGACTGCACTGGCCAGAGCAAAAGCAACAGCGGTATAATCTCTTATCTTGATGCCAGCACGAGCAACTGCTGCAATTATAGCTGCACCAACAAAAGGAAGAATCCACACTAGCCAAACATTTACGGCGATTGCCCCGAAGCCTGTTATTTCAACCATTTTTTTTCAACCTACCATGTAGCCATCATATTTCATTTCTTTAGCGACTCGTAAATGCGCCGCCACTGTTAATTTTTATCATTAACGCAGCAGAACTTGGCACAACCTTGCTGCTGAATCCGTTGCCTGATTTGAACATTATGTTCTTGGCAAGTGGAACTGCAATGCCAGATGCTCCTGACGACGGCAGCGGAACTACTGCTGGTGAATGGAACATTCCTTGAATGTAAGTAGTGATAGGTGTCAGAAAAGGATCCGGATACACTCCGATTATAAGCGTCAATCCAGCTAAAGCAGCCATAGTTATTATTATATATCTACCTGAGTCTCTGACGTTAACCAATTCCTGCGGTAGCTTGCCAAAGAAGATTCGCTTGTACATCCAGAGTAAATAAGCTGAGGATAGCACGGTCGTCAGCAGACCAAACCCAAATAATGCAATCCTAAGCGAGCTAGCGTCGTGAATGCCTGTTTGTAAGACACCGTTGAAAAGGATCCATTCAGACATAAAACCACTTGTAGGAGGAATGCCAAACAGTGTGAGAAGACCGATCATTGCCAGGACAGCAGTGTATGGCATCTTACCTGCGAGACCTCCCAACTTAGAAAGACTATTAGTACCTGTCTGCAGATTAATTGACCCAGCCATCATGAAGAGGATTGCCTTGCCAAGCCCACTTGTTACATACAATAACGTTGCTCCGGTGACCCCCAGAACGCTACCGGAACCAAGACCAAATAAAATATAACCCATATTACTTATAGTTGAATAAGCAAGAACTTTTCTGATATCGTCCTGCATCAGTGCCATTGCTCCGCCGTAGATCATTGTAGCAAGACCCCATATGTTGAGATAAAGACTATATTGGACATAGTTTCCGCCCAAAAGGTCTAACCATATTCGCAAAATACCGTAGGTAGCAATACCAACTAATAGGATTGAGACAGGCGTAGGTGCTCCGGCTACAGAGGATGGGACCCAAGAATGCAGCAAAAAGCCGCCCATTTTTACCCCCAACCCCAATACAACGGCAAAAATTATGATAGGCATCCAATGCGCAGGAATTTGTGACACATGAGCCCTGACCGTACTGTAATCAAAACCTCCTGCAAAGAAACCAATCGATAACAAACCGAGCAACAATACGACTGAGCCTGCGTGTGTCCAGAAAAAAAACATCAGACCGGTCCTCTGTCTCACACCGTAGCCAAAGAACGATATGAGAAAGAATGAGGGTACAAGGACTAATTCAAAGAAGACATAGAACTCGATCAGGTTATTCGCAAGGACCATGCCAAGGGTTCCCATTGCAAATACCAAGAATAATCCAAAGTATAGTCCGACCTGTGAGTCTACATAGCGTTGCATTTCGACCGTTGTTGTTGTCGTCAAAGTGCCGCTCTGAGTGTTAACACCTCCAGAAGTGTCGTTTCGTCTTTGCTCATCTGAACCATGGGTCGGGGAACGATCTGCTGATGTGCTCTCAGTACTATGTCCGCCTCCGAAACGAATGCGAGCTTCGTCAACGATTTTGCGGTTTATATACGGTTTCGAATAGATTATGAGAACTGTAAACCATATGTAGTTGATAATTGCGAACGGAAGACTGAGACCATCCAGCCTAAGACCAAAATTCCCAAATTGGCCCCAAGGATAAGTTTCGCTATATACGGTGTGTCCTCCGTTTAGCATAGATACAGGAACGAAAAGCAGGCCAGTTGAGATGGCCAACACGCCAAAAGAAAACCAGGTTACCGCAGCTAGGCCAGCTCTTCTACCTATGAAATAAGCGACTGGTGACAACAGAAGAGGCATAAACGTCGCAGCTAAAAGGAAATACGACTCTGCCATCCTGTTGATACCTAGCCCTTCATACTCCTAAATTCTTCAACATCAATTTCTTTGTATAACCTATATGCAATGATGATGATACCAAGCCCGACCGCTACTTCTGCAGCAGCGATGGCTATGGAAAAAAGAGCGAACATCTGACCCTGGGCATTATGCAAATTTCTTGAAAATGCAATCAAATTTAGATTAGCCGCATTCGCGATAATTTCTATCGAAAAGATCATGCGTATGGCGTTACGCTTGACTACCAGGCCATATATACCAATTGCAAAGAGGACTACTGCCACCACAACAAAATCAATCAACTCGTTCATTTTTTTGTTCTATATCCTCCCTTCGTGCCAATGCTAGCGAGCCAATTACGGCTGCAGCTAACGTAAGTCCTAACAGGACTAAAACCGGAGCGTAATAAGTCACCATCTGTTTACCTATCGTAGCGACATCAATTGCAGGTTTATTAAATTTAGTAAATTCCGGGCTGCCAAGACCTGAGGCTAATACTAGAGCACCTATTCCTCCGATAAAAACCAGCAATAAAACAATGCCTGCGGCTTTTCTTTTATGGTCCTCTTTTATTGAAAAAAGCGCTTGTGTTCGCACTAGCATAACCGTAAATATAACCAATACTGCCACCGCCCCAACATATACCGTGATCTGGAACATTGCAACAAATGGCGAGTCTAAAAGCAGGAAAAAGCCGGCAATTCCCATCATAGAAATTGCAAGGGCGATTGCACCGTAAACAAGCTCCCGCGTTTCAAGAGCAACTATTGCCGAACCAATAGTCAGGATTGCAATGCTAATAAATAAAGCATCAGCCATGGTGTGTAGCACCATGATCGTCAATTTTTATTTCGACATCGCCGCTATATCTCGGCTTTATGGCTAATTGTGATGGAGTATAAATCAAATGTTCTTTCGTATATGAGGAGAGTTCATAATCATTTGTCATAAACAATGCATAGAATGGACATGCATCTACACATAACCCACAAAATACACATTTGCCATAGTCTATTTGGGGCATGATTCCCTTCTTGTTATGCTTCCATTGTTCGTCCACTTTTACCATACCGATGGCCTCTGCAATGCCTTCACACGTGATTGCGCAGAGCTGACATCCGGTACATTTATCATGATAGAGGATGTGTCTGCCCCGTAGTCCCGCAATACCTACTGCACGCTTTGGATCGAATTGATAGCCATCGCCAACGAATTTGAGTTTTTGTTCTGGATAGCGTAATGTGAATCTCTTGATAAGAAGATGTTTTGAACCTGATTCTATGGCCTTTATGAAGCCAGCTGCAGTTGTTGACGATGTATTTGATTTTGAAGGAGAATGTGAAGATGGATGTGATGGTGTCAATGGAATGATAACGAACCTCCAGGTCCTAATATACCCGCGTAGATCAGTGCTAGTGCTACGAACATATTTACGAAAGCTAAGACAATCAACTTGTACCAGCCGGTGTGCAGTAATATATCTATTCTAATCCTGGGGCTGATACCTCGTGGGAGCAGCATTAACATTATTATTCCAATTGTCTTTACTAGGAACCAAAAGATAGCATTAACTGTGACAGGGTTGTATAAGCCCTGGAGCGTCAATACTTTTACCAGCGGAATGGCATCGGGAGGTCCTAGTTGATGAGGGAAGATTTGGGGTCCATACCAGCCGCCAAGGAATAATATCACAAACAATGCAGCTAATGCATATACTTTAAGGTAGGATCCCAACTGAATCAAACCGTAAATCATACCTGACGTTTCAGTTAACCAGCCTGCGACTATTTCGCTCTCTGCTTCAGGTAGATCGAAAGGAACTCTTTCCAATTCGGCTAGCGAGGAAATAAAAAACACAAATGCACTAATTGGAAGAAACAGAATAAACCAGAACGGGTGTTGTGACTTAGCAATATCTGTGAGATTTAGAGAACCAGCCAAAATAACCACTGAAAGCGCCGAAAGAATGAAAGGAATTTCAAAAGCTATCATTTGGTGCAACGCGCGTAAACCGCCGATGAATGGGTATTTACTGTTGCTTGCCCAGGAGAACAACAAAGCAATTAACGGAAAGAATCCTAATATCGCGAATACGGCCACTAGTCCGACGTTCGTATTCGAAACTACCCAACCGGGAGCGACGGGGATCAATCCTACCACCGCTGCTGCGGTTGCCACAAATGCGATAGGAGCTGCCCAGAATATTGGCTTATCTGCTCCTGACGGAATAAGGATCTCTTTGGAAATCACCTTCAAGCCGTCTGCTGCTAATTGGAGTACTCCTTCACCTACACCCCAAACTCCAGCATATAATGGACCTACCCTAAGCTGCATTTTAGCTAAGAATTTGCGTTCGACAAATATTGTAGCTGCGGCAATGATTGCAGCAAATACAAACCCGGGAAATACAATAACCTTGAATGGTGTAGTGTGAATCAGGTACTTTACGATAGGCAGGGTTCGTGTTGGATCCACAACCATTGACAGAAAAAGGTAAGGTGTTAATACTTCTCCGTTTACAGGAGGGAGTGGCACGTAGAATAGTACTATAAACGTCAGGGGGAGAATTACTAGTGTGAGTACAACGATAACAATTAGTATTACCCATATAATACTGGCAAGGAAATTGCCAAATCTAAATTCCTCTGGAACTGTGGCCATGATATTATCTATCTGCCTCCACAGGCCAATAATTTAGCGCCCAATAGATAACCGGCATGTCTCCCATTTTTGCACCGACTAGCAAATGAGGCAAGGCGAGCATATTCCTAAATGAACCCACAGATATCTTCACCCTATAAGGTTTTGGAGTCCCGTCACTTATGATATAATAGCCAAGAGCCCCCCTTCCAGATTCTACTCTCCGATATGCTTCTCCCGGCGGACCTCGAGGATTCGCCTGAAGCTTCGCTCTTACCTCACCGGCTTCCGGCATCTTGTCAAGCAATTGTCTTATGATGTAACACGATTCTCTCATATCCAAGAACGGCACATAGGCTCTAGCAAAGGAATCAGCAGTTTTCATATACTGTACTTTAAAGTCAATCTCATTGTATACGTCATAGGGTTCAGCTTTTCGGATATCGTAAGGAACACCAGAAGCGCGGAGGACAGAGCCGGTAACGCCAAGCCTTATGGCGTCTTCTTTGGTCAGGATTCCCACACCTTCTGTTCTCTGTCTCACAAGAGGGTTATTGTAAAAAATATCTTCATACTCTTTTAATCTTTTTTCGTAATAACCTATCTGTCTGAGACATCTATCCTTAAATCCGTTAGGCACATCATTGCGCACACCCCCGGGAATATTGAAAGCGTGCGTCACCCTTGCACCAGTCAAAGCCTCTAAAAGATCTATGAAAAGCTCACGGTCGCCTGTTGGCCACATAAACATTGTAGAATGTCCAAGGAAGATTCCATATATCGCAAGCCAATATAAGGTATATACTTGGCGGTTTAGCTCCGAAGCAATTGCTCTAATGAATTGGCCTCTTCTAGGGACTTCGATTCCAGTCAGTTCTTCGACTGCAAGACTATAAGAGTATGTAATATTCGTAGAGTCGTGAATAACAGGTCGTTCGAGATGTGGAATATTCTGAATAAAATTGCGGTACTCTGTCATCTTCTCCTCTCCCCGATGCACATAACCAGGATCGGGGTCACAGTGGACGATGTAGTCGCCATCAAGTTTCACTATAAATCTGAAGTGCCCAGATCCTGGATGTTGTGGCCCCACACTTAGAGTCATTAATCTGTCGTCAACTGACTCTTTTACTATCTGCATGCCCATCTTCTGGGATTCATTAATGCGGTCTTCTAGATCTGCCATATTCCGTCTTTACCCAGTCTTACCTTCCTTTGATTCTAAATTCTTTTCTTAATGGAGGGATGTCCGCCCAGTCCTCAGGTAGAAGGAAGCGCTCGTTTCTTGGATGTCCTTCAAAATATACCCCGAGCATTTCGAATGTCTCTCGTTCATGGTATTCCACACTCTTGTAAACATTGATTAGCGAAGGGAGCCTAGCATCATCACGGTTTGTTCGCGTTGCGACAGAGAGAACATGTCCTGCCAAATCATCTCTCAAGTACGATCCTAGGTGGTAGATAACTTCAATTTGATTATCTTTAGGATAATCTGTCCCTGCAACAGATTCAGCATGATCAAATCCCAAGTTATCACGCAGAAAAGTTGCAACTTTGACAATATTTGGCGGTTCCACTGCTATCTTAATGCGAAGGGGTTTGATGAAAATTATCTGGACCATTTGTCCGAAATTAGCTGATATCTCCCCTGCAATCCCCTTCTCAAATGCTGGAGGCTCTGAGTCCTTCGTACGGATTTTTGTTGTAGATGACCCTGGAGGACCAGCTGTTTTGACAGGAGGAGGGCTAGATGCAGATGAATATTTTGAGATTAAATCATGTTCTTGCCTTGAATCGGGAGACGAGTGTGAACCAGAGGTCTCAGTTGTATTTGTTTTGGTTTTTTTAGTAAATGTATGTCTAATACTAATAACGTTTTGATCGGTATTTGAGCTCATACTACCTGATCTTTGACACCTTAATTTTTTCTTGCAGCAACATAGTCCCTTGGATCAAAGTTTCAGGTCGAGGAGGACATCCAGGCACATAAACATCAACCGGTATAATCCCGTCGATTCCGGGAAGGACATTATACGAATCAACATACAGCCCTCCAGTAATTGCGCATGCGCCCATTGCAATTACGTACTTGGGCTCGGGCATTTGATCATAGACCATTCTCAATCGTGGCGCCATTTTTCTGGTAACCGTTCCTTGCACAACGATCAAGTCGCACTGCCTCAGCGAACCAAATGCTTCGATAATTCCAAACCTCTCAACATCATATCTTGGACCTGAAGCCGCTCCAAATTCCACACTACAACAGGCAGTTTCAAGATGAACTGGCCATAATGACCATATCCTTCCCCAATTAATAGCATAACCCAATGGTTTATCCAGAGCTTTGACTAGTATGTCGCCTAGCTTGCTCACCAATACGTTGAATTGGGTTGGGTTTATCAAGTCCTTGATCATTTCCGTCCCTCGTCTTCTAGTTCGGTTATTACATATTTAATACTTGTTAGTGATATCATCATGCTCACCATATTCCTTTCTTACCAGACAAGTACAATGCATAACCCATTGCGGAGAACATAACTCCCAAGAATGCCATAATAGGTAGAGTCGCAACCCTTGGAATGGAAAACAACGAGACGCCCCACAAGTAGAGGAAAATTGCCATCACATCAAATACCACAAACATCAGTATATACGCGTAATATTGCATCATGAAGTGAGACCGGCCCTCGCCGACTGGCACCTGGCCACATTCTACTGGCAGAAACTTGACTGGATTATACCTTCGTCGAGGCGAAATCAAACGTGACAAAATCAAGGAAACGCCTCCTGCGAATACGCCGAAACCAAGCAAATATAGAATAGGTGTGAATTGTGTGACGGTCTCACCTGCCAAAACATGTGTTGCTGATTGGTGAAAGATATAAAAGTTTTGCCTTAAGGTCTCGTGACAAGGCCTATGAGCTGACGGGTAGCGAGTTTAGGATGGTTTAACGCAAATTTCAGAAGCTTGCCTATGGTAAACTCTGCTTTAATAAAGTCGACAAATTCATCGACAGACATTTCTTTGAGAATATCAATCTCTCTGTTCCATTCTTCATCTGAGAGGCTAATCCATCTCTTCTGAACTCTGAGAGCGGAAGTTATTTTGGAATGGTGCTTAACTTTCCATATCTTTTCGTATTCTGCAAGTCCTTCTTTGCTACAATTTTGATTCATCCCAATATTGCCTGCTAACCTACCGTATTCTATAGCGTATCGAATACCTTCCAAAACTAAGGGGTTGGATTGACCTGCACTATCTCCAACAAGTATTAACTTATCATATACGATTGGGGCTCTCGGACCTTCGTTCGGGATAAATCCATAATGAAGCTCCATTGGCTGGATCTTTCTTAATACGTCCAGCGGCCGTAGCTTTTTATCCATGATATCGTTCAATTTCTGTAAGGGATCCAAACAAGATTCTGGTCTGCCGATCCCAACTCCAATGCGTGCCTTATTTTTGGAAACCGGAAAAATCCATGCGTAACCTGCTTCGGAGTATTTTGTGCCTACCATTAATACCCACGTTTCGTGATCTAGATTTTCACAGTAACATTCGAATTCAGCACCAATTCCGTATCTTCTCCATTCTTTAACTATTCCCAAAGAGCGGGCAATAGTGGAACTAAAGCCACTGGCATCGATTACCACCCTGCAATCTATTGTAGTTTCGCCTTTTGGAGTCTTAGCCTTTAATCGACAAATCCGTCGGTCTTCTGAAGTAGTAACGACATTGGTTACCTTGCTCCTCACCATAATTTCCGCACCGGCTTCAGCCGCCAACATCGCTAAATGCTGATAAGTGCTGCGCACATTCAAGACACATGATTTAGGCGTGATCCCTCTGATAGTAACTTCGTTTGAACTCGATATGAAAGAATAATTTCTTATAGGATTATAATGTTCGCTACTAATGCCTAGTTTTTCAATCTCATCAATCCAAGTTACGCCACTCGTTCGTACGCTATGAGCAATAGCCTCGTCTTTCTCTAATAAAATTACTTTTCCTCCTGCTTTTGCAGCTGCATACGCAGCAGAAAGCCCAGCCGGACCTCCACCTACAACAGCTATATCATAGGTTACCATTCAGTCGATTGTCAAAGTAATTCTGGTATATTCCAAGTATTTAATGCCGCTGATTCCCTTCTTTTTTCGAAGCAGATGTGCTCCTTAACTCATATTGTGAGCTAAGCCTATTTACAACCAGCATCGAGTCATCAACAATTTTGAAACGAATGATCATCGCTCACCATGGCTTGGCTGAGAGGTAATCACAAAAATAGGAAATTACTTTTCACTCGCGGTAAAAGATATGTCGCTGAATCGGGTGTAAGGCAGGATGGAGTCTGGTAAAGTTTTTGTTTCTTTAGACACGCCAGTAAGGTTCCTTAAAGCTTCAAATGAATTGCCAGCCACCATCAATTCTTTGATAGGACAAATGATATTTCCAGCCTTAACGTAATAGCCCCCTTTTACGACACCTGAGAAATCTCCATCTACAGGATTTACCGTTCCTGAAAAGCGATTTATTATTATTCCATTTTGAATTTCAGAAATTAAAGTTTCTAGCTCGTTGTTGCCTGCACTGAGAATCATGTTCGTGGTCGTAACCATGGGGGGATATTTGGGAGAGCCTCCAGCATTTCCGGTACTCTTCACGTTATCTTTATTGGCTGTGTACGTATCATAGATAAAGCCTTTCAAGATTCCTTTCTCTATGATCAAATTTCGTTGATGATTTACACCTTCCCGATCGAAGCTGGACGCACCCAATGCATTGATGTTGGTGGGATCATCCTCGAGATTCAACAAGCTCGTTGCAACAGGCCTATCAACGTCTTCCTTGAACTTACTGGCTTTTTTCTGAACGTTAGTGGAGTTAATTGAATGAGCAATTACATCTTGGAATAGTTCCGTAAATGCAAAAGGACTTAGAATCATTTCGCCTCTGAAACTATCGACATTTCGAGCTCCAAGACAATTGATAACAGATTTAGCAAATTCCTTAGCCGTTGAGATCACATCAATATCTTTGACAAAATGAGTGCTGTCAATTTGAACATCAAGATTGGAGATCTGATCAGATGTTACCGCCATCCCCATAAGAGACCATGAAAATAAACTAATATTTTCTATAACGTTTATTCCGCAGGAATTTAATACCGTGTGGGTTACGAGGGAACTAGTAAAGTTGCCACTATCTATGGTTACTCTGTTGTCGTATGATCTGGCTGTCGAGAGCAAGTCCTTGGCCATTCTAATATTGTCGGAAGGCTCGAAACCCAATGCTTCTTTGTCATATATTTTCTTTAGCATGCTGATTTTTGAGGTTTTAAGAGGGATTGAATTAAATTTATCAGCCGGACTGATTTTAGCAAGTTTAAGTGCTAGTTTTACTGACCGGATAATTTGCTCCTTCTCAAAAACATTAACGGACGAAAAACCCTGGGAGCTTCCTACAAGTACTCTGATTCCTAAATTCCCAATCTCTTGTGCCTTTGATTGTTTCAAATCATTGCTTTCGATGACAACCTCAGACTCTTTACTATTAATCCCAAATACCTCTGCATCAGAAGCTCCATTTCTCACAGCTTCCCTGAGAGCTGTACTACATGCATCAATCAACGAAAGCACGGTCCTTATTGCAAACCTCCGACGGTTGCGAAACACCTGATGTGCGGCCCACCACCATCCACTTTCATAGGTTGAATCTTGCCACAATATCCTGTGCCCATATCGTATGCGAAATCTTTGCCCACCATATCTACCGATCTTAATACATCAAAAGCTCTTCCGGAAACACTTGCCCCCTTCAAGAGCTCCTTGATTTCCCCTTTTTCTATCAGATATGCCTCCTGAAATGCGAACATGAATTCCCCGTTAGCGTCGGCCTGTCCATTTCTAGCTCCTTTTAGAAGGTATCCATGTTTTGTTTCCTTAAGCATGTCATCTAGTGTGTCGCATCTTGGTTCGAGGAACGTGTTCCTCATCCTAATAAGCGGATCATCGTCATATTCGTATGCTCGTGCATTTCCGGTTGAATTTGTGTCAAATACAAAAGCGCTTTCACGGTTATGTAAGAAAGACTCTAGATATCCATTTTCAATGATAACTGCGTTTTCTGCCCTAACTCCCTCGTCATCCACTGCAATAGTGCCTGCTCCTTGTGGAAAAGTCTTCGACTCCCCACTGTCTATTATAGTAACCAAGTCACTTGCAACTTTTTCGCCTATCTTATCATTCACGAGTGAACCTGACAGAACAAAGTCTGCTTCCGCCATGTGTCCGATAGCTTCATGGGCTATCAAACCCACCATTCCAGGATCTAAAATAATAGTTGTGCTCTCACCAGACACGTGATTTGCATTGAGCAACTTTACAGCTTTTTCAGATGCTATTATGCCATAATCTAGAGGATCGTGCTTAGCAAAAAGATCTTCCCACCCACCTGTTATCCCGATACCTTCGGAGATAGTTGCAGATTCGGTTCCTTCTACCGCTATCGTTGTTACGTTAAACTCTGGCTTAGAATCATACAACTCCACTTCAGCGCCATCTGTATTCAGTATAATCTTATGATCCAAAATCTCTCGATAAACACAAGACGCCGATTTTATTTTTTCAGAATAAGTTCGCGCGGCCTGTTCGGCATTTTTCGTAATTTTTATTTTTTGATCAAAATCGATGTTCTTCAAATCTCCTTTTACCCTCGCTTCTAGGCGGCCCCTAGCCATTTGATTCACTTCGGCGAGCCCCTCCACCTTTTTTTTCTTGTTCCCAGATAATAATTTCGCAATTGAAATAGCCTCATAAAGGGCATTTTTCAATGCTTCCTTCGAAATGTTACTCGTGCTAGTAAAACCCCAACAACCATCCACTAAAACTCGAATGCCGCAACCTGAATTTGAAACGTTGCGTATCAGTTCAATCTCTCCATTGCTGAAATTCACTTCGTTAATTATTCGACAATGATAACGTGTCTCTGCGTATTTTGCTCCACTGATTGTCGCAATTAGAGAATATAAGTTGTCAAATACTCGTTCTTCGTCTTTTGTCCTTTCCATGGGTTCAAACTGAATATTTTGTTGGCAGACGTATATCTTAACTGTGGGATAACACCTGGCCTTAAGAATTGAAAGTAATCAACATTTGAATCCTTATGCACAAGTTAATTTACTGCAATCTCTAGCAAGGGTGCACAAATAGATCGGTAAATCACACTACATGAAGCGTTAGAAGGGAAACTTCTTCTGAGAAATTTGTTATCAGGATTGAAGCAAGAAAACATCCAGAAATTATTAAATGAATGAATACATTTATTCATTCATCATTTGCTTGTAATTATGGAATGGACTCTGATGCAAATGAACGAAGACAGACGAAACTTGAGCAAGGAGATTGGGCACCTGATTTTCGTTTAACAGATTTAGACGGCAACAACATCAAACTTTCTGATTTCAGGGGCAGGAAGAATGTTGTGGTGTATTTTTATCCCAAGGACTTCACTCCTGGATGTACTGTCGAAGCGACTGAATTTACAAGGGACTATAAGAGGTTCAAGGACCTTGATATTGAAATTATTGGCGTTAGCCCTGATAACGCCCAATCGCATCTAAAATTTAGAGAGAAAATGAAAATTCCCTATTTACTTGTGACTGACTCTGAAAACGAGATCTCAAAAAAGTATGCGGTATATGGTCCTAGGAGTTTTATGGGTAGGGAATATCTTGGTGTTAGCAGATCAACATTCTTGATAAATAAAGAGGGAAGAATCATTAGATTATTTGCGAAGGTGAAGCCAGGTGGCCACAGCCAAGAAGTGTTTGAAGCCTTCAAGTGATGACCGACTTAAGCCAACATGTCATTTTGAATAAACGAGTGCGGGAGATGGGATTTGAACCCACGAACCCCTGAGGGATAAGAGCCTCAGTCTTACGCCTTTGGCCATGCTGGGCGACTCCCGCTTTTTTATTTTGGTTAATGGTTTTCGAGGACTAATTTGAATATTAAGTTTTAGAGAATACTAACCAAGTAGCCTATAAGAGGTTCAAGCCACTTTTTCAGGAATATTAGGTGATTCACCATTCTACTTTAGTCTCGTCCTCGATTAATTGTAGTCGATTCGTGAGTTGTACTGCCTGATCAGAAGAAGGATACTCGCTGGAGGTCAAAAAAGAAGTATTCAATCCCTTATGAAAATCACTTCTAATTGTCGTCTTAGTTGATCCACACGGGGGATTCTCGTTCTGCATTAAATTGATTATTTCCATACTCTACCACCTATCTATGTGACGAGCGAACGTCAGTTTTGACGGCCAGAAAATGGTTTTTATAAGACATTGAATAACTAAATCTGCGATGTTAGTGCCTGTGAGATGTTTCACCTGTGGAAAATTAATCGGAGATAAATATCTGGAGTATACTAACAGGGTAAAGGCAGGCGAAGACCCGGCTAAAGTAAGCGACTCATTGAACATAAAGCGCTACTGCTGTAGAAGGATGTTGGTCTCAACAGTCGAAACCATATATCAAGTGATACCATATTACGAAGCTTTGAGACGCAGAATGTCCGAGATTCAGTCAGAAACCGAATGAATAGGTTTAATGCCTTCTATTACCGGGCTTAAAAGCAGAATAGTCTTCGATAGCAGGGGGACTAAAACCATCGAAATTGACGTCACCACAGATAAAAAATTCTCTGGCAGAGCTTGTGCCCCATCTGGAGCAAGTGTAGGGAAGCACGAAGCCCAAAGTTTCCCAAGCAATAGTCCTGAAAAAGCTCTAGAAGTTCTCAAAGCCAATGAGACAAGATTCATTGGATTAGACGCTGAGAACCAAAAGGAACTCTTCGATGCACTTAGATCGATTGATGATACTGAGAGGTATTCAGTGCTTGGGGGTGCCGTTGCTTATGCTCTCAGCTTGGCATCGGCTGATTCTGCATCAAAGGCGCTAGCCATGCCGATGTTTATGCTGCTGAAACCACACAAGCCATATAGGTTTCCGTTTCCGTTAGGCAACATTCTTGGAGGAGGTGCGCATGCAGGGCCAGGTACTCCAGACATACAGGAAATTCTTGCATGCCCTGTAGGCGCAAAAAATATCAGTGAAGCCTTGGAAATGAATTTTAGAATTCACAAAGAAGTGAGATCAGTGATTCAAGCTAGGGATGAGAATTTTACTTACGGTCGGGGAGATGAAGGTGGATGGGCACCCAATACAAATAATGATGAAGCATTGGAAATTGCAGAACTCGCTGTCAAAAACTGCGGTTTTGCGATGGGTAATGACATGTCGCTTGGAATTGATTTCGCAAGTTCATCATTTTGGGATGAGAGAACAGGGATGTATAATTACAGTCGCCAAGGCATAACTCGTGACAGGGAAACCCAAATAGAGTATGTCAATCAGCTGATAAAGAATTACAGGCTCATCTACGTGGAAGATCCCGTTAATGAAGAAGACTTCGAAGGCACAGCGCGTATCACGAAAGATAACACAAATTGCGTTATTACAGGAGATGATATGTTAGTCACGAACACTATTCGTGCCAAAAGGGCGGCACAACGTAATGCATGTAGCGGAGCAATTTTGAAGGTGAACCAAGCAGGAAGCCTTTACGATGCCATGAATTTTGCTCAAGAGTGTACAGCAAATGGCATTCGACTTATCACGTCACACAGATCAGGAGAATCTATTGATTCTCATCTATCCCATATCGGAATCGCGACCGATTCAAAAATGTTGAAAGCTGGCATACTAGGTGGTGAGCGAGTAGCAAAACTTAACGAACTTCTCAGATTGACAGAGTATGATTTAATAGAAGGCATGGCTGAATTGTCCTCTAATTAAAATGAGTGAAGAGGCGGAGGTTTCCGAGGGTATCATCTCCCCAGCTGTCGAGGGACGCAACTCAAGAAATGGTACCGGTAGCACTGATAGTAGTAATAATTCAGAAAGTAGCAATAATATCAATAGTAGCGAGCCTGCCTCAACGGACTTAGATTCGGAAAGAACTGAGCAGGAGCAAGCGGAGAACTATATTCCAGTAGAAGAGAATTTGGAAAAGATGATCCTTTCTACTGGTATTCGTGTGGGTACACCGGTCAAGACTAAATACATGACACCGTTCATTGTACGTGCAAATCCAGAAGGCTTGTATATACTTGATATCAGTAAGACTCTGTCACGAATAGATGTTGCAGCAAAATTCATCGGCCGTTCGACCTTATCAAAAGTCGCAGTCACTTCTGCGAGAGAATATGGTAAAACTCCAGTGGAGAAATTCTGCGAACTGACGGGTGCTACACGGATACTTGGACGATTTATGCCAGGAACTTTCACAAACCCCTCCTTACCAAAATATATGGAGCCAGAGATAGTGATCGTGACCGACCCGCAGGCAGATCAACAAGCGGTCATAGAGGCTACCCGAGCGGGTGTTCCGGTAATTGCAATCGCGAATAGCGACAATGTTACTTCGAAAGTAGATCTCGTAATTCCTGCAAATAATAGGGGAAGAAAAGCCCTCGCCACGGTTTACTGGCTGCTTGCGAGGGAAGTTTTAAAGAAACAAGGAACAATCAAATTGGACAGCGAAATGAAGATGCCGATCGATGACTTCGAAACCAAGTTAGTCGAGGAAATTTCTTGATTAATGGGAATAGAAGAGCGCCAGCTGTCGCGGGCGTATTCTATCCCTCAAATCCAGACGAGCTTAATCAACAGATAGAACTTTCATTTAAAGAACGACGTTTCGGTCCAGGCGATCTGCCACCATATAAAGAACTCAGTCGAAGCCGTATTTATGGAATTGTATCGCCTCATGCAGGATATATCTATTCTGGGGCTGTAGCAGCAAACGGATTTTATAAGATATCATCGATTAATTTCGACAGAGTAGTGATGATTGGCCCCAATCATTACGGAATAGGTACAGGCCTTGCAACTGTGAAGGGCGGAATCTGGGAGACTCCCTTAGGTCAAGTTGAAATAGATACCGAGCTTGCTTCAAGGATTTCTGAAAACTCAGAGATCCTCGATTTTGATGAGTTGGCGCACAGCAGGGACCATTGTCTTGAGGTTCAACTTCCATTTCTTCAATACATAAAAAAAAATCAATTCAAAGTAGTGCCAATTGTAATGATTTTGCAAGACAAAGTTACAGCATCAGAAATAGGCGAGTCTATCGCCCGCTCCACTCGAACGCTTAATGCTATGCTTATAGCTTCCTCAGATTTTACCCATTACGAACCAAACAACGAGGCTCACAAAAAGGATCGCGAACTAATTGAGGCTATCCTGTCTTTAGATATCTCGAAGTTTTATAGTACTTTGGAACGACTTAACGTTTCTGCATGTGGATATGGTGCAATTGCATCAATAATGACTGCAGTAAAAGCACTTGGCGCAACCAAAGGGGATTTGTTAAGGTATGCTACAAGCGGTGATATCGTAGGCGACACAAGCAACGTGGTTGGTTACGCATCAATTATTTTTACATGAGATTAAGAAAAAGCTCTGCAAGAGCATCTGCGCCTGGAAAAGTTGTTTTGTTTGGGGAACATTTTGTAATCTATGATAACCCGGCGATCTTGGCGGCTATAGATAGACGTGTCAATGTAACTGTGTGTGTAAACACCGCCGGTAATATCAAAATTACCTCAGACATTGGACTTGTGGGTTCGTTTGAAGATTCAAGATTTCATCTGCTGAAAGGTACCAAAGCCGCAAAAACAATTTTGGCGCCTTTGTGTGAATGTGCAAGATTGATCCTTTCTGAAAGAGGTTGCAACGTTGGACTGGATATTGAGTTAGAATCAAACCTTCCAGAGAGTGTAGGGCTCGGGTCTTCTGCAGCCTGTTGCGTAGCAATAACTGCTGCGGTAGATTCATTATTTCATCAACCAGATAAGCAATGGGTATGTGCCAAGGCGGCTGAGTCGGAACGTTTAATTCATAAGGACTCGTCGGGCGCGGACTGCAATATTTCAACGTTTGGCGGTATGATGTACTTTGTCAAAAGCGAAGGTTTCAGAAATATTTACTCGAAGAAAGAGTTGTCATTAGTGATAATAAATACTGGAAAGAAGCACTCGACTGCAAATTTGGTGACGTCTGTAAGAAAATTCAAAGATATTAATCGATTCTCATTTAAAGTCTTGGCCTCACTTTCAAACACTATTTGTCAGAATGCTTTTGCCGCAATCAAAGAGGGAAATGAGCAAATGCTGGGGAATTTAATGAGTCAGAACCATGTGTTACTCCAAGAGATAGGTGTTTCAGATAAGGTAATAGATGAATTGGTTGGCCTTTGTTTGACAAATGGAGCATGGGGAGCAAAATTAACAGGAGCAGGTGGCGGAGGCAGTATCGTTGTGCTGGTTCCTCCTAATGAAGATAGACTGAGAGTATTTCTTGATGGCATCGGGAAGAACGAGTGCGTCAGTGAATCGATTCCCGTGAAGATAGATTACAATGGAGTCATTGTAACCTAATACTAACCTTTAAATCTATACAAAATTATGGACTGGGAAATATGAGAACCGCGCTGCTGCTAATGAAACTAGGCGGCTCCGTTATAACTTTTAAAGACACACCGCTCTCAGCAAATTTTAAGGCGATAAAGGACCTGTCCCGCGTGCTGGCCTCACTGCAGATGCCTGCAGTCTATGTGCATGGTGGAGGTTCATTCGGACATTATTGGTCCGTGAAATACAAGATGCACACAAAGCCTGATAAATATGACTTGCACGGTATTTCAATAGTTCACGAATCGATGATTGCTTTAAACGAAATCATCGTCAAATCTTTGATCAATGAAGGAGCGAACCCATATGGCGTCATGCCTTCCACGTTCACAAATGGTTTCAGACCAATCACTACCAAAATTGAAGAACTCGGAACTATTGCCAAGGGAGGTATGATTCCTATTACTTTTGGAGATGTTGTTCATGTAAACGGTCGAAATTATTCGATTTTGTCAGGAGATGCCTTGATGACAATTCTTGCGAAGGTACTGATGCCTACAAAGATTATCTTCCTAGTTAACGTGGATGGACTATACAAGGATCTGAAGACTCGAGAAATTATCCAGGAAATAGATAATACAACCCACAAATCGATACACTTCTCAAAAATGCTTACCGACGTCACGGGGGGGATGAGCAGAAAAATCAGGGAAGCCTTTAAGATAGCAGCCTCGGGAATAGATGTATTGTTGGTAAACGGACTAAAGCCTCAACGAATTTTGGATGCAATAGCGGGGATTGATTTTGATGGTACCACGATCAGAGGCACGAAGAAGAGGAGTGGATAGGCTTGTCAAAAGCTTCTGACATGCCACCCGAGCTGGAAATCATTAAACGTCGGAAGAAGGAGGGTATTGATATTCCTCTGCATAAAGATGTGCAGGCGAAGACCACTTCTACTTATTTGGAAGACATTAAACTTGTACATAACGCACTACCTGAGCTTGATTATGAAGAAATTGACATTTCTGCCAACTTTTTGGGTCATAAGTTTTCTGCCCCTATAATCATAGACTCGATGACTGGTGGGACCCCGGAAGCAACCCAAATTAACTCTAGACTAGGAGAACTAGCAGAAAAGCATGGTTTCGGAATGGGCCTTGGTAGCCAGAGAGCAGGTCTTAAGAGTGCTGACCTTGCAGGTACATACTCCATAGCTCGAAAAAATGCTCCTAACGCATTCCTGATTGCAAATATCGGTGGTGCGCAGCTTGCTAAAGGGCTTTCTGTTAATGATACCAGAAAAATTTTAGAAATGATAGGGGCGAATGCTCTCGTGATTCACCTCAATCCGTTGCAAGAACTGATCCAACCAGAAGGAGAGCCAAAATACAGAGGAGTGCTTCAAAAGATTTCAGAACTAGTAAAAAGCCTGGATGTACCTGTCGTGGTGAAAGAAGTAGGGGCTGGCATTTCAAGGGAGGTCGCCATCAAGCTGGCCTTGGTTGGCGTATCGGCAATCAACGTGGCAGGAACGGGAGGAACTAGTTGGGCAGGAATAGAGAAATTGCGCGCAGAGACACAAGAAGACAAAATCAAAATTCGTTTAGGCGAATTGTTTTGGGATTGGGGAATACCAACAGCTGCCAGTCTTATCGAGGTTAGGCAGGCAGTCCCGAAGATGCCGCTGATTGCTTCTGGGGGTCTGCGCAACGGTCTAGAGATTGCCAAGTGCATTGCAGTAGGCGCTGACATGTGCGGTATGGCGTATCCATTTTTGCGTAAAGCAGCAGAATCAAAAGATAGTTTGTTTGAATTTGGAAAAATGATAACAGAGGAACTTAAGGGCGCAATGTTCCTGGTCGGGGCCAAAAGTATCAAAGAATTGAAGAGTTCAAGGTATATATTGACTGGCTATCTAGCAGATGGAGCTAGTAGCAACCGATGAAGACAATTGATATTAAAGACGAGCTAGAGTCTAACGCTTCCAGTGTGAACCAATACATTCTCTCTTCATTAAAGGGTGAGCCGGTTGAATTGTACCAGGCCTCATCTCATTATATCGTAAGTGGAGGTAAGCGCTTGCGTCCATTTCTATTAATCAAGTCAAGTGAAATGTTTGGCGGCAACTTACGAAGGGCTCTGCCCGCAGGAGCTGCAGTGGAACTTGTCCACAATTTCTCGCTAGTACACGACGATATAATGGATAATGATGACTTGCGTCACAGTGTTCAAACCGTTCACAAGCACTATGGTATGCCATTAGCCATTTTGGCAGGCGATATCTTATTTTCAAAGGCATTCGAACTCTTGGCTGTCCATGGAAGAGCCAAAGGTATACCAGAAAAAGCAATCTGTGATATGGTCGCCAAGCTATCTTCAGCATGCATACAAGTATGCGAAGGTCAAGCTACTGACGTCCAGATGGCTTCCATGAATGACAAGCTATCGATCAACTCGCCTCAATACATTAATATGATTAGTAAAAAGACTGCCGCGTTATTCGAACTTTCCTGCGCTTTGGGTGTATTATCCGCACCCAATTCGAGCGCCATTGATGTGGAACGTCTTTCGTGGTTTGGAATGAATATCGGGATCGCTTTTCAGTTGGTTGATGATTTGATCGGCATCACAGGTGATTCAAAGCTCACTGGCAAAGCAGTTGGCAACGACCTGCGAGAAGGAAAAAAAACCTATCCAATACTTCTGGCCCTGAAAAATGCGAAGGGTCAAAACCGAAGCAAAATCCTAAAGATTTTTGGTAGAAAGAATGCGTCGGCTAGCGATCTGAAGGAAGCGGTCGAAACTATTTCTGCTATAGGGATAGATCAAGAGATCAGGTTGGCCGCACGAACCCACATAGAAAAGGCAGTACAATCATTAGCTGAGTACGCGGATTCAGAAGCGAAAAGAGCACTCGAATCTTCTGCATGTTTTATAGCAGAAAGGAGCTTGTAGCGTTATTGACGTCGTCATCATCCTGCTCCGTCGATGAAGGTACCAGAAACACTATCAAGATTATCGCTTTAAAAAATGCCATACAGTTTGGCGGAAAAGCGAGGGACGAAGCTGTTATTTCCAAAATTATTGCTCACAGACCAGATCTTCGCAGCAATTTAAAAAATCTAATTCCTGAGATCAAAATCACTTTAGAGGAAATAAATGCATTAACGTTAGACCAACAGAAATCCATGTTCGCACGTGTGGCACCACAAGAATCTGCTATTAAGAAAAAAGTGATGTCAGATCATGATGCAAATCTGCCTGCACTACATGACGCGACAATGGGCAGTGTCGTCACAAGATTTCCTCCTGAGCCAAATGGATATCCTCACATAGGACACGCCAAAGCCGCAATAATTGACGATGAATATGCCCGTAGGTACAACGGGAAGTTAATCCTTCGCTTCGACGATACGAATCCATTAAACGAGAAGGCAGAATATTATGACGCGATCAGAAAAGGAATCGAATGGCTTGGAATAGAACCAGATATTGTGAAGAACACGTCCGATGATATCCAATTATTATCTGATTATGGCAAAAAGTTAGTAGAGCTTGGTGGAGCATATGTGTGCAGATGCACTCAGCCTGTAATGCGAGATCTCAGGTCAAAAGGACTTGCTTGTGACTGCAGAAAAGACGCAATGAACTCCCGAGACCTAGTAACAAAACTGTTCGATGGTTCACTTGAACCAAATACCGCAGTGCTCAGATTCAAAGGTGACATGGCTGATCAAAATACAGCCATGAGAGATCCGACACTTTTTAGAATAATCGAAGGCCAGCACCCAAGATTAGGTAATTCTAATAGAGTGTGGCCCACCTATGATTTCGCAGCCCCCGTTGAAGACAGCCTCGACGGTGTAACACATGCACTACGGACAAAGGAGTATGAATTGCGTAACGCACTGTACTTTGCTATACTTGAAAGGCTCTCTCTACGTAAACCTTTGATGCTAGAGTTTTCGAGACTAGAGTTCGAAGGTATGCCTGTTTCAAAGCGGAAAATCAAGCCGCTAGTCGAGAATGGCCTTGTTCAAGGCTGGGACGATCCTCGTCTTCCTACTTTGGAAGCGATCAAAAGGAGGGGATTTTTGCCACAGGCAATTCGAAAATTTGTCTTGTCTTTGGGTCTGACCTTGTCTGAGACCAAGCCACCATTTGAAGCACTTGAAGCATTCAACAGAAAGATAATTGACCCTGAAACCATCAGGTTATTTTTCGTGAAAGATCCAGTTCAAGTGCAAGTGCGAAATGGCAATCCGAAGGAGGTGACTTTGAACAACCATCCGAGCATGAATCTGGGGCATAGGAAGATACGTGTGTCAAATTCCTTTTACATCGCTGGAGATGATGCAGCTAGACTAAGAATTGGAGATGAAATTAGACTAATGGAGTTATACAACATACGGATCGCTGAAATTAAATCCAAGAATATTGCTCAACATCGTGGTTTGAACAATAGTATTAGTATTAGTAGTGGTAGCACCGGTAGCAGTAGTAATAGTAGCGGGAATAATAGTGGACTTATGCATGTAAGTGACAGCAATAATAGTGGAAAACTAATAGTAGTCGATCAGACGGGCGACGAGATATACCAGGATATGCCTAAAATCCAATGGGTTACAGCTAATAATGCGGTACAGTACAGAGTTTTGGTTGCTAGGGAACTCTACATCGGAGAAAATTATAACACAAACAGTCTCGAAACATGTGAAGGATTTGCCGAGTCATTCATCTCATCCCTGAACGCAGGTACTCACGTTCAACTTGTAAGATTCGGCTTTTGTAGGATAAACGGTGGGAATACCGCAATATTCACTCACAGGTAGAAGTAGACAGGAAGAATGACTGAAATGAAATGAAAATTGCACGAATAAAGAACGCTAGTCTGGTCGAGACTTATGGCATCGTCTCCGAAGATGGAAAAAGAGTTATCACAAGACCAGAAATTCAAGACCAGACAGGTATTCCCATACCATCCAGCATTAAGGAATTCATGTTCAAAGGTTGGCTAGACGAAGTTAAAGAACATCAAAGAAGCTTAGAATATGCTCATAGTGTAGAAGAGCTTGAACTATTAGCGCCTCTGCCAAATCCTCCAAAGATAATCTGCTTAGCATTCAACTATTATGATCACGCTAGAGATGCAGGATTAACCCCATCCGATGAACCGGTGATTTTTATGAAACCCAGGACCACTTTGAATTCTCCGTACAGTAACATTGTCTGTCCTCCATTTGTCAAACGCTTGGATTACGAGGCGGAAATAGCCGCAATAATTGGTAGGGATACAAAAAAAGCGTCGATGGAGCAATCTGTCGACTCTATTTTCGGATACATGATCTTGCATGATGTGTCTGCAAGGGACATTCAGTTTAAAGATAAGCAATTCACTAGAGGGAAGAGTATTGATACTTTTGCCCCCTGTGGTCCATGGATTACAACGAAAGATGAGATCTCGGATCCTCAAAATTTAGAGATTATTACTAAAGTGAATGGAGAGTTGCGGCAGAAATCCTCAAGCGTAAATATGGTGATTCCTATAAAAAAGATAATTTCCAGCTTGAGCTCCATAATGACGATAGAAGAAGGTGATATCATTTCGACAGGGACGCCAGCAGGTGTTGCTATGTCAATGAAGGAACCAAAGTATCTCAAAGACGGTGATATAGTGGAAATTTCTATCGAAAATCTAGGCACTATCAGAAATAAGGTCGTTTTTCAATAAGAACAGTATAAGACTGAAATCAAAAATACCGATTGAACAAGTCTTGATTGGACAATGGTGTTACCAGTGATACTAGTAGAAGTGATTACCATTGCATATATCGATCTTCTTGTCTGATGTACGAATGCATGATCGAACAAATGTCCTTCGTTCAATAGTGCAGATTAATTATAATGAGCCATTAAAAAATAAATGTGAAGGTGGTGGTAATGATTTACCAACCACCCTTGTCTTAGGTTTTCATTACGGTGACCTTTGCTTTTCTTGTCGTCTCAGGGGCATGTTTCAGCCTTACATTCTTTCAGCGGTCCTATCTGCGCGCTGGTCATTTTTAGCGGTGTCCCTAATTGATATGGTGTGGTTTGTACAGGTATGCTGTCTTTACCCATTGGTGGAATTGCGTTTGAAGGATTGGAGAAGTCTTTCAGACCCAATAGTTTGCCTACCGAGCCGTCTGGAGGATCTATTGCTATAATGCCTGCTTGTCCTCTGAACAGTGAAGCATAATCATGATTCACTGGAGCAAATGCACCTGGTTGGGTGAACACTACATCTATTATCGCGTCGTTTGAACCGCCAAGCAAGTATGTTTGTTTACCCATTCCTTGGACTACACTACCAGAAATTACTCTGTCTAGTTGTGCTCCCACTATGTGGAAGTTTACCGGGACGTCACCTTCATTAAGCAGGAAGAATCTAACATGGTCTCCTTGCTTGAAGTGAAGAGGCATGGCACCTTTTGTTTTTGTGATCACAGGATCATATCCAAATGGAATGCCATTCATCCAGACAAATGTAGGATCATGGTTGAACATTGCACTTTGATTGTAGTTACCGTCCTTGGTTAGGTACCATTCTGAAAAGATGAATTGAACCTCTTTTGCATTTGGACTTACGGTCTGACTTATTGGACTGCCTTTACTATCGTAGGTTGGATATGTGTAGCCTGTGTATCCCTTTACTGGATCAACTATCACTCCTCCTACCATTCCAGAAAATACGTGCTGGTCCATACCAATTACTGCGACTCCTTCACAGTGGTACTTGAAGAACCCTGGTTGAGTTGCTATGAACGCATACGATCGCTCTTGTCCTGGCATCACAGGTCCAAAGTTCGGTACTGCGCTTATGATTGCTGCATGATTGTCGAGACTGTGCCCATTTTTATTCTTAGATGGATTTATCAGAGTGACGTTAATCAGGTCACCTTGGGTTACTCTAATTGTCGGTGCGGGAACTGTTCCATTGAAAGTCATTGCATGTATTACATTGCCCTGAGGCAGAGTAAGATTTGTCTCATATGCTACTAACGAGATCTTGTGAGATGGATCCCCTTGTTGTATCATATTTTGGGCTGTCTGCATACTGACTTGAGTGAAGCCTCCAGAGTCCAGAGCAAAGTTCAGGCCTGAAGCTTGCATGCCTTGCATCGATGCACCCGGAGTGGACGTCATTGACATGGCGAACCCTCTGCTCATAGCCGGTAACAGCATTAATCCTGAAACTAGGATGAAAGCCGAGACGGCTGTGGTAAGTGCGGTAGAATATTTTCTCATTAACCTCATTTCCCGTAGTAATAAATAAGTATATCTGTTATTGTGAAACCTTGAGCTCGCTTGTATTATAAGAGTTGATTAGAAGAATGATCTATTTAATACCACTAATACTTATTTCATGTTTACCTGAAGGAATATCCAAATTGATATATGTATAACCATTTGTTAAGGTAACTGCCTTTCTATCTAAGGCTCCATCCACCATAACGAAAACGGTTTTGGAAATTTGGGGGATCTGTAATCTTAATGGCCCAGGAACAGGATATTGGTTGTTTATATTTATTATCACAGTCCCCGTAGATGGATCGGCTTTGATGTTATCGATTG
>DASSIM010000030.1:0-8883 GCA_035691865.1 Candidatus Nitrosopolaris sp. | reverse complement strand
TGCTGCTGGTAATGCAGCTTTTAGAAATCCTACAACATCTTCGAACTGGACACCTTGTTCCAAAGTATCCTTTGTAATGCCCATTTGCGCAAGCATTTCTTTTGATGGTCCACAAGCAGTGACTTCTACTCCTGAATCGATAGCATCCTTAAGATACTTCTCTAATGGAGGTGCACCTGGCATCGTTAATGCAAGCAACATACTTGATCAAGCAATTCACACTGCCGAACGCCATACAAAGGTTGTTCTACCTTGCTCCTTCATGTCTTCAAGCACGGAGCATTTTGTCCGGCCAATCATACCACAATCTTGACGTTAAGCGAAAAATCTATTGCAAGAATATGGAACAACTTCTGCCTAAGATGACAGGATAAATCAAAGATAAATACCTATGCTTAACAGACATTATGAAAAATCATCATCATGTTGTATTAGACTATATATCAAGTGCTTGTTATAATAATAATTTAGCGAGGATGTTAATGCAAGATACCAATAAAATAATCGCAGATTATCGTACTACGGTATTGCAACTTATTGAAAATTGCAAAAATGAACCAAATATGGATAAGAAGATTGATCTGCTGCTTCAAATAAATTCAATTCTTCTAAAACCAGATCAATTACAGATACTACCTGTAGCAGCATTACTTACAAATTACTACATTAATACAGTATTACACAAGATTGAAGCTGCTATTCGAGTGAACTAATTTGTTATATGATCATCATTCTCGATAACATATAATATCTTATATTAGTTCGATTCAGAAACATCAGAAATCTTGGTGATTTCATGTATCCTTTTTAGTAGCTCATCATTACCGATCGGCTTTCGAATAAAACAATTAGCAGGTAGCGAAGTGAATATATCTGAATATACGCCATAATACATTTCCCCAGCCGTCAGAAAACAGACTGTGATTTTTTTGTCTAATTTCTTAATTTTTCTGTAGAAAGAAAAGCCATTCATTTCTGGCATCTTAATATCAAGTATCACCAAATCATAGAGTTGACTTCTAAAATTCTCTAAAGCAACAAGAGGATCTTCATAGCAATCAACTTTGAACCCGTGTTGTTCAAACACTTCCCGTAATGATCTGTTCACATCAGGTTCATCATCAACAACAAGAATCCTTAACTTTTTCTTGTCCAATAGATTTCTCATATCTCCGGTCACATTACCATAGTTCTCCTTCTTCACTCGTTATTTTACCTCCTTTAAATGAACTTTTTCATCTCCCGAATTATGCCCTCACGAAAGCTAACTTTACTTGCTTGTAGATACAAGGCTTTATTGTCTTGTTAGGTATTCTGCACGCCGTAAAGTGCCAAGCTGCTTCAAGTCCTAGTAGTGTTGTTACAAACCCGATTGCAGGATAGATTAGATATTCAAGCATATCAAATAAAGTTTCTTGGTTCTTATTTTAGTTTAATAAGTAACTCTTGTGATAAATCATAAGACTTGGTTAGGCCCCGAAATGTGCGTGAGCACAGTACTCAAACACATAGAAGAAACACATGCCTATATACCTGGAATATTATGAAATGTCAGGGCAGAGCCAGGGCGAGTTAGGCAGCTAAAATTATACTGTTGACCTTACCTTCAGCTGATGTCCTCGTGCGCCTAGTAGATATTGCAACTATTATATGGAATAGATATAGTTAGAAAAAGTATTTTATCTGTCAAAGTGTCGGCAGTGTAAGAACATTTAAGTCTATATGCAAGAATTGTGGTAACGCGATTAAACGGTTTAGGGATACTGAAAATGATAAATGGATTCCTTTAGTATCCAACTGTGACCTTGAATACGAAAACCCTGAACATGTAGGTATGGATGTAGTTCAATGGAGACACAAATGTACCAGAACAGATGTATTGAAATGCAATAAAGGCTGCGGCGCAGAGATTTATTTTGACTCTAAAAAGTCACCATCGGGAAAGATGATTCCGATGGAAGTGACTACGCATAAGAACGATACTTGTACCGCTAGATCTTCATATCCCAAAATAACAGAACCGTACTAGGTATTTGGAAAAGACATGAATTATTCTTTATGAGAGGCCGTGTTCAGAGTGATTCAGCGATGTCCATTATTGCCTCATATAGTCAGCATTGTTCTGCGCTATCTCATGTGAATAGGCAACTGCATACAGTATGCTGTTCACACAATTATTGTCATCAAATATGGTTTTCAGCTGGAGGAAATGTGCTGTCAAGACCTCCGTTTGTTCGAATAATCACGGGTTCATAGTAATAATCAAACGGGAAAGCTGGTTTTCCAGAAAGATTATGTCTTTAGGATTGAGAAGTTGAGTGCTTGTAACCGACAGCATGCTATTTGATATCGAATTGGATCTGAAGCCGGAAGCGATCCATACGTTGTCAGCGGAATCTCGTCGCTATTGTCGAAGAATACAAGATTCCCATTGGTCATTGATTGCAGAATTGAGCTTCCCGAGATTGTTCAGGCGTCCACATGTCAGGATATTGGATTGCTTTGCCTGTCAGAGGGTCAGTATATGTTGCTACCTTGCATACTATATTGGTAGGATAATTATTGTCGCTAACGAAATGTAACATTTTTGATTATACGTCCAATCACCATCCTGTTATACACGGACTGTATAAATTTTGCATTGCTTTTATGCAATTGCTGTGAAAACTGGCTAACTATGGGTAGTACTTGACGGTATTGATGACGGTATTGATTATTTATTGACACATTTGACGAAAAACTAAAATCTCGTTTTGCACAAAATATCAATGATTATGCCCCTAAGGATTCCAGGTGATGTTAGAGCAGCCATAATCCGAGAATGGCTGAACGGCAAACCTAGAGATACCATAGCAAGAGACAACTCGTCGAGCACTGGTTCTGTATCTAATATTATCAACGATTGGAGGAACGACTTGACCGTTCCTCTTGCTGATGCTTTGAGAGAGCTTGGAATAATGCTCAGGAAATCAAGGATTACTGCATCTCAGTGTGCTTTGGGTTTTAGACTGGCAAGTATCATGAAAGATCTTGGTGTAGATGAAGACACTTTCGGTGAGTTCATTTCTGAAATTTATAATCACTGTAAGAATATTGGTCTCAAACCTGAGTATATCGCTTACAGCACTAAACAAATACTTGACTTGTCTGGATCAATCGAGTTTTCACAGCTCCCTGATTATATTCAAGAAAAGACCAACGAGAAGCGAAAGTTAGAAGAAAATATCACAAGACTAAGAAATGAGGAATTAGATGCAAAAGCCAGCTTACATCAGGCTCTGACCGAGAAGAAGATATCTTTGGCTGATCTAGAGCAATTCTCGCTTCTGAAAATTGAATTAAGTAACCTAGGAATACCTGTTATAGATGTTCAACATTTTGTAAGAATTATCCATGGCGTGCGACAACTTGGGCATAGTGTTGATAGTATCGCAAGAGTAGTTTCGAATTGGGAAGCAGCCTATGCAATTCAAGCTCAACTTGAGAAGAACATTAGAGATCTATGTGTTAACGAATGGCATCTCCAGGAGGAATGTGACCGTTGGGATAGACTCACATCCGTCCATCGCCAAAAACTATTGGCATATGAACAACTTAAAAACATGGGCCTTGGTCTTAAGGAATTGAAAATGTTATTCGATACAATAACGGAAGTTTCGGTTGAAAATAAAATCTCTGGTCAATTGGCAGTGCAAAAGTTTTTCGCTGACATTGAAAAGAACTACGATAATAAGTTGGGCTATGACTCTACGGTAGAGCGTCTTAAATCTGAAATACAGGGTATTAAATCTGAAATCGACAAACAAAATAAGGAATTGAGCGTATTACAAAAAGCGCTAGCTTCTAACAATAAGGTAGCGAGAGTCCTGGGTGAATTAATCTTGATGGGATTCGATGACCAACAAATAATTGATTTGGCCTGGACTTTGCGGTCTTATAGTAGCAATAAGGATGCATTAGAAGAGGATTTGATTAAGTATGGAAGCCTGAACAATGTAATTGCAGGATTAAATCAACAAGTTGGAGAATTGGAAAATAGGAAAAAGGTAATGAAAGTAGAACGAGACAGTTTAGACGTGCCAAAGAGTGAAGTTGTTGAAGTATGGGAAATGCAGGAAAGTGCGCTATTTGCTCCTTTAACAATGGCTAGAGGAGAGCCAGTTGAAGTTAATCAGTTAAAACATGCAGTAACTGGCTGTATAGATTTAGCACTTGAGAGGCTAGGTTCAGATCATCAAGCATCAGCCGTCTTTAAGAAGGCAAGAGAGATAATAAATGCACCCTATACCAAATGGTTAGGATTCAACGACGGATTAGTAGTGTAACCCCATTAATAGGCTAAGTCTAGAAATTCATAGTAGGGCAGACTTTGATTTGTGAGTTGCCTTGCATAAGGCCCACTATATTTACACATTCATCCCTTTATCATTAGTTACTCCTAGAGAATCGATTGCTTCAAGGAAATTAGATTAACATCGTCCGATGACGTAGCAATTATGAATGGGAGAGATAACTTTCAGTAAAAAGCGCGAGGAGTTGATTCTCTAAGTTATGTCAGGTATCTCTAACTAGAATATCCATCAAAATCAATATTGGAATAAATTTGAATTCTAAATATTATACTGTCGATAACTCTATTGGTAACGATCCAATTTTATCGATGAATTCAACCACTCCTTTCATCATAATCTTTCTAAAGAATATATTATAGTTTGAGTATATCAACAAATTCTTCTATCTTGTTACTAATTGTTGTGAAGCACTTCTAATATAGCAATGTGCTAGAAGATAGAACAAGACAATAAATGAACCACGAGAGGATGACTGTATCCTGCGGTCTGCTTCATGGCGATTGTGGCATTAATGACTGCTAATGGACTGACCGCGACAACAACGGTATACGCCGGACATGGTAAGCCCGGCAGCAACAATCACACGTCATCCTCAAGTAATATCGGTATGCCAACCTCTTCAAGTTCTGGTAGTCACGATAATAATTCGCCATCAACATCAGGATCTGGAGCCGCAAGTAGTAAGGACAACAGTGGAACAGGGAACTCGGGTAATCCACCTCCATCAGGAGGTGACGCAGCCACAGGAGATGGTGGTACAGGTACAGAAACTAAAGCCGCGTCGACCATAGAGCCACCGACGACAACAAAAAAGACAGACCCATGCCTAACGTCATTGCCGCCTACATCATGCAGTTCGACTGGAACATCAGGTGGTGGTGGTAATCAGAGTCAAAATAACCACAATGGAAGACATCACACGGGCAGCAGTTTAGGGTCATCAAAAAACACATACAATCCGAGCTATAAAGGCTACAAACATTACGATACTGGACCCTCAAGACATCAGAATAGTAGCATAGGTACCCCTGGTGGTACTGGTTCTGACAGCAATCGAACACACTATGGTTCATACGGTCCTAAAACAGGCAAAGGATCAGGTGATCAAAACGGAGCAGGACCTTGCGTAGATAATCATTTCGGCGCATCTGGAAGAAGTTGCGGAGTAGGGACACATTGCACATTCATACAAGGACATGGTCTATTTTGTAGACATGGGTACGTAGGAGGTGAAAATCACAACTTTAAACACGACGGTGGCACAAAGGTGGTGCACGAGACAGAGATAAAGGTGATTCGAGAGCCTAATAGCGGTCAATATAATGGCCCCAATTCAATAGTATTGTTATCCCCCACTTCAAACAACTTTACGAATACCGACCCAACCACGATTTCAGTCCACGATGTTACCATTACAAGCAATGGTGTGCAGGGATGGATAAAAGGGACAATAAAGAACAACTCGAACCAGACGATGCACGAATTAAGGATAACGGGAACCTGGTACGACACTGGCAATAACACCATTGGAATGTCAAGTGGTTACGTAGAAGGACTCGACCTGAATCCTGGACAAATTGGAACATTTAGTCAATTTGCAAACTACGACTATGGCAGAACACCATGTACTGTAGAGTTGAGTTATGATTGGCAGTGATACATGCAACACTGAATATAGAGACGTAACGAATTCGCCTGAACAGCTTAGCAGTTACTTAAGCGAAACTTAAAACCGCAATTCAAATTATTCATATCTATAGCTTTCAGTAAAAAATTTAGGATAAAAGTCTCAATTATTCGAAAGTCATTTTAGCAAATGTGTCCATGATTCACTCACACCTCGATATGGAGCTCGAATTTTCTCTGGGACAACAAGTCAGTTTGAATCTATTATCCTGGATAACTCGTGAATTAAATCCTCATTCTTGATGGGTTTTCGAAGAAATAGGTTCTTGTCTAATGCGGCGAACCCTTCTTTTTCTCTGATCTTCTCATAATACATCTCACTGGCTGTTAAAAAACATACCTTGATTTGATTGTCTATCTTTTTCATTTCCTGGAACAAACGGAAACCATCCATTTCAGGCATTTTGATATCTAAGAGAAGTAACTCGTATAAGCCAGCCTTAAAATTCTCTAATGCCAAAATCGGATCATCATATGAATCAGCGTCGAAACCGTACTGCTCTAAAACCTTCTTTAGAACTGTACAAACGTCTGGCTCGTCGTCTACAATCAAGATTTTTTTCATATTGTCATTACCCTCTGTTGTTTTTATTGTATTTGTTGTCATTAATTTCACATAGATGTTGGTTTTGGTTATCACGTTTGTTGCTAATAATTGGTAAAGTAAAGTAAAACGTGGCACCAGTTTGACCGTCGGTATTATTCTCAGCCCATATTCTACCACCCTGCGCTTCTATTATGCTTCTTGAGAGAAACAACCCCAACCCCGTTCCTTGGAATGATTTTGAAGCAAATTTCTCAAACAGCCTAGGCAATATCTCTGGATCTATTCCGACGCCGGTATCCTTGATACTGATAAGAGCAACCTCCTGTCCATAATCAGCTTGCTTTTTTATACTAATACGTATAGTTCCGTTATTCCTCTTGGTGAATTTGACAGCATTACTTAATAAATTAAAAATAACCTGAATAAGTCTAAGTCTGTCTGCTTCTACCAAAATGGTATCTTCTATATGTTCATACAATATTTGTCCGGCCCTGCTACCGAACTGATTTTTAATAATATCTTGTACGGCTTCATATACTGCCTCATTTAGATTTAATAGTTCTTTGTGTATTTCTAGTGATTGACTCTCAATCTTTGTAACATCTAAGATGTCTTCTGCTAGTTGCTTCAATCTTAGTGCATTTCTCATGATGAGATCTAATGACTCATCTAATTCCTGTTTTGTGATATCTGTCTTTCTCGAACGAAGAAGTCCCAGGAACCCAAGTATAGGCTGGATAGGAGTACGTAATTCATGTGCTGCAATATTGATAAACTGTTTTTGCATTTTATCTGCTCTTTTCAGTTCTTCATTTAATGTATGCTCATTCCAGAGCAATTCAAATACCGACCTGAATGAATCAACGCTAAGTTTGCTATTTGAATAAACAGCAAATCCTATCGCATCTGAAAATGTCTCGGCCTGCGGTTCTTTAACCTCAGCTCTTAAAAATTTTTCACCATCTATAATGTACATGCCATATGGCGAATTATTTCCATTTAGAACTTTGACAGTCGACGCCTGCTCTTCTATTTTTCTTGTGATCTTTGAATTCGCCTCAGACAAAGGACAAATGATCTTTACAGTTGCACCTCTTTGTGATGCGTTTATGATATGATCAATAAATCCTAATCTGTCCACTCTTATCAATGCCTTAGCACTGGGAAGGAGTATTAGTGCCTCCTTCTTCACAGATTTTGCTAGATTGAAAAGAATCTGACTTACTCTTTCACGATCGCGGTCCGTAAAGACTTCAAAGTATTCTGGCTCTATCCCTTCTTCAATTTCTTTTATTTTTTGTTCAGCAGGAATTGCTTTGTTCCATAGAGTGTCAAATAAATACTGTTGTTGTTCGACAATCGTTTTCACGTTGCTATAGAGAAGGTGTCGCACAGGTTGTGCAATCTCGAGGGCAGTTGCAGTAGCTAGATACTCTTTTTCATTCACTGCAAAGTTAGCTTTGATATCGTCTAAATGACGCAATTCATGAATTATTTTCATTAGATCCTTGCAGTAATGGATATTCTCTTTGTTAATTTCAGTAACATGTTTTACTTTAACACCTCTGTTTTTAATGTCGTTTATTGCTCTATTGTATAAATCAACTCCCACGCTTACTGATGGGCCAGTAGAATCTGAACAGACGCTTATTCTACTCTTTGTATTGGATAGAAACTGGAATATAGTGCTATTTGCGTTCTCAACGCCATCCAATACATGTGTTCGTTCGTGAGGGGATACAGAGACCATTTACCAGTACATAGTCTATTATGTATTCACTATTTCTATTTTATCACGCAGAAAGTAATATTTCAGGTATTTTGTCCAAGTCCTGATTTAGCTAGAACATAATTTGAAGATGAATATCTAACTAGAATGTCTAAATTATAGTTGCTTGGTAATAGGATCAATCATGTTTCTTTTTGTGCAGCTTAGAAATATCAAGCACATATGTTACTTGGCCGTCAATATCATATTTTCTATCTCCTCACTATGCTAAGCCGATTTTAAAAGCAGATTTGACTGCTATCACGAATTTATTTGAGTCGGTGACCCATCCAAACACTCCTCCACTCATTTTAATTTGCTTTATTGCAGCCTGATAGTTACCATAATCAGTGGCACCTGTACCGTCTTTTAGTAGTGTACACCAATAACCATAATCATTTGCTTCCCTCATTACAGTATGCACACATACATCTGCGGTGATTCCGGTAATTATAAGGTGAGTTATACCCAAATTCTTCAAAATGATTGGTAGATTGCTCTGACCAAATGCTCCCTTTCCTGCTTTATCT
>DASSIM010000029.1:0-35310 GCA_035691865.1 Candidatus Nitrosopolaris sp. | reverse complement strand
GATTGTTTAGCAAGAATACTGCTATCATGGAGTTTGTTATCGATGTCTGTAAGCCTTGCTGAACTACAACTAGTCGTTATTGTTCTTTTGGATGGATCATAATTTATACAAGCACTAGGAGGAACAGCGCTGGATTGAGATGAGGGAATTGTATTGCCGTAATTTGAAGATGGAGCATGAGAAGGATGGCCAGAAGGAGGTGGGCGTTTGATAGCTTTTGCCTGGATAGACGATGGAAGCAAGTTAAACACAATATATTGAGTTATCAATAATGCCGTGAGCATTAATACAGAAGTAATGAAGACAAAAATAAGGATTGACGTTCTCCGAAAGTCACACTTCAAATAAAGCGTTCACTTTTTATTTTATCGTTCATATGTTAAATCACTTTTCATCTGGAAACATTAGATATAAAAATAAAGCGGGACATTCGACTAAATGAGTACAAAAAAATAATAGCCGTCATTTATTGTCTCAGTTTAAAAGCCAATCTATCTCTTTTTTCCTCTTGTTTGTACGCACTTTCAATCGTAGCAGCATTAGCATTCAGGCATATTTGGATACCACAGCAAGCTCCGCATGGGGAGATACGATCAGGTACAAAATATAAAAAAATAGATTGGACTCACCACTCGTCTTGATATTTGATTGTTCTATGTTCAGTGATGATAGTAGTGCTTATGATGGTGGTGATGATGGTGGTGATGATGGTGGTGATGATGGTGGTGATGATGGTGGTGATGATGGTGGTGATGATGATTATAGTAGTGGTGTCCATCTGCGAATGCTTGTTGGTTTGCAACTATAGTGCTCGAGCCAAACAGTAAGACGACTGCTGCAATGGCTACAGTTGAAAGAGCGATGCTTGTTTTTGAATTCATCCTTGCACTCTAATACTTTATTCCTATTAGGAATTACTCACTTGCAGGAGGTCATAAAGGAGAGTTAGATTATTCCGGCTATTATAGTATAACAAATGCATTACTATATTTAGAGCATTTTTGTTCATTCATCCCTATTCTTGTAAGTCATCGCAGCATAGAATTTTCGTTATAACGAATCCAAAAAGAATATCACCTTCTCCCTTGTGGGATTCTCTTCAAGGCATATAGAATGTATATTCCTTGCCAGAATATGATCAGCTTAGATTGAATAACTCTGCTTCAGACTGCAGATATTTTTCACACAGATCACCAAGCGTACCGCAAGGATAATTCACCTTATTATCATAACGGGACAATGCGCGTAGGTTACTACTCCTGATGCTGTACTCCCAAGAGCTTTTTAAAACCTGATCTTCCCTTGGTTCCGACTACAATTAAATCAACGTTTTCTATCTGAGCATAGTCAACTAGTTCAGCCGCTACTGTCGAAGTTGAGGCTAGGATTACTTCTGTCTTTAATTTAACCTTTATATTTTCATCATCTAGTTGTTGTTCCATAACTTTATCTAACCACCTCTGTGCTTCTTCTTTAGACGTTTGTATAATATCATTTACCAAACTAGGAGTTGCTGGAAGACCGAACAGCAGAGGTTGTGGGCTATGCTCATAGCCTGCTTTCATGGATAATACATGAATGGCAATGAGTTCTGCATTGTCCTTTTTGGCCAACGCTAGTGCATACTCTGCTGCATCCATGGACGGTTGCGAACCATCTACCCCGACCAATATTTTGGAAAATTTGCCTTTTTTGTGTGGCAATTTATTTCTTACTAGCTCTTCTTGATGAACCTTTTTATAAAATACTTATAATTCGTAAAGCGTATTCACCAAGTAATGATTTTGATACCATTCGTAGATTCGATGACGCTATTTTTGTTGATTTGCCATTTATCATCGTCAACAAACTTAATAAAGTAATAATAGCATGATAGAGCTAGTTCGAATACTAGCAAGGATAGAACAAAAATACCAAGATGACCTTCTTAATAACGGCGATAGGTTCGTGAGTATCAGCTCTTGTAGCCCGGTGTTTAAACAAAATAACGTTAAACAAACAACGATATCGTAGACATGCTATTAGAAAACTAGATTGTACTTGAAGCATCCGAGTGTTAAAGCTTAAAATATTAATGCTCTCACAATCTATTATTGGTCCGATTCTGACATAGATGGCAAGTCTTGTCATCAACTTGCCTAATCGATGTAAGCTCGATTCTGGCATGGTGCAATGGCAAATCTTGTCCACGTGCAAAAGTATATAATTTCTCTTCTAAGCCTATGACATCATAGCCGTAGCAAGGAGAGATAATGATAATTGACCGATAGCCAACAACGAACAACAACAATAGCTGACTTTTTGAAAAACTTTCCATTTTCGGATAAACGCGATAGACAAGGTTACGTTTTAAGTGAAATATGTACTGCTATTGCTTCAGATTATAAATGCATCCTATTAGAAGCCCCTACTGGCTTTGGAAAGAGCCCTGTTGCCATATCTGTTGCACTAACTTTGGGGTCAAGCTATATATGTACTTCAACTAAAGATTTGCAGAGCCAATACTCAAGAGATTTTCCATATCTTAAAGTAGCAAAAGGAATGAACAATTTTCCCTGTCTAGTGAAAGAAGATTTTATTAAAAACAATACTTACAGATGCGGAGCATGTGTCTCGAATAATGTGATTGAATGCTACCATACAACGGTAGAATATGGTCCATGTATGAGTGATGAGAGCTTCAAAGACGGTGGCTGCAAGTATCGAACATTTCTAAAAAACTATAAAGTAAGTAATAAAGGTACAACAAGTGAAAATGTATTCATTGATCATGACGCCAAGAATTATTACCAAAAAGAATATTCGCAATGGCTGCATCTCGAAAATTTAAAAGACCAGCGAAGAGCATGGATGCCATGCGAATATTTTGATCAATTGAATGCAGCCTTAACTTCAAGTCATTCTATATTCAATTATTCCAATTTTCTTGCCCTCCTACCAAATAAAAAAATTCTTCCTCCTAGGAAGCTCTTGGTATTGGATGAAGGACATTTACTCGAAACTGAGATTGTAAAGCACCGAGGAGTATCTATTTCAAAAAAAAGATGGAAACGATATATTCCCAATCTAAAGATGATCGATTATGGTTATGATGATATAGAAAAGTGGATTGATTTCCTCATTGAACTTGAGACACAAATGCTTGATTTAATTGGCAATAGCTCGATGGTAGAATCATTGTCAATGTCCAGAAAAGTGAAATATAATTGGCTAAACAAAATGACTTCTAAATTAAGAACCAAAAATAAAAAAAGGGTAGTAAGTGCTTCAGAGATATATGAAAGCGACGAAGAACTTGCAGAAAAGTACGGTGAAAATCTCTCAAAAAGACCCTCATCTATTGGTGACGAACTTGCTGTTGAAGCAATAAGAGACACAGAAAGACTCACACGTGCAATAAACAATATTCTTTCGAATACTGAAAACTGGATTATTTCTGAAATAAGGAAGGAGAATTATGAAATCCTAAAGATTGAATTAAAACCACTTGATGTTTCTCCTTATTGTAAGGACATATTTGAGAAATGCTCCAAGACCTTGATAATGAGCGCCACAATTCTTGACAGCGAAGAATTTTGCAGAAATGCTGGCCTTGCCTCTAACGATGTGAAATTCATACAGGTTGGTTCAGACTTTCCGCTACAAAATAGACCTATATATCCAATGAGTATTGCCTATCTTAATTTTAGTAACCTCCAGCTACAGGAGGTTAAATCCAAAATTTCTAGAGCCATTGACAACCTTATGACCTTACACAGATATCATAAAGGAATAATACACACTACATCTTACGAACAACTAAATTTTATTAAAGAAAATATTTCACAGGCAAATGTACGAAGACTATTAGTTACAGATCCAGAAATACAAAGAGATGAAGTTATTGCAGAACATACAAATAGTATAAAACCAACGGTTCTAATTTCACCATCATTACATATGGGTCTTGACCTAAAGGATGACCTGTCTAGGTTTCAGATTATAACCAAAGTACCTTATCCTAACAAGAGTGACAGATGGACAGATGCGAAAAGAAAGAAGGATGAAGAATGGTACTATTGGCAAACCGCATTGAAATTAATACAAGGATATGGAAGATCCGTACGGTCAAAGGAAGATTGGGCAAAGACATACGTTTTGGACTCCGCCTTTGGGTACTTTGTCAGAAAGAATAGAAACTTCCTGCCAATGTGGTTCACTCAAGCAATCCAAGGAAGGTTATGAGGGGATCTTTCAAGCACTTGCAATTACCTTCCAATTTTAAGCATAGTTTTGCGAGCATATGAATATGTATTCGGCATAGAAGTGATTTCTTCGGATTTAAGACACAAAGAAGGCAATCATAATGATAGGAGCAGCAAAAAACTGAAAAGTCACTGGAAGAAGCTGGTTAGTTATAATAGTGCATATTGGTAAATTCAAAGGAAAGTAGGTAAGTGGCTGTGGTTGTATTAGTTAGTGTAATGCAACAGATGGTTTCTGCATAAAGCAGTTTACTATATAAATTGGACCCTGCACTGCGTTGCATTTTCTGCATTCAATCGACGGTGATTGAGCCAACTGCTGCAAAGAGGTACATGTTCACTGGCGAAGTATTCGTTGTAAAGCAGGGAATTCTATCTGTCTTAGAATTAACTTGTTTGTCCTTATTCTTAGAGGTAAAGCTATCGCGGACATATTACAGTGGAAAGTACTTCTTTGATATGATTATGAACAAATTGTTATTAACAATATTCACCAAAAGAGATAAGGAAAGGCTGAGGCAATTACAACAAAGACAAAAAGAACAAGATAGAATATTCAGGGTAAAGTATTAGCCAGGTAGGACATAACTATGACCATAAGAATTGAAGATGTTTTCTTCCTTCTCGTTTACTGCGATTTCGCATTGCGATGCCATAATCTCAATCCGAAAACGAGTCTTTATGGAGCGTTTACCTTGCAATAAAATATCGTTTTTGCAACATGCGATGTCATATCCTAAGACGATTCTATTGTATTGTTTCTCTCGACATCGAGTACGCGTTTGCCTTAAAGTGTTTTCAAAACTATCGATATTCTCCTTAACACAGTTCTAAAAAATCTTATCTATTTAGACCTTTTTCTTTTATATAGATCAGACACTCTGTCGCGTTCTAGCTCTACGAAAACCTTAGCAGGATTAACGTATGGAATAGCTTGTTTTACCTTCTGTTCTATATTATCTATTACTGCCTCTATCTTGTCTGTATCCAAACCATCGATCAGGTTTACTTCGATTGTAACTAAAACATCCTGTGGGGCAAGATGCATAGTGCGAATTGTTATGATTCTGTTGACCTCCGGTATCTCTTTGATTAGTCTAACAATCCTTTTGTAATCTTTTCTTGATATCGCTTCCCCTATCAGTAATCCTTTGTTCTCTCTAGCTAAGAAGAATGCAAATGCCATCAGAATTGCCCCTATTGAAAGTGAACTTATAGAATCATAAATAGTATTGCCAGTTTGGTTAGAAAGAAAGATGCCTATACCGGCAATTGCTAGGCCAAGCAATGCTGCTGAATCTTCAACCATGATTGTCATTATGGAAGGGTCTTTACTTTCTTGAAATTCATTAAGCAAGGTGCTAAAACGAAACTTCTCTCCTCTGGCTTCAATAGATCGTTTTGATAAATCTAAAACAACTCGTAATGCATTTGCCTCAAAAACAGCAGATATTGCTAAAATGATGTAGCTGATATTAACATTCTCGATATGATGGACCGTACTCATTAACGAACTAAAACCTTGTTGTAATGAAATGAATCCTGATATTCCAAAGAGCATTGTGGCAACAATAAAAGACCAAAAAAATTGCTCTTTACCATAACCGAAAGGATGACGTTCTGTAGCAGCCTTAGCACTTGTCTTAATTCCAATTAGAAGCAGTACTTGATTAAACGTATCCGACAACGAATGAAGCGTCTCAGCTAACATTGCAATGCTCCCAGTAAGAATAGCTGCGATGAGTTTGGCTATGGCTATTCCAAGATTACCGACCAGAGCAGTATATACTGCCTTTTTCGATCCTTTTATCACGCTATCTGAACTATTCTAATCATGTCCATCAAGGCAAATGAAGCTTTTGATTCATTGGCTACTTTGTCATAAAAGGAGGCTATATGCAACGTATAATCTGATAAGCTCGATCTGCGTTCTCCAAACACACTCTACATATGGGAATTAAGCGTTGTGTTCTCGTGCCTCAAATAATCCACGAGCTTTCTAATTTTACATCGTCCTCGTTCAAAAGAATCCTCTTCTCAAAATTTTCTCTAGAAGACGTGAGATATGCGATATGCTATTCTAATTCCATTTGTTAATGGAAATGAGGTAATTTTTTTATGTATAATCTCCTAATTCTTGTATCGTTGAAAATAATGGGTGATAAATATAGTTTACCATGAACTACAAAAAAATAATATAGTCATCTTTTCTTATCCCTATAGTGACCAATCAGACTATGCATTCAATGATGAAAGTGTTTATGCCAATTTACTCTCTCATTATTTATAGGTCATACCCCGCCTCGCAATCGGCCAGGGGTATGAAACAAAAAGTTATGGTTAGCAAACCCAAGCTATTTCTAATAATATCTGCATTGACCACTGCTGTGCTATTACCAGTAGCCATTCTTCCACATATTAACCACGCATTTTTCGTTTACCGCATTTCTCTCCATATGGCCAGTATCATAATATCGGTTTTTCTTATCGTAGTCTCAATTCTTGCCTACAGAAGAACTAGAAGCATAAAGATATTGTATACATCAATTGCCTTTCTTTCGCTTCTAGTGGTTGAATTGATATTTTTACTTCAAATAATGCCGGGCACTAGTAGAATAATGATTCCCATGGCATATAGGGAACTGCCACATATTCTCTTATTGGTTATGCTAGCCCTTTTTGGATTGGGCGTGTTGAGGGTAGAAAAATAATGGACTTGAAAACAGAGTCTCCGGAATCTTACACTGATTCTAGGGATCTTAGTAAAGCCATAATTCTAAAACAGATTGACAAAAGTCCAGGGATAAGGTATAGAGAGCTCCTCAGGCTGACTGGCTTAACGAATGGTGGACTAGAATATCATCTAAAGATCCTTGAAAAGTTGCATAAAGTAAAGGTCGACAGGCATGATGGGAGAAGAACCAGATATTACCCTCTCCACATTTCAACAGATGAGTCACATATACTAGGATCTGTAAGGAATAGTGTTGCAAGACAAATAGTATATTTTATACTCGGACATGATCTTTGCACCTTTGGAGAAATCGTTGAACATATTAAGAAAGCACCATCTACAGTATCTTGGCACCTAAAGAGGCTCTCAGAAGCTGGTATAATATCAATTAGTTATGGTCAGGAATACCAGCTTTATAATATTGTAAACAGTAATCTTGTGAAAGACGTATTGTACAAATATGACGAGAGCTTTATAGACAGGATTGCGAATGGTTACTATGAAACATTTGGTGAGCTGTAGAGAACAGGTAAACATGAGCGCTACATCGAACATATTTTTTCCCATGATTTCTTTGTCGAATGTATCACATTATCATACATGACGCGACCGTACGTGTAGTTGGAAAGTATAATACGAGCGGATCAAATTACTTCAAGTTTTTTCCCAATATCTTAGAAGCATATAACCCGAATTGATTTGTTTGACGGAATCAAATCAATCTCAAATACAACAATTTGTTTGTAACGATGTGGGTTCTGTAATGTTTACGACGTAAATCCAATCATGAAAATATTTGGTTCCGATTTCTGCTTTTTATACTATTTGTTTTACTCGAAGTACAACATACCCCTTCATCACGATATACTTCATCTACGGTTCTGAACTCTTCCTGAGTAATTCTCGTGCGCCTGCATAATCATAGCCTCGACATTCATAAATCCTTTGTCCGAGGTTTTTTGGTTTCGATAGCTAAACAATAGATCAAAGAAAAGAAAGTATGTCATTATAACAAATCAAAATCAATAAAGAAATCGTATTAACTCTAATTACCAAAACGTCATTAATATAATACTAGCGTTATAACAAACTATACAATGACTTTTACCCCCAGAATACCGGGCTTGAAAATATGCAACTAAACTGCAATCAAGCAACGGTTATAAGTCATGAAATTTACCATATTTCTAATTATTTGTAATGACAAATTTAGCTGCAAAATGGGCACTATTTGCCGTTGTTACAATGAGCTTACTGTTTATGGCTACAGCAACCTTCGGTCACCAAATCTCGGCTGTCAAGAAAAGTAGTAGTATTAAGATTATTCACATGACCTCGATCACGACTGTCGCCGCTACCACACCTCATAATCAAATCAAAGGTGTAAAGATTCTAGATGTTCATACCATCCCATCAACTGTAGTCGTCGGCAATACGTTCAGCATACGAGGTAACGTGATTAATAACTCTACGGCCACAATTATATTTACAAATGGAACGTGTAATTCTCCGGTATCGATAGATTTTAATAAAAATGTCATGATGGAAAATCAGGGAATTGCCTCCTGTACTGCACCCACTCCCGTAGTTACTCTAAAACCTCTAGAACGTTCGGCGATACTAAGTCCAAATCTTTCGGGTATAGCCTACAAAGCCACTGCTCCGGGAACGACGAACGCAACAATCTCTTTTACCTATGGAGTCAAAATCCCCACAGGGAAATCTCCGATTAATGATAACATCTCGAGGGTATATACGTTCAATATCCAATCTACTCCGCAGGGTAATAATTCACAGCATAATTCCATACCTACGGCCAATAATACCATTTTCAGTCCTCCTGGTGCAGGGACATTCGGAAACGGATCAGGCCGCCTTTTAACAATAAAGTATCCAGACAGTAATGTAGATGTTCCAGCAGGCAGTCTAATCGCAGTCGGTGGCACATCGGCCCCTTCAAACGCAACTCATACCAATTGCAATGTTGGAGTGCAGATAAATCAGCATGGATTCGTCCAAGCATCGCCGCGGGGTCCAAAAGGAGTCGGAGATTATACAAAGTGGACAGCAATCGCCACACCTCCAACCCACTTAGGAATAAACCAGATCGAAGCACAACTTCAATGCTTTCCCCCAGGAACGGTGTCAACACCAAATCTGATAAAACATCTGGTTCACAATGTCACAGGACTACAGGTGGTTGGAATGCCCGCAGCCTCGCAGCCACCATCATCACCATCAAAACAAACTGCACCTACTGCACCTCCCGCAAAAAAAGCATCCTTAGGACAAAGGGTACAACCCATGATACCGCTATTACCTGGGCACTAGCGAAGGTACCGCCTAGAGCTATAGAAAATCGAGTGCAACGGTGGTTACGGCATGAAATGATTCTGCGATATAAAATATAATGTGGGCTAGAACCATTTATTATGAGTTTTCAGGATGTTTGATCAAGAAATGCAATATCTACATGATAATGGATTTAAGTTATTATTATTAAATCAATTCGGATTTGAACCAACCAATAATGTTTTTTATTTAAAGAATGTTCAATACTCTACTCCTAGTACTGCAACTAATGCCGCCACTTTGCAAGGTGGATCTCCATCTTACTCTACCTCCAATAGTAGATAACGAAGTGATTGTAATGTCATGCATTCTTCTCTACCAAAAGGCCTAATTATCGACGGGGATCAAATAACCCCTTTCAACCATAATCTTCATCACTATGAATGAAGGATTAGAGGATTATCTATACTTCCATTCCCATGCCTTAATTGTATCGGTACCACCCTTGTTACCGGTATCCGTAAACATCGCCACCGTATTGCTTAGAAAAGATAGATTTCGTGTTGCATTTGCATTAAAGATAGCAGCTCCACTTCCTTGCATTGTTCCAGCAGGTGTCATGTGTACTACCTCTCTAAAACTAAGAGTGGCATTCCCGCCGCCATCATTAGCCTTAACAGCCAACCCTCCAAAAATACCTACAATTGTTTTAGATATAGGGATGATAAGAGCTCTGCCAGTATCTGTGAAGCCTATACCTTTTACAGTCCCATTACCTGAGAATGTTACTCCAGTAGCGTGTCCTCCACCATTTAAGGGAATACCTGGTACCTGACTTCTAATTTTATCGTATTCTTTATAGAATGGATTTCCCAAAGTAATATTGTTGTTAGTTGTTGTTGTTTTTGCATCATTACTTGAAGAAGTTGTTCCTGTTTGAACAACAGCTTTAGGATTTGTTGAATTAGCTGCATTTGTCATATTTCCTGGTGCTGATGCGGCAAATGTTTCATTAACGAGAATAGTGTCCGTTAATCCAACTCCTGACATAACAAGCATAGATCCAAATAAAACTCCGATAATAGTCGTTGTTTCTATTATTTTCATATATCTTAAGCTGATGACACACTTTTACTTAAGCCTTCTGAGTTAAGACCAAAACGCCTCTGAAAACAAAGCCAAGAGCATTGGTGCACAACCTAGGTTCGTTCATAGCGAACGACATTTTTCAAAGAAGTCGGACCTGATTTGTGAACGTGCACCGTCTGTTATTAACCGTGCGTGCAAAATTCAAGTTTGCTACCTGACCTGGATACGAAATGGGAAGTCCACACTAAGACATCGACCAAGTGGCAAAACGCTACCAAATCCATTCAAATTCAAAAGGATTTCAAGAGGCAGCAGCCCCCCTTAAAGTGGTTTTTGAGTGCAGAACACTGTTGACTACCTTAGTTGGATAAATATACCTATTCAGAGACCATAATAGGAATTTTGAATACTATCAAAATCCAACTTAGTTAGTTTTCATTCACTTAATGCCATCACTATTCTCAAATATTTTTCGGCTGCCAATCCCCGGATCCTATCCAGAGGCAGTCTATTATCTTGTTTGCTATGCCTTTCTGCGAAGCTTAATGGAGCTAGTTCTTCCATTTTGTCGTGTATCTGCAATAGACGTTTTCTCTGTTGGTCTATACTTTTGATGTTCTCATATTCCATCAGACCATTTCCTCTAACATTCCCTCAACTTAGTTGAGCAAGATATGCTCTATGCATTAACTTTGTTCTAGTAACTCCTCCACCATTTGCTGTACTAAGAATTAATCCCATTATATCGCTTCGACTCCTATATTCATCTGTCGTCCAAGGCAACAAATGAATTCTAACAATTCACGAGAAGCCCAGGTTAGCTAGTCTCCCTCAAATAAAACTATTTAGCTGTTTTATTGGTTCTAAGTATCATTAGAAAATCTCCGCTATTCCTTTATTCGAGTGCAGTACCATCGAAATAATCGTACAATGCCTATGGAGAGTATATTGCTGTCGAACCCTCTTTTTTCAGCGTAAAAATTAAAAAAGTCTAATCACGGAAACACCATAATATCTATGGTAAGAGGACTACAATTTTCTTTATTCTCTGTCAAACATTTGTCAGAGAAAATAAAGACCAATGAAATCTCTCCTGTAGATCTGATCGAGTTTTGCTTTGATAGAATCAAGAAATTCGATGCCACTCTCAAGGCGTTTATAACTGTTGTCGATGAGGAAGATGCATATAACAATGCACGAATAGCTGAAAGAGAGATCAGTCAAGGAGACTATCGAGGGCCTTTACATGGCATTCCATTGTCAATAAAAGATATCATTTATGCGAAAAATATTAGATCCACTGGTGGTTCAAAAATATTGTCTGAATATACCCCAAAGACTGATGCAACTTGTACTAGGAAGATTAAGGAAGCAGGTGCAATTTTACTCGGTACCAACAATTTGAATGAATTTGCATCGGGAATTACCGGAGTGAATCCATTTTACGGTAACACAAAAAACCCCTGGAATATGTCAAGAATATCAGGTGGTTCAAGTGGCGGTTCTGCTGTTGCAGTTTCAACTGGGATGACATGTGTATCGTTAGGAACCGATTCTGGAGGGTCAATCAGAGTCCCATCTTCACTCTGCGGGGTTGTTGGACTAAAACCTACATACGGAAGAGTTAGCAGGCATGGCGTTGTGCCTCTGGCACCATCTTTGGATCATGTTGGGTGCGTCACTAGGAGTGCATGGGATGCTGCTGCTGTGTTAGAATGTATATCAGGGTGGGATTCGTCAGATCACAGCTCCAATCACAAAAAAGTGCATCCATATACAAAAATTATTGAGACACCCAATTCTGGAGGGATGTCTATTGGAGTGCCGAGGCACTATTTCTTCGATTATGTGCATCCGGAAGTTGAATGCCTGTTCTATCAGTTTTTGGAAAGTATAAAGTCATTAGGGTATAAAGTATTTGATCTCGATCTTCAAAATACTGAAAGTTACTATGACACTTGGAGAACAATCAGGTATGCAGAAGCATCAGAAATACATGCGCATTGGTTAAAGACAAGAAAGGCAGATTATAGTGAAGAAGTAAGAGAGATGCTAATTCAAGGAACAAAAATATCTGCGGTTGATTACATACACGCTATGAGAATCATAAATGAGGAAATAAAAAAGGAGCATCTAGCCATGTTAAGACAGAAAATTGAGGTAATTGTTGTTCCAACAACTATCATTCCCGCTCCAAGATTCGATGAACTAACGGTCTCCGATATTTGTGGTACTATTTTGCAAACTAGAGAAGCCTTACTTAGGAATACTATAGTATTCAATAGCACTGGTTTTCCTGCAATTAGCATACCCATAGGATTAACTAAAGAAAGTATGCCAGTAGCAGTACAAATGATTGGTCCTCCGTTTGGAGAAGAAAAAATACTCACAGTAGCGTACAATTATGAATGCATAAATGGCATGGGGAATAAGTTCATTCCGCCTTCACCTTTTACATCTTAACAAGCTCATCCAGCTAATATCTAGTACCCGAAAAGCTAATACACTGTTTTTTATCGTGTTGGTCATCTTAAGGAGTACACCGATGGACGATGATAGAGCTCAACCTGCCGTGAATTTCTTTCATGATAATCAAACTGGTAAGTGTCTCCATAATCGTTAAAATAGGCATATGTTCAATTACTGCTGATGCGTCCGTCGGGGTTAGATCTATGGGGATAATTACATGGATAGTAATCGCTGTCGTAATTTTGGCTGTAATAGGTCTAGGATGGCAAACATTTTTTGCAGGTGTTAAGAAGGGTGCAGATAAAGTTGGTCTCACGTCGATTATGAAAAATATTACCGACCAAGCAAAACAATCATTTGGAGGAGTTGTAAAAAATCTTTCAAGTTCGGTTTCTCCGAATGCTTCTAACGTAACCCAGAATACTACCAAACCAGCTATAGGATCATTTTCTAATAAAAAAGTGCCTTAATGAAATACTTGAGAAGTTGCATGAATTAGGCTGATTTAATAAAATAATGGTGAGATCCTTCATATAATAGCCGAGTGCTGCGTATCCGTTCTATGCGAATACAATCCATGGAAACACATTTTTGCATTGATATGCTTGTAGAACGAAGAATTGAATTCTAACTAACGAATGTTTTTTTCTCGTATGTACTTATTGTAAAGCTTAAATCTAATCGGCTCTCTCGGTTGCAAATGATTAATAGGAATAAACGTTGGAGGAAACAACTAGGTGAAAATGGAATTCAACGATCTAAGAAGTTGCATAAACAGCGGCAATTTCATTTTTGAGACTTCAGAAAAGATTTGAATGTCATTATCAAAGGAATTCATAAAGAACTCAATGGGTTGCGATAGGGCGATGTGAAAGTTTTCTTGCAAAAAATGCCTCAAGACGAGGATATTATATAATTCAATCCAAAGACACAAAGTCTCAAACTACCAAACTCTTCGTCACTTTTCTACCAGAGAACCATTCACGCAACTCTTCTGACATAAATGTTGAGATCATCTTTATGACAAACCCATGTATTCAGTTTAGCTCGCAGGAAAAATGGAAGATTTGGCTTTCCAAACAACTTTATTTGGACAAGAGCTGGAGTCTCGGCTACCACTAAAAGCGGGAAGATACTGAAGAGAATAGAAATAGATGTATGCAAAGAACAGAGCGATTCACTTCCTTAAATGATTAAAACGCCGAGAATACTCGATTGCTTCACAGTTTTTTTCTTTGCAATTTAGACCTTCGATTAAGTCCTGGCTTTATTGCGCTGGTTTACCATATCACACGAAGTTAGATAATTGATAACATAAGTCAATTGTGTATTGAAGGATTTGAGCTACACGTATGGGCTTAGACAGACAAATTCTATCCATGAATAATTTTAAAATTATGCATCCGACAATCCGAAAATTGGTAATGCGAGCTCACGAACCAAAAGAGTTTAATGACTTAAGGAGTATAATTTCACCGGCGAAATATCAGTATCAAACTACAGGTCTTTCAAGAGCTATTAATAGTTCACGGGGAAGATTCGTAGTAGCAGAATATCAGCATAATTTTTTTGTGTAATGGCTTGCTGCATTATGAGTAGATAGGAGACTGGAAATCAGTGCTATATTCATTCCAATGGATTTCAAAGGACGGAAGGCTGCTATTGACTGCACGAATACTTAGAACATTTGCGTATGGGTTTCTAAGTATTGTTATTTCAATCTATCTAAAATTAATAGGATTTGATGGATTTTTGATTGGTCTAATACTTACTTCGACAATAATAAATAGCGTAATATTTACTCTTGTGGCAAGCTTTTATGCGGATAGAATAGGCAGAAGGAAAATGTTAGTTATATACGCCATAATGATGGCTATTGCGGGCGTTATTTTTTTTGTCACATCTAATTATATTGCATTAATTGCAGCCGGCTTAATCGGAACAATTAATGTTACTGGAACTGAAACTGGCGCATTTCTTTCTATAGAACAAGCCGTGCTCCCTCAGACAGTACAGGATACAAACAGAAGAAATACACTCTTTGCCTTTTACAATATGGTCGGAACATTCGCGATGTCAGCAGGCGTTCTAGTTTCGGGCTTACCAGTCATTATTCAACATCAATTTGGGTTGAACCAAATTGACTCTATTAGGCTACTTTTCCTTGCATATAGCATTTTAGGGATAGGCTTGTTGGGAATTTACCTTTCACTGTCCAAAAGGGTAGAGCTGATGCAGGGAAGAGAAGGAGGACGAGAAGACCAACATGAAAAAAGAATATCAAAACCTTTAACACAAACTCTATCGCCAACATCAAAAAAAATTGTCGCTAAATTATCGGGTCTTTTCGCTATTGACTCTTTCGGTGGTGGCTTTGTTATACAGAGCATTGTATCACTCTGGTTTTTTACAAAATTTGGAGCAGATTTGACTTTATTGTCTTACATATTCTCGATCGCGGGAGTTCTTACTGGATTTTCATTTCTTGCATCAGCTAAAATTGCAAATAGAATAGGCTTGATTAATACTATGGTCTTCACCCATATACCGTCTAACATTCTATTGATACTTGTTGCATTTTCTCCTTCTCTTCCAATAGCCATAGCGTTCTATCTCGCCAGAATGACTCTATCACAAATGGATGTTCCTACAAGACAATCATATATTGTTGCAGTGGTTAAGGAGGATGAACGGACTGCAGCAGCTGGAATAACAAACATCTCTAGGAATATCACGCAGGCTATATCTCCGTCAATAGCAAGTTCAATATTGCAATCTGTGTCGCTATTGTTTGCACCCTTCCTATTGGGAGGATTATTAAAAATTGTATATGACATAGCATTATATTTGCAGTTTAAACGATATGATATCAAGGAGTAAAAGGGGTCTTCACAGAAACTTTAAGCTTAAGTCTAAACTAAAAAAAATTGAATGTTAGTTGCCTTATACTAATATAGCAACAAGAGTTTTTTTATTTTTTACTAGGTGATATCAAATTACCGAGGCCTTTAAGACCGCCACCAACCACTTGGCCGAGCTTGGTTACAGCGCTGCTTGCTGCTTTTGACATATTTCTGGCTGTTGTGTTACCTGTTTTGACATATTACCGGCCCTAATGCTACTAGAGGAACTCATGTTACTTGATTTCATAACCGAATGCTGCTCGACTGTTGAAGTCGTACCAAGCATCGATGAAGCAGAACCTGCGCTCGCTAGCATAATGCCAAAAGATAGTGCCAGAGCCACTCCTAAGACGTCAGACAGCATTTTCGCCATTGGTTATAGAGAACACACATATCCTTTAGTCGTTTCAGGTTCGAAATATGAAACCATAATACATATTTTTCGTTACATTTGAGCTAACGAGATACTCAACTCCTAAATAAATTCAAAGTATAGATACTGATGTGTACTTGAAATATATCATAACCATGAGTGGAAAAAAAGAATATCTCGGTACTTGACTAATTTCTTGTTTACTCAGGATTATCCAGATTGGAGGTAGAATTATGTTAAATCTTCGGTATTCTAATGCGAGTTAAAAGAATGCAATCAAATGACAGAGCATTGATTGTCCCCGCTAAAAACTGACCTTAGACAGGTTGATATAATGTTTGAGTTAATAATTACAGTGTATGTTTTTGGAATTTTTCAGTTTTGCTACACAACGTTCACGAAATGAAACTTTAAGCTTTTGATTCCTCGATTTTTTGAAAGCTCATTTGCAAGTTCTTTCATCCTACTAACGTCTCCTTTTACCATAATACTTTCTAGGCAATTATTATCATTTATATGCAAATGTGTAGCAGCGCTTATAATGTCATTATATTTATGCTGTATCCTAGTTGATTTTGTGTCCTGATTGTAAAAGTGATTGTCATATAACATTATTATAGCACCTGCTCCTGACTTTGGAAGATCATCTGCCCAATTATGTTCGTTTACAAACGAATGCAGAGCTGTCTGTATAGCCTTAGATCTATCGGTAAATCCGGCTTTTATCATTGAATTGTCAAATTCAGCAAGAAGTGTTGAAGAAAGTGATATGCTTATTCGATCTACGTAGGATTTTTCATCATGCTCGTGACCACTTGCGCGTTTTAGAGTCAATTAATGAGTTAATATTATTTAGTAGTTACTATCTTTTATCTTTTATTTGCATAATGACTCTCATTTAATAAATAAAGCAATAACTGTTAAGTTAGATATCGTCATTTCCTCTTTATTGTATTGGGAATCAAATTCAAAAATGTGTCAATATTTGGAGTAGCTCTGTTACTTGTAATAACGTTATCACTAACTAATGATGCATTGGCTGAATCTCAATGGCCTGAGGATAAGGGTGTTATTATTAATACCCGTATCAATGTCCACGGATTCGAGAATTTATATTCAAATATTCAACAGGCATTGGTTCACTTTACCACTGCGATTACGAATATAGTGCAAGCGTTATTTTCAGTTCAAAATACGGTAGGTTACGATACACTGAGATCTACGATTGCTCTTTTCGTCGTAATCGATCCTATTGGAACGGTTCCTTTATTTATTGCCCTTACAGAAAAGATGGGAAGAGAAGAAAAAAAAGCAATCTCGAAGACAGCCATTATTACTTCCGGTATATTGTTAGTTGTGTTTGCAGTGGCTGGCACACAAATACTTACTATTTTTGGTATCACTATTTTCAGCTTTATGATCGCCGGTGGGATACTCTTGTTCATTGTGGCGATTGAATTATTAACTCACGGGATATGGAGGTTTGGAGCAAGTGGCGGCAGTCTTACTGCAGGTGAGTCAGGAGTAGTTCCACTGGCGTTTCCATTGCTAGCAGGACCTGGCGCAATCACCTCAGTTATAATTTCTTTTCAAACAGCCGGATTGATTGTGACAGTATTATCTATAGCGATTGTAATTGGCATCACCTACGGGGTTTTGCGATCCATAAATCCCATTTACAGACTGCTTGGAAGGCGTGGTACTATGATAATCACTCGGGTTTTTGCAGTTTTCATAGCGGCCATTGCAGTACAATATATAATAGAAGGTGTCAAGCGACTCTTTATCTAACAATCGTGTGACTAGTATGCTTTCGTATGCTGCATCGATTGCACAAATTTTCTAACTTGTGATAAGATTTCAAATTCAGATTTTGTCTTGGTCGTCAATGTCAAGGCAGATATTAGATTTGCTACAAGTCACATACTGCTATCAGTAATTAATACTATCAGACTCTCTTTGGCTCATTATGAAGCCCAGCTATTCCGCAGTCAAACGCTACTGACTTGACCAGATTATATTTCTGAATCTAGTTCAAGTCTTTGAATATGGTCTTGCCCTTTCCTATTGCAACAGGATTGATTAATAAGATTCGTCAATCAACCTTTCTCTAATCAAAGAGTTAAATGAGGCGCCACCGTAAACAATGATGTCCTTGCCATCTCGACTCTTTAGATTGGTGATCATCTGCGAGATCACCAGTTGCTATGTGCATATTTGCCCACTGAGATTTTTTTAAATTTTTCGTAAAAACAACTTTTGGTGTGTCTATCATCCTTTTTGCAAACACATGCGATCGATCAATTGACGATAGGTCATCAGGTTTGGTCATCACATCTGACTGTATGATACAAAGCCATCAGTCATTTTTCGATCCAGAAAATTGTGTCGATAGGTTCCGTTAATTCGAATACATAATTTTTGAGTTTGTCATCCCAGTCCCAAACCATCCAATCCATCTCTCCGTTGGGTCCTGCAATATAGCCGTCTACTGAGATTTGCACTGGTAATTGTAGTTTTCTCAAGATCTTCCTCTCTTCTATTGCCCCTCGTATGCGATCCTCAATCGCTGTATGTCGATTTTCTTCATCTGAAGCATTGCCTCCATGACTCTTTCGGATTTCGTTGTATCTTTATCTTGTAGCATCTCGCTCAATACACTAGGAACGATCTGCCATGAAATGTCAAATTTGTCTTTCAACCATCCACACTGATCTTCTTCTCCGCCCTCGGAAAGTTTTTTCCAAAGGTCATCTACTTCTTCCTGTGTATTACAGCTCACTAAAAATGACATGGCTGGTGAGAATTTGAAAACTGGACCGCCGTTTAATGCCATAAATAGTTGTCCTTCAAGCTCAAACCTCACGATCATTACTGTTCCCTTAGGTTTGCCAGATGCCTCCGCCGCAGATTTCCCATAATAAGATATATCTATTATTTTTGAGTTTTTGAAAATAGAGGTGTAAAATTTGGCTGCTTCTTCGGCTTCGTGATCGAACCACAAAAATGGGGTGATTTTTTGCGCGATGGTTTTGGTCATGTTGTTGTCCTGGTGTTAATATAATATAAAAGAATTCATGAATAAGTGATCATACGTAGGAAGTACAATCCTGGATGCCATGTTCGGAATCCACAAGTTTAGAAAAGTATGTAAAGCAAAGCCATTACCAGTTTAGTGGAAGTAGCCGATTTTAACGTCAGTTAGTGAAAAGGATAATGGCTGTAGCAGTAGAAGAATATTAATTATCGTACTCCTGTGAGGACACATAGAGAGGAAGTCTCATATGACGTATGATACAAAATACGATTTAGCATATAGGTTAATTTCAGATATATTATCTCAACAAGAGATACTTTTATCAATTAATAGTGGAGGTGGTAGTATAGCTGAATCAAGAATAGAGAAAGGATTACCTTTTAGAATTAAAGATAAATGGGCAACAATAGGTGCTGAGGAAAGACCATGGCACATTCATCTTAATATGGATGAAGTTACAGAAGCTAGATTTGTTAAAGAGGCAAGATCATCAGACGGAAGACAAAGTTACAGCATACAATTTTTTAATCCTAAAGGTGATCTGTTAATGCGCGCTAACTTCATCAAATTATATGATAGTGCGGGTAATTTGATAAAGGAAAAAGCCGTCAAATTTGATGAAATGTATATGAAATATGGAAGCAAGAAATCACTTTCGCTTATAACGATACGCTAGTCAAATGATACTGAGAATACTCCATCATTTTGGAATGTCGCACGGAGCACCAAATCCTATTGAATCTGCAAATTTGCTATCTTCTGAGTTGAGTGATTTTGACACTTCATTCTGAATTTGAGTAGAACCTAATTCCCCATGCACAAGGTTTGGATCGGATAATGCTACAAATCCTGAAGCATGAAGAGTATTATTATCCCCTTTACCTTCATTGGGAAGAGCACTGTGTGTTGGATGTCAGAAACATAGCTTGGCTTGTCAAATTCACCTGTAGGTCGTTGTCATCCTGGAAATTCCCTCTAAAACCAGCCATATCGAGATTGAAAGTCGGAACACCTAATATATTTTTGAAAAGAGATTCCATTAAAAAATGGCTTGCGACAGCATTCGGTTCCCAACTTCCTATGATTGCATAAGATTTGACATTGGTTGGGCAAAGGTGAGAGTAAACGATTTATCATGCCATCTTCGCTAACAATATTATCACGATTCACGATTATGATCAGTTTCAAGAAAAATATGAACGAATGCTATATGCCATGTGCTCGTATTTCTGATTATCGTTGCCTCATAGTTTAATAATTAAACAGCTCACTAACGCCAGTATACGCTAATCCGTAAATATGTGGGCTAAATATTAATTTGAGATTATTATATCACAGTTAGAAATTTGCCCTTCAGCCTAATTAAAGCGGTAAAAAGCACTCATAGAAATACTGCTAATAGGATTTTACACCTAATAGGATTACCCATCTATGCTACTGGAATCGCGTTAATTGTTGGTTATTTTCTGACCCTTAATACTAATCCCATTACTGGATTAATCTTATGGTTAGTAGCAGTTTGTTTGTTCTTGATAGGTCACAAGATAGAAGGAAACTTCAGAGCAATGACGTTGATCATACTTTTCAAGTACTTATCAAGGAAAGCAAAACTAATTCAATATTGAACGCGACAAAGCACTATGAATGAAGAAACACATAAAGTACTAAAGAGACTAGAAAGAATGGCTGAAGAAGGATCCCTGCCATCCATAGGTCCGGTCAAGGGCAAAATCATTGAAGATGTGATTCAAAATTATAAACCCAGAAGGATCCTTGAGATTGGATCATTATATGGATATTCTGCAATACTGATGGGTAGAATCTTACCAGACGGACAAAATCAGGGCAAAGTTACAACTATTGAAATAGACAGGGAATCTTCAGACATTGCAAGAAAAAACATAGAAGATGCAGCTCTCGATGAGAAGGTAGAAGTTATAGAGGGAGATGGATTAGACATAATACCAAACCTAAATGAAAAATTTGACATGGTGTTCTTGGATGGCACTAAAGAGGAATACTTTAGGTATATTAAGTTAGTCGAGAAGAATCTTGAGAAAGGTGCTGTAGTTGTGGCTGATAACGTAGGCGTATTTGAAACATCAATGCGCGACTATCTCAAATATGTAAGAAATTCTGGACGGTACAATAGCAAGGTCTTGGAGACAGAATTAGAATTTAATAGTAATACGAAAGATGCTATTGAAGTTAGTATCAAGATTGTTTAATAGGATTTCTAAGACATAGTCTGTCGTTTGCTACTTTAAAATATTAGTTATCATGATGTCAGGTGTATATTAGCGGAGGAATACACACGTGCTAACACTACGACTAGTGAGTAAGCGAGATTTGAATGAATAAATTCCATGATCACCTTATACACCTTCCGAACCCTGACAACAGACTTGTTTCAAAGTCAGCCTATCCTCACTTTTTGTTTATTCGTATGTAGACTTGGCTAACGATGGAATGTTTCTCCGGTAACAATTTCACACTTACCTAAAAGGCGATAATTTAATTTCTAAACAAAATATCAAGCACTACGGGGTATAGTACAAACATGCTACAGCTATATGCCCACCACTAGATTTGGTTTTAATTATGGTAAAGAGTTTTTCGTTGAATTGGGACTAAGACATAATGTTACCATGCATGCAAGCATCTAAACCAGTTCCCTCACAAAAGATACCCTAGAGTGTATCCACTTACAATCAAATAACTATTTCATCAAAATACTGCTGTAAAACTCCACTTATTAAAAAGATGATTATACGCACTATGATCGCGTGGACTTTAACTTTATCCACCTCTGACCCGTATTATCGGAATAGATTTCCATATTTTGATCTTGAATTATATTCTTTGCAGCGAGTCTTGCAATAGCTGGAGGAATACCATACCAACCAACGAGAAGCAGTGGAAGGTCGTCGACTTTTTGCGGTGTGCGTTGCAAGTTGTTGATAAAACCTTTTACATCTTTACTTTGTATCTCGTGCTTAGCAGCAACATCCAATGGATTCGTTTGTATTTTCTCAAGTCCTAAATGGACTAGATAGTCTATTAACAATTTACGATACTCCTCTTTTGATAAGTTTTCTAATAGATTCTGATTAATTTTTTTGTCAATATAGCCGTCAAAATCCTCTTGATTCGTTTTGATTTTCAATATACTAACTATGGTGGAATACTTAGAGAGGTCATTTTCTCCTGAAGATGAACTAGTACAAAGAGAAGAAGCTACCGTCTGAAACCCATGAATTTCTATGTTATATAATACATATACGCATGAAGTTGGAGTATTGTAGTATTCAACGTCGTATAACTTTCGTTTTAATTCGTCTAATGCAGCATCAAAATTTTGAAATATAATATTTCTGTTAGTCATTCTGTCGTCGCAATTGTCGATGTATAGATTTATGGCTCTATTAAATGATAATGGATACTCAGATAAAATGGAAGGCTAGGACGAATACCGCGGTTGAACTAGAAGTCTTCAATGATTTCGGATATCTACTCAAAGTGAATCATTATTCTAGGCTTGAATTTACAATATTCTGAAATGACAATTTACAGTTCATAACATGTGTATGGCTACCTTACACATATCTTACATATGGGCGAAATAGAGGAAAATGATTTATCTCCACTTGGACGAAGTGCTAAATCCCTTCACCTTATAGAGGGTGGAGACAATATCCAGTGGACCAAAATGATTGAAGATTTTTCTCAGTATTGGTCCACAACATTAAGAACTACTTTTGAAGATCAGTGGAGCGGTTATTTAGAAAATGTCAATAGTGCTTTCTCGATGTTTGATGGAACGTTCCACAGAACCTGGCTCAGATGTTCCCTATATTTATACCCCTTTCAATTTCGTGTATAATGAAATGTCAATTTGTATGTTCGAACAAATAATCAAAAATGTCTACTTCCTATAGCATAACAGATAAGTTTTATATACAAAGGGGTATATAGGCACTACACATGATACAGTTGAAGGAGTTTGTTGGCGGTATCATAGTAGGATCAGGATCAAATTACGTAGTTGTCCAAAAGGACAGCAAACGATTCTTTATAGAATTGAAAGATTACTCAGTATTGGAGTTGAAGAAATCCACTACTCCGTATGGATCTGATATTTGACCGTTGTTAGTCCCTTAGCAATCTATTGAGCAAGCAATCATTGTTGAGGAGCAATTGGATTTTAGTGCATGGCCGATTACCTCTCCTGATAATTTCACTAAGTGAATAGGTCCACTATGAGAGCCTTCAACACTAGTGCGTAAAGATACAGCACGGATATGGACAATAGATTAGATTATTACCTACAAACACTATACCGCAGATTTAGCATAAAAGGTTTTGTCTCTTGAACTTGATGCCCTTTCAGAGCAACCAAATCTGCCTGACCTTGCCTCAAGCCACAACGTGTGGATCTAATTCACTTTATTACGCATTGCTTCTATTCGACCTCTTGGCTGAAATTATTCCTAGATTTTCTAAACACAGGTTTGAGACTTGCTTGCTGATGCACTCATTTGATGATGCTGTTAATTTGATATTTATTGGATAATGCATCCTACCCTGGAAGAATCCCGCATTAATTTTGGTACCGTCAAATTAAAGCTCAAGAGACGCTCATAGGGAGCAAATTATTCGATAGAACAGAACGTGGTTTCTAGTAGGCGTAGTCAAGATTGCGTAGAGGACAATCATCTGAATGAACATGGGAAGATCCTCTAGCCGTTATGTTTCCAGTATAATCACCTGCAACTTCTAAAACATCATTAGAATCTGATATTTCTCTAAGCATCTCTAAGGTTAATTTCTGATTTGTTACAAAAAGAGTTCCATTATCGTAGATCGCTGGAACCATTCCCGTTTTCTCAAAAATATATTTTTTTGCCACTTCGGGATTTACGCCTGGTTTTGTGAACACTTCAACCATATATATCGGGGGAATGTCGGGATTTTTTTGCAAACGTCTCAGCAAATCATGAACTAAAGATGGATCTGATTTTGGAAAAGAAGTATGGTATAATGTCTGTAGCCCCGCATATACTCGTTTAATTTCTCTAATTTCTTGAGATTCAGACATAGTTATCACCTTGTAGATCAAGAAGGAATTCTTGCGTCATAATGGACTGTGTAACATCCTCCCCCATATATACAGGCATAACTCCTTAATAAATTTCATATTAAAACTATCATTTATTTACCTATTCTTCATATGTTACTCGTCATCAGATCTGTTTACGCAAACTGATGCAGCTTACAACTTACCCGACTTTTATTAATCAATAATCCCTTATGAACCAGGATATTTATCGACTAAATAAATACTGATACGACGATAGGTTTCGACTTTATCAGTAATTGGGCTCGCAGCAGCAGGATATCCTTCAAAAACAACAATAAGCGGCTTCAAATAAAACAGGAAGCGCAGCCAAAGTATAAGCTGCAGTGGGGATACTTCTGCCACCCTAATTATATTCTCCTCACAAAACCTACAGATTAAGATAATGTAAGTTGCCAACAGTCGTAGGATGATGCCACAAGCTGTTAGTGTCGTCTTTGGCAGCAAATCGATGGTACAGTTGGTTGGACTTTTTGGTGTTTCAAGCTCACGTTCAGCACAATTCATGCCTTTGCACGCTGGTTCTAATAATCAACACTGATCCTGTTAAAAACGGAAAGAATATGCTAATATCGTTGAACGCAAGGGCACATGATCGAGTACCAATTGATTCATCAGGTAATGTGAAGACAGTGAATCTGAACGCTAACTACAACCTAAGCGGAAGGAATCACTGGATTACCTAACCTAAGCGGAAGTACTGCACTTAGAAGAAATCACTGGACTAGTCTTCAATCGAAATGCTGACTTATGATGTCGTGATTTCAACTTGCAATTGCATTACTAAGGAAGCGAGACACATATTATACTTCGTGTATCAGATCCTACGTATATAATTCAGGTCGAAGGCGGTTAGTGCTTAAATTGATGTCAAAAATGAGGATACCAAATTAATGAGATGGTACTGTGGGTCATCTCGAAAAGAGAGATCCATTTTTGATGTAAAATTGGAAAATGTATCTTGTAAAAGTCATAGAAGTAACGTATTATGCCGAGCGTTGTTATATATATGTGGTGTCTTTGCTGTTCATTCACACACTTTTTACACTTTTTACACTTTTTACTTTCTTTCAACCAGACACTTCTTACACTGATATCAAAGATGATGCGACCATTTTTATTCTATAACCTGCTATATACGTTGGATAAACATGCAGAACAGTAAATTGATAAAACGTGGGTTATTGTTTGCATTTGCTCTTATGGGGGCAAGTATGTTGGCGACATATTTCTTTGGTTTCGTAATAGGCTTTATGCTCAATGTGTTTATGTTTATAGGGGTGATCCTTTACATTCAAAGAAAAGCGTTTAATGTAGAAAGAAGAGGCTACTATGGCGGCAGTAGCAGTGCTAATGCTGACTTCAATACAAAACTTGCTTATGTTTGTTTAGCCTGTGGTAACAAGGTCAGTGAAAGGACCTGCCGCGAATGTGGTTCGCATATGAAAAAGGTTGTATTCAAATGATCCAGAATATTTATTGTACCTCTCACGCAGGGAAGTAATTAATTATCCTAAGATACAAGGACACAGCGGGTCGTCCGATCATGCAGGTCAAGATATCTCACTATAAATACATGCCAAATAGTCTCTGACTAGGTTCTTAGATATCCTGTCCGTTCTTTAATATTGATCGATTTTAGGGTATCAAATGACAGACATGATGTAGCCAGAAAGAAAATTGAGCAAGAAATAAACTCTGTACTCGTGACACCCACTAAAGTCAAAGAAAACGGTGCTTCTTGATATTATTACTATCTCACTCTCGATTAATCAAATAATCGGTCACTTTTAAGTCAATTTAATTGGTGGGCCACAAACCTCCGTGGCAAACCTACAAAACATAGCATAGCCTATGTATAATATAGTGCCGCTGTTCTTGCTGCTATGAAGACAAGAATATTAAGATAATTGATTATTCTCGACATAATAACCAGATAATTAATCAGTATTTAGAAACACGAAGCTGCATTCTCAATTCCTATAAGCAAGAGGTGGAATAGAACAACAATGTATTCAAATAGAGCACTGCTTTTCATAGCTGCTGCCGTCACACTATCTATCTTAACAACTAGCACTGCCCTCACTACCCCAGCTATGGCTTCAAACAAAGGAGGAGGGTCAGTAGTACAAGAACAAGTGAATACTGGTAATTCTAATCTTGATAAAGAAATAAACAAATTCTATAATTGTATATCTAAAACACATCAGGATCCACCATCGATAAACAAAGTAGATGAGTGTTATTATCAAGCCGTAACTGGAAGTGGTAGCAATGGCGGTGGTAGCACAAGTACCAATGGTTCGATAGCAACAGGCACTAGTACTACATCTAGCTCCCACCATCATAAACATGATAACAGCGGGGTAACTGGAGCAAGTACATTAACACAACCAACATCGGGATCTACCATCCATCATCATAAAAAATGATTATTGTCTTTTTGCTTATAACAACGATCCACTAAAGCTGACCCGAAATTTTGTGATATCTATGACCATGGCAATCTCATTCCCGGAATAATCGACCAGCAAACGTATTTGGTCTTACGCTATTAATCACTCGTTTAACAACTGCTTAACCATGCTTTCAAGAAAGCCATTTTGGCCAAAAGTGGTCTGTCGCAATACGCCTTTCTTATCAATTAGGATAGCTGACGGTGTCCCACGTAGGCCATACTCCTCAAAAGTCCTTGCTGAAAATTGTTTTAGTTTTAGATACTTTTTTACCTGCTCGTACATTGATTCCCTTTCCTTTTCGGCAAAGGATCTGAAATCTGGAAAATTAGCTTCAATGAAATCCATGATTTTATCGTGAGTCAATGGGCCAAACTTCAACAACGTGTCCATCCCTATAGGGAATGGAATTTTGTAACTAAGCTTGTTCCCCGGTCGTAAACGCCCATACTCTGATAGAACTTTCCTTGTTTCTCCAATTACTTCACCAGAAGTTAGCAGTAGCTTGAGATTATCTAATGTATTCTTGTCAAAGTCTTCGAAAGCCGTGGCCACTCCTAGTACCCTTAGACCGTCACGATAATATTTACTATGCAGGTCAATTGCTTGCGGAATGCCATTTGTGAAACAGCCTGGACAATTAACTTGGAAGACTTCGACAAGGACCACATTTCCCATTTCTTTATCTATATTGGTAGATCTTCCTTGTATCCATTCAGAAACAGCCAGATTGGGAGCTTTTTCTCCTATTCGTGCATGGATAGACAATATTGACATAGTTTTCAGGAAAATCTAATTTAAACCAATAGTAAATACTAAACCAGATATCTGCAGACTAGCACGGTTGTATCAATAATATTTTATATTAGGCAATGTCAATTGACTAAAAATTAGTATGGCTTTATGCGGTTGCAGATGTATCAAATGTAAGAATCAACACCTGGAAAGCTTTAGGTTTGTTGCTAGTGATGGATTCGATGACATGCATCATACTTGCCTATCTTGTAACACACACTTTAGTCATGTAGACGGTGAAACATACAATACCTGCCAAATGTGTCACTATATTCAATCCTGAGAATAATATTTCGTTTCAATCTTTTTCGTTTGCTCCTACTCTCCAAGACCGACATTTGTCTCCGTTTTAGAGACTTCTGAGGAAAGTGGTTGCCATGTTGGCTATATCACAATTATTTTCAGCTTTATTATGGTGGCGTTTGTAACAGGATTTTCAGTGTCTCTTTGATCGATTAGCAGCTCGACGATTTAGGGAGTGCAAGCGTTATCGCCGGTTTCACGGATACAATCTGTAACTACCAGCTTTATGTTCTGGAATTTTGCCTTACCTTGTGGAATTTTTCTTGCTGATTGCATAGCTTTTAGCCGCTTTTCCATTCGGTCTCGGTGATCATGGCAGACAACAGCAATCATGTACTCTTCACTTTCTTCTCCTACAGAGACAATATATGAAGGAGGCAATGCACAATCAACGTCTCTATCTCTAAATGAACATGTCTTAGGTAATGCCATACGAAAGTCATTGCTGCAATCTAATATATCAGTTGCATTCATGACCAAACTATTTTAGAGTGCAATAAAGTGTGACGATATTGTGTTCTTGCATCAAAAGTTGTAGAATTGGAACAAAATGGGCTTTCAGTAGATGAGTTTGAACTTCAAATAGTTCTAGAACATTGTTATCGATCCAGGGCTTTGGCTTTGCCTGACCTAAAAGGTACCCCTAACAGAGGCAACATTTTCGTTGGCTAGTATATAGTGTTTCTCGAGTTCATCTAATCTTCCAGTAAAGCCTTCAATATTTTGAGTACTGGAATATGACGAGTCAAGTCGAATTTTTTGTAAAAAAGAGAGAACTTCTTCATTCGTTACGCCATGCTTCAGATCATAGTTTATTTGTCTGCAACAATGTGTTATTGTCCCGTATCGCTTATGTTGTCTTCGTTGCCAGCTAGATGCGTTCTCTGATAATCCTGCTACAAACTTTACAATTGTCTTTTCCATGTGTTCTACATGCCATTCCCTCATCGGGAAACTGTTATTTGCCAAAAAAGATCACATTCTATGATATGGAGTCAAATATATTGTATTCTCTGAGTAAGATTAATGTCTAGAGACGATCACTTCCTCTAACTACATATTTTGACTTTTATCGGCTCTACATTTCTACAGGCGTGCCTAGGTCTTGACTCGGTTAACGCAAAGAAAACCATATGAGCCAATACGTTTTTCCGTTTGTCTGTCTCCTGTCGGCATTATTCAGACAGAAAAACTATTTGTTACAAACCCTAGCATTTCTGTGATCATAGCGAGATAGGATCAAGATTGACCAGAGGGCACAGTTCTAGCCAGGTTTACTTCCGTAATCCATTCACACTTTATTCCAGCTTTGTTATGATGATTTTCAACAGCTGCGACGTTAGGGGCATCCAGTATACAAAAGCAAACATTTGCCTCCTTATTATACAACAAATTTACATGACTTACGCCGAACTCGTCTGCAGGAGCATTACAAAGCTCCTTTAAATGCTCTTCTGAGAAAGGGACTTTATGGACATCCAGAAATACGGGCAACCAGTCAAATAAAAAACATCTCGCTTTTAAACATTTACCAATCCAAAAAATTAGTAATTCTCTTTATTCATTCAGTATTTATTATTAAAATTTTCGAGAATATCAAAGACTGACTTTAAATATCGTGACAACGATAATTAGCTGGTTGATTTTGCCGACAGATTGGCACCCTGCTCAAATTGAGATCCTATATGCTAACGAAGATATAGCAAGATTACCATTAGAAATAATTTCCAATATTAACGAAAGATTCGATTGCTGTATTGATCAAAATGGATTGGCTTTATTAATGGAAAATGAAAAGTTATGGAATGCAATAAAGGTTCTCAAAGATAGAGGAATTAGAGTGAGGTTCGTTACTTCCCTCAATGAAGGAAATATATCTTTTTGCAGACAAATGATGAAATGCGGAGAGGTTTTCCATAATGACAAAATTAAAGGCAATTTTCAGATTGCAGATGGAGTTAATTATCTATGCCAAATTACGGAGAATGAGGGGAAGACTACAGAAAGACAACAACTTTTCCATACAAATACCAAATCATTTGTAGATCTACAACAATATCTATTTGATAACCTTTGTACTAATGCGACTCCCGCAAAAGAGAAAATCAAGGAAATTGGTAGGGGAACTAGGACCGAATTCGCAGACACCATTAATGAACCTGCAGAAATAAGAAGAATTGTTAATAATCTACTAATGTCGGCAAGAGATGAAATCCTTTTGCTATTTTCCACCGCTAATTCGTTTTATCGGGCGAAGTATGGTGGCATGTTAAACTTGCTATTACAGGTCCCAAAAGATGTAAGTATCAAGGTGTTGATACAAGCAGGTGACGATGTAACAAAGGACACAATTCAAGAAGAACTTCGACAAAGTCATAGTCAACTACATGTTCAATACATCACAAAACCTTTACAAACCAAGATCGTGACCCTCGTTGTTGATCAAACAACTTCTTTGGCTATCGAAGTAAACGATGATGCAAAGGAAAGCTTTGAGGAAGCATCAGGATCCGCAATCTATTCAAATAGTGAATTGACAGTTTCTTCTTGCATATCTATATTTGAAACACTTTGGATACGATCTGAATTAGACAAGCAAAATAAGATAAAACAAGCATATTTTCAAATGTTTAATGGACTTAAACTCAAGGACGAATTTTATTCGCGTCGATGGTCATCTGAACAACAGAAAGAAAAATAAAGCCTTAAAGAGCCTTTAACGAAGTTGTTAACTAGATTTAGGCTGTAGGGGCAAATTAGATTTATTGAGTGGCCATCATATATGATTATGTCAAATTCGTCTTCTAAGGACAAAATAGATTGACTTTTTATTTGCCTCATTTTTATTACTCTATGGGACTCTGATTGCAAAAGCAAAAGAGGCTATTGATTAAATATTCTTACGTGCTGGAATGTTTTATTTTTCTTATTCGATTCCGTGTAAATCCGCAGAAGAGCAGGTATGTACAATTCGGAGGAATACTTAGAATTGGTCTCCAATTAAAATAAGTATCAGCTATACAGGCATTTCTAGAGTGAAAGAGCTAGCCAGGATTTTCTTTGCTTCTTTAGCCTTTGCATGATTTATAAATGTACAATATGTATCATTAGTGATATTCTATTTACTCACTAGCGATATTTGTTGAATCACAAGTGACAAGCGTTATTGCTATAGCCAAAAATGCGCATCTCTAGCGAAATATAATTCAGGATAAGCTGCTTTTGGCGTGAAAATGCAACATCAGGACTCAATTCAGACTTTGTTATTGCTATACACAAATGAGTCTACATTTTCGTAACATGTTTTTTATATCCGGAGCGACCGTTTCTCTCTTGAAAGAGAGTGAAAGACACTTATCATGATTGTCGTCACTAAAGTGGAACCTGAATATGCCCTCAGAAATCAATTGATTGGGATTAGGCTTAATTTGGAAAATAGGGGAATTGAGGAGAAAAGAGCCGAAATTTTAGTGTATATTTCGGAAAAAAGTCAACGTGTTGCTAATAACATATTCGATAAGAGAGATAGTCTTAATACACTTACCACAGAGGTAATTAGTGCAGATAAGCCTGCTAGTGTATACGTACCACTAAAAAATGGAATATTGGTTGACCGGGGAGTTATATCTTACACTATCGAAATAAAACAACTTTAGTAAAGAAGGATCTGCCTTCTAAACAAAAAAGTAAATAGGTGTTATTTTCAATCATTTGATTTAAGCACTACTATCCGTGGTGGTAGTATAAGCTATATTATTCTAACAGGATCAGATACTGGTTTCTTCATTATCACCATTACCAATATCTATCATTCACAGAATTTCAAGAGATTTCGTTAACTATTGTTGATTTAATAGTTATAACCATATCCCAATTTGAATTGTTTGGTCAGAAGAATCACATAGTAACATGAGAAATATTACTGAGGAGTAATTTAACCTGAGAACGGATTAGTAAATTCAATTAATATCTCTAAGATGGTTTAGCATCATTTAACCTGAAACAATCTTCTAACCGAATTTATTGGTTTTTGAGTGTAAAATGATTTCTCCAGTTGTGCCATCGAGGAAATAAACATCACTCTTGTATTTTATTTCCCATGCAAAATAATTTCCTGTCGTTATTGTTGGGGCGGTCTTGCCAATATATGCTCCAATTAAATTAGAATTTATATTAGACTCGAAAATGCTGCCATCACCTTTGATATATACATACCTAGTTGAGAAATCATTTACATTATAATTGGTAAGGTTCAATGTATGTGCTATAACGGATATGGCTTCTTCACTTGATATTGATGCAGAAAAGAGTGTAGGAAACAATTGAGAGTACTCCAATCCTAGATACACAACGACTGTTGCAATTATCGCAACTGCAATAAAAATAGGTATTTTCTTGTCCACTCTTGTCATTTAGTTTTTAATCCCTTTAATATTATATTTTGGTCCTCGTACTTGGTCGATATTAAATTCTGGTCTTAAGTCGTCTAATTATTCAATATTTCTACAACGGCTTCCTTACTTAATGATGCTTTTTCTCGCTCCGTTCGATAACCCACTTCACTCGAGTAGTGTCTATCTTTCATTTTGAATCGTAAATGGCTTAAGAAATATTGAGTTTCTTTTTTTGTCATAACTTCGTGTCATGAAAAATTGCTCCATTCCCCGTAGCATCTAACTTCTTTAAGGAGCATAATAATTTATTGGTTATGTCGGATAAAAGGAGCGTGGTCGTATGAAAAGCTATGAAATACATGAACCTTCTATAAAGTATACAATACGTGAAATAGAGGAGAGTGATATTGAAAGTGGAGGATTACTAGAGGTACTAGAGAATCTAGCCCCAGTCCAAGGGCTCAGTAAACCTACCGCGAAAAGGTTATTGAGGGAAATAAAATCAAATCCTCTGCACAAGATTTTCGTGGCGGTAGCTCAAGATAGCAGCAAACAGGGTTTGATAATAGGAACAACAACGCTCCTTGTCGAACAAAAATTCATCTTCGGGGGAGGAAGGGTAGGACATGTTGAAGATGTCTCAGTAAGATCTGAATACCGGCGGAAAAACATTGGATTCAATCTTGTAACCTACGCCACGGAGCAAGCAGCCAGGATGGGCTGCATAAAAACAGTCCTAGATTGTTCGGATGACAATATTCCTTTCTACGAAAAGATTGGCTATACGTATCAAGATAATTGTATGAAGGTTCTCCACGGACAGGATTAATGTTGCAATATAGCCAGTATACAAATCCAATAAGATTAACACGTAATCATGACGACAAATGCAAAAATGTAATCCATGCGGTGTTGCTCAACTTTGATATTTCAGCAATCGGTGTACATTTAAAAGAGGACACTCAGTCTGAGAATACGGGGGGCTATCGTCTAGCTTGGTCTAGGATACCATCTCGACGCTGGGTGAGGTAGAGGCCTGGGGCGCTGGCGGTCGTGGGTTCAAATCCCACTGGCCCCATGTCAATCTTGTCGCTTTATTAGGCCCCATTATAATAATATATATGAAGAGTCACGACAAATAACGCCACTTCTAACGCAACAGTCCAATTAAAGAATGAAGAGGATATTTTCTCGAATCCGTATCTCATGTTCAAATATTCAACTAGGGCCGAAGTAACAAGAAAATATTATGAAAGAAGAATTAGACATTTTTTTGACCTCATTGGGTTTGATTTAGAAAGCAAGGCCGATCTCCAAAAACGGTGTAATAACTTCGCATATAAAGGAAGAAGTGAGATCAAATGGGCCACAGAACAGATAATAAAATTCCTACAATTTCAAAAAGACAGGACCCAGAAAGGTGAGATTACTGCCGCTACTTTACGTAATTTTGTAAAGTCAATTAAATTGTTTTGCGAGGTTTCAGATATTTCAATTCCATGGAAAAAAATAACAAGAGGATTACCGCGTGCAAGGCAAGCAGCAAATGATAGAGCACCAACAATCGAGGAGATTAAAAAAATTGTCGAATATCCAGATAGAAGAATAAAGTCAATAGTGTACGTTATGGTTTCCTCTGGAATAAGACTTGGAGCGTGGGATTATCTTAAATGGAAACATGTTATCCCTTTTACTGATGAAAAGGGGGAGATCATCTGCGCTAAACTCATAGTATATGCTGGAGATATTGAAGAGTACTACTCGTTCATGACAGCTGAGGCCTATTCCTGTCTAAAGGAATGGATGGACTTTCGTGCTTGCTACGGTGAGCACATCACGAGCGAAAGTTGGCTTATGAGAGATATTTGGCAGACAACAAATGTCAGATACGGCGCAAAATGGGGCCTTGCTACAGCTCCAAAGAGGCTCAATAGTTCTGGAATAAAGAGAATGATTGAGCGAGCATTATGGGAACAGGGAATTAGAACGGCATTCAAACATAAAGGACAAAAAAGACACGAATTCAAAGCCGCCCATGGTTTTCGCAAGTTTTACAAGTCCCGTGCAGAGCAGGTTATGAAGCCAATAAACGTTGAAATAACTATGGGTCATAATATTGGTGTTTCAGAATCTTATTACAGGCCAACTGAACGCGAGGTTAGGGATGACTATCTTAAAGCAGTTCCTTTAGTTTCTATCGATATAGATAATCAGATACTACAAAAGCAAGTTAAAGACTTGACAGAAAAAAGCAAGGATAATGAATATACAATAAAGGGAATATTAGAGGAAAAAGATAAACAGATTCAGCATTTAATAGACAAGCAAGAAGAGATGGAAAGGAAATTTCAAATGATATTTTCAAAGATAGACGGGACAAAATTAGGATGATTTCTTCATTTTATGAAGGATGGATGATTTTCTGTGAGATATTCTTCTCGTTTCATTGTATGAATTTTTGATCATTACGCCGTTCACGAAATGAGTGTCATCACCACCTTGCACCAACTCGTGTCCAAAGACCTTCAGGGTAGAGTTTTCCTTTGAGACATAGTCTTCAACAATATTTTTCGGAGCTTCTAGCATGGAACAGATCGAAGCCAGCAGACTTGCTCCCTCTTTATCTGTGAATTTGTTTAGATAGGGATTATGTTCTTCTATTGCTTCTACGGAAGATAGTAATCTATCGATCACAATTCGAGCTCTTTCATTATTATCTTTCATGTAGTAAAGTTGTCTCATTGTTGAAGTATCTCTAGCAATGCTAATATGATATTCCAATGCGTCAAGGATGATCTTATCCAAGATGAGCCTTCCAACATTCCTGATATCATATTTAAGAGATAGTTCAGAATATCTATATATTAACACATTGTAAACCATATTCAAGGATTCAGTAATTAATAATATAGCATATCGGGTAAATTCACGATAGAATGATATCGCTTCAGTACTCCATCCTCTGCTTCTGAGCTTATTCTTTATGTGAATTTCGTCCAAGTCTTCAGCTATGCCGAAGTTTTCAACCATGAGCTTCTTCAACTCTGAGTGAGATTTGTTTATGTGTTCAATATCAGACACAAT
>DASSIM010000028.1:0-24131 GCA_035691865.1 Candidatus Nitrosopolaris sp. | reverse complement strand
CAAAGATGCATTTGGTAATTACCTAAGACTAGTAATTTTTTTAGTTTAGCGTAGTATTCGATCATGAAGGGTATTATTGCCTTCCACGCAACAAAGAGTTTATGATACGCAAATGGCGATGGAGGATATTGATTCCAACAGGCCAAGAGAGTATGGAACGGTGATTTAGTATTGATAAATAGAACGTATGTAAATCGATAAGTAGGTGCCTTGCAATAAGACATTCAGTTGCTAGAAATAGTTTCTGGTCTAAAAGAGTCGCTGCTCAGAACCAGGCTCACTGTGGACTCCATTGAATCATGTCACGATGCTAGTATCGATTAAGTTAGGAACCGAGCATACGTAGCAAAGATAATTTTTGAAGAGATCTTAAAGATAACCGACGAAAATTCCGTGATTGCTCCATAACTTCTCTCTATTTGTTAGTTCATTATTATCCAATCTATCCCATTGTAAAAGGGCAAGAAATTTTGATTCCAGCTTTAATTCGAGTTAATTCATCATGTGGGTGATCGCTTGCCATAACACTTACATTCTAGAAAAATATTATGAAAGAATGAAGCCTCGAAAACACAAATTATTCTTGGCTAATATAGCTAAAGTAATCTCGTAGTGCGTGCATCACTTTGACACCCGGGCAAGAACATTTTTTTTCTTGTCCTCTTGGTAATTTTCTAGATGTTTCATTTATAGTCCAAACCCTGAGACTTTGTTAATGACCCTGCAGCTTTGTCAATGACACACGGACAACTAGAAGGTTTTGAATCTGAAGACCTCGAATATGAATAAAAAACCTGTCATAGCTTTTCAGGTCTGCCGTTTTCAGTCCTTGTTCGTCATAAGTTGGACATCTCTTTGACGTAATGTAGGCTAGAACCTATTGAACCAGTTTCAGTTGTTCCATTTGTTCACTGTGTCTGGAATCTTAATCTCTCGGTTCGGGATACCTGTCTTTTAACGTGTTAAAGCCGGCACCCACCTAGTTTTGGGTGGGTATTTTGACATCTGGCTTGTAGGAAAAACGCTTGTCCAGAGGGTCACTATATGGTGCCGCATAGAGTTTGATTCTTTTTAAGATTTTGCAGAAGAATACAACGGTGAATCAGGTGTTTTCGCTCTATCTTAAAAGATGAAGAGAATAAGTAATTGTAGACTAGTCCAGACAGTGACGGTACTTATGAAAGATAGAATGAATAGATCAAAATCTAACACTTTGAACTCGATAATTCATGATAATTTAAGCATGAACAAACAGTTAACGAAAATGGATGCAATTGTACTTGACTCAGGATACTACGATACAGAATCATGGGATGGACTACGAAAATGTTGGAAAAGGATTTAGAATCGCAAAGGTATACGGCGATACAAAGAAGATGAAATATTATGCAGAAGGTATAAGGAAATTTCAGAGGGAATTGAAGACATCTGTATCAGAATTCCCGCGATTTGCTCTGTTAGGTCGGAAGATGCCTGAAGAATTAGATTCAACAAATTACTCGCCAGACAGCAATAGTTGTTCACAAACCCAGAAGGAATTGGAAGTTACAAGAATCTCTATAAGATATAATAGTCGCGAATTAAGATGGATCAAAAGCAGTACAGGAGGACACTATTCCTTCAGGCCATATAACGGAAGAGATGTAGGTATTGAAAGCTGGCAAGTGTTTTTGCCTCAAGAAGACATTACAAGAGAAATATTGAAAAACGAAATGATTAGTCCTTATTTCTAAAAACACTTCAAGAAAATAATGTTTTCAGTTTACCAAAACTAACAGAAGCCATACGAAAGACATAATGTCCATATTGCAAGTTTTTTCAAAAAAGTATGAATGAAGATAGCGAGACAAAAAGATGCTATGGAAATGGCAAAAGTAATAGATTTGTTGGATATTAGTGGCGTAGTTGACTTCAAACCTTTTCCCCCTCATGATGACTTTACAGAAGATGAGATTTAATAATTCCACCTAATCTATGAATCCATAAAAATAACCTTGGTCGTAAATATAAGATGTACCTCTCTATTTGTCAACCTAGTTCACTAGGTTCTGAAGAGGAATTGATATTCTCATCAACTAGTCCGTTTGCATCAGACATATCCTTTGCAAAGATCATTATGACCTTTGTGGCATGACGGAATATGTTTTCAGGAGCAGTAAGATCTGACATAGATGATACCGAGCTCCTGCGCCGTCAGCATTCCAATAGCTGCGCTCGCGATCGCCAACTGGTTTCCATTGAAGGAGTCGACACATACGGGCTTGATGTCCAATCTATACTATTGTTCACTTCGTACTGATAAATTATACTCTGGAGTTGAAATAAGATTGTCATCTGCCCCCTCATTTTCCAATTAAACTCGTTTACTATCGTAGCAATATTATTCTAATTATCCCCGTTAACGGGAGAAATGGCAGAAAGGTTAAAGATTTCAAGAGCTCCACCATGTGGCAACAACCCGACCGCGTTGTCTTGTCATATCAACGTGCTCTCAGACTTCGCAAAACCGAGAATCTCTAACCGTTTTTCAACTTGTGCTCAACGATGAACTTTGAAAGTTACTTGGAATAAGCAGACTATATCCTTCTTGTGGCTCCCATTAGTGGCTGAACCCCTCACATCGATCGTATGACGATAGGAATAGATAGATATCCTAGAACACAGGAGAACATATGTGAAAGCAGTGTGAAAGCAGCAAGAATTGTTAATGTGAATGAAAAACTTGAGATACAGCAGCTTGAAACGCCAAAGCCAAGAGGTTCTCAAGTTCTTGTAAAAGTTCAATCATCGGGCGTTTGCCATAGCGACATTCATTTATGGGAAGGCTATTATGAAGGGGTTGGCGGGCAGCTATTAAAGACTACAGACAGGGGTGTAAATTATCCTCTTACACCGGGACATGAGGTCGCAGGAATAGTAGATAGCTTGGGTGAGCAAGCTGAAGGATTTAGCAGTAATGACAAAGTTCTTGTCTACCCGTGGATAGGAGAAGGATTGTGTCCTGCTTGTAGAATCGGAGAAGAAAATCTATGTGATAAACCTAGGTCATTAGGTGTTTACATGGATGGCGGTTATGCAGAGTACGTGTTGGTTCCAAGCTACAAATATCTGGTAAAAATAGATGATGAAATGGATACCGATGCAAGTGCCACTTTATCATGTTCTTCACTTACTGCATATGGTGCAGTAAAGAGTGCCAAACTAAAGCCAAATGATAATGTAGTGATCGTTGGTGCAGGAGGATTAGGCTTGATGGCTATACAATTAGCAAAAGCAGTTACTGGAGCTAGGATAATCGCTATGGATCTAGATGACAAAAAATTGGAATTTGCAAAGAAGGAAGGTGTAGATAATACTATCAACTCAAAAAATGAAGACCCAGTAAAGGCCATAATGGAATTGACTGATAAGATGGGTGCAGATGCAGTAATTGACTTTGTCAATGCTTCTAAAACTGTGGAAACTGATATGCAACTACTCAGAAGGAGAGCCAGAGTAGTACTTGTTGGATTATTCGGGGGTGAATTGAAGTTAAGTTTAGTCACTATGCCAACAAGAGCATACCAGTTGATCGGATCATATACTGGAACTGTAAGTGATCTCATAGAGTTGGTTTCGCTAGCAAGAAGACGAGTAATCAAACCAGTTGTTTCGAATCGATTCAAACTTGATCAAGCCACAGAGGCATTGACAATGCTAAAAGAAGGCAAGATTCTTGGTAGAGGTGTAATAAACCCTTGAAAAAAAGGGCAGCAACAGTAGAAGTATTGACTAAGCCAAGATAAATTAAGAGTAAAGAAATCTCAAGATCCATTCGGTGAATGGAAAAAGGACTCGCAAAAGAATTGGTCTTCTCCACGATTATGACCTAAAAAAAGAACAAGGCAGAACTTGCGAGGATAGCCACAAAAGAAATAAAGAGAAGAAAGGACATTAAAGAGTCCCGGATCGGAGTTTGAGAAGTGTATGGGTAACACGATATTGTGCAGATAATAGGAATACAATAACACGACGAAGTAGTCACTAGAGATGCCAGAAAACCTTTCGTAACACTTGTACGATTAGGAGTAGCAGGGAGCATAATGCCGTGGAATTTTCTTTATTGGCAAGATTTGTAGCTACTCCATAGATGGAACGTGTGAAACCTGCAAATGCTACTTTGCAATGTGGAATCGAAATTGAAAAATGTTTTTACAAGGTTAGAATACCCGAATTTTCAAAACCTCCATAGGCGGCTCAAGGTCAGCAGACACCAATAGCTTCAGTACATCTCGGTGCTGTAACTTTTAGTAACATTTATCTTTTGGAGATAAAGTCGCATAAAGGGCAATAGCTTAGAGAGAGAAATGCGTGCTTAAACTATAGGTAATGATCCCTTCGCGGTATGTGAAGATACAGATAAGAAAGCAGCAAATGGCGAGGTCGGCAGATTCACTCATTGAGATCAGACTTGTGCTGAATCAAGCCGGGTATCCCTATGCCTTTGGCTTATTTCGTTTCCGCCTTTCGGCTTTGGCATATTTTTTGCTTCCAAATCTAATCGAACTATAAGCATGAGTTTTATTTTTTTTCCTATCTATCTTCTTATGTATTGTTCCCTTACGCATAATATGTTCTGATACAACGGAACGATATTATATACTATAGGATGGAATGTTTTTTCTCTCAAGTATAATTGTCTGGAATCTCATGAAAACAGTTGTTGCCTTTCCGTCTCCATCATGTTGCAGGGGTTGCTCCAATTTACTAATTCTTTATCAATTACGGATTCCATATTAGGTAGGGCATTATACTTGCATGAAAAATGGTGATGCGTAATAATTAGTCGTTCGCGTAATTATCAGATTGCCTCTTTATATGGGTTAATCTCCTTTAACTTATCATTTTTGGATTTCATTTCCTCGAATCAGTTTTGTTTTGTGGCAAAATCATTTTACATGTCTAGTATGTGAAAGATGGAAATCCGCGAATATCATGAAATATTATATTCGAAGTAAGCGCAAAAGGTCAAAGACCATACCATTTACACATCAATGAATTCCAACAAAAAACTAAAGGATATTTTATTATTTGATAGGGTTACTAGGCCTTATCCTAATTTGCTGGTGGTGATGAGTTGGTATTGCTGGAATCAGCTGGAAATAGACGCAAATCAAAGAGTAAGGGCAGCAACACAAATAACCAATCTTGAACGTAAATTGAAATTGCTCTTTTCGGTTGGAGGTAATGCCCCCTAGCGTCGTATTAATCGGCAAACGAGCAGCAATTTTGTCGGTCATAGGATCAACAGCCAATCCAGTGTGACGCATTTGGGTATGTTTAATCTGACATCTAGGAAGAATAATCATTCCACTACGAAGTACTAAGAGTAACCTGTCTCAAAATATGATTGAGTAGTCTATTAATTTTCGTTAAGCAATTGATTTATGATCGATATGACTAAAATCGAGACATACTATTCAGGTAGCCGTTTAGTGCAAGGCTCTTATGTTGCTGCTAATCGTCAGATTGAATTCTGATTTTGGAATGCAACCATCCTGAGATCAGGAGAAAGAAATGTGTACGTTACAAACTCTTGTCCAATTTGTTCAAGCGATGACATTTCTCTGATTTCTCTTACAAATGATGATTTTATAGTAGATCTAAAGGTGGGCTAATATTTAGAAGGTTGCGGGATTTATTAACAAATCTTCTTCGTCATTACTTAGAACAGAACGCGGTGCCATATTTCAATTTCTGTTCTAGTTCATCTTAACAAGGTCAAACAGTTAAAATCTTATTAACTACATCTTATATTGGTTGTCAGGAAATAAAGTAATAGTGGACATAAATCATAGCAAAACAAATTGGAGAAATTTAAACGTCCGTACCGGTGAGTCTATATTCAAGCATTCTAATCCTCCAGTCACTTCTCTATTATTGGCCTAACGACAGATGGTTACTATACACATCCCAGGAGGAGCATGATTTTACCGTACCGATTTGGACTGGATTCATAAGAGCGTTTGAAGAATAGAACTTATGTTATTCCGATTAGTCTTATCGTAACAGTATCTTCAGTCAGGTTTTATCTCTTCACATCCAGTTGGTCTTCATGCAATATTATATTGATGAAGATAATATATTACAAGTCATGTATAAATATATACAATACGATCTCAGACCAATCTAGCATTACACTACATTCGTGGGTATATCACATTCATTACCCAAGATGAACGGCAACGTCACGGAGAGCAATTCCTTTGCATTCACACAAACAACAAAACATTCTGATAGTGATGGAATAATAGCACATGAAAAATAATAAAGTACTAATAACTAGATTGAAATTCTATAAAGCAATCACGTGTCACAAGGCTGTGTTTGGCTAGAGAGGCAGTATACTCAGTTCCTAAATATAGAACTTCAGTAAGATTTGTTATGACGCATGTCCTCTGCAAACTCTTTATTCATCGCGCTTCGACTTTCGCGCCTATTTCAAATGAGAAAAACAATAGGTTTTCGAGGAACGACATGAGATAAGACTGACATATCAGCGACAATCCTAGAATTCGCAAACGGTAGATCAACTAAATCTAAATTAATATCAGACTCATTTCTCAATCATTAGCAGCTTGCAATACTTTAGGATACTTCTTATGAATAAATTGTTGGTCTATCAAGAAGAAAGGCGAATTTTCAAGACCACCTCTACTGGAATCCAATTTCTACAACTATATCATCTTTTTTTGAGCTAATCACGTGGGAATAATAACTTATCTAGCATTAGAGGCGCATTTTTTTCATCTCATGTGCCTATTTACGAAAATAACTTTAGCGTGCCCACAAGCCACCAGATGCTCATTCTCCTCAATCTCATTGTCAATAATCAAGTCCAAAAATCCTTACCATGTACCGAAGGTCTGCAATGGAGCCGCCCTCTCTAGCTGTTTCAATCATCAATTTCAAGGCGGCAGGCGTGTTTACATCATTCTCTATAGCACTAGCGAATTCCTTGGCCAGCCTTGTCCTACGATGAGAGACTTTAGTGCCTACATGCTTCCAAAGTGCGCTTGCGAGTGTTTCGTCCGTCGAATAGAATTTATCAAGGTCAGATTGTGAGAACATGAGAGGTTGTCGGTAATGCTTCGATAAGAGATAAAGCCGTATAATATTAGAGTTATATTTTCTTAACAGATCCCTTATTCTCATGATGTTGCCAAAAGATTTGGACATTTTTTTCCCGTTGATGCTTACTAATCCCACGTGACTCCAGATCTTGACTGGTCGTTGTTTGGATGTCACCACCTGCAGTTCTGCCAAAAGTGACTCATGATGCGGATATACTAGCTCAGTTGCACCGCCATGGATATCGTATAGTCCGTTAAAGATCGACATTCCAACAGAAGCGTCCTGCATATGCCACCAGGGGACGCCTGCTCCTAATGACTTGTCATAATATTTCTGACCAAAGTCATCGATGCCATTCCAAAGCAGGATATCATTAGGATTTCTTTTCCCCGGTGCTATGTCCACTCGGCTATTAACTAGATCCTCATGACTCATTTTTGAGAGCTTCCCGTACGAGACTAACGAACTCGTATCCAAATATATATTGCCATTAGAAAAGTAAGCACGTTTCTTATCAAGAAGTTCTAGTATCAGCTTTTTAGCAGTTTCTACGTAATCAGATGTCCTTGAAATACTTAAGGTATTGATACCTAAGGATCGAATATCAATCATGAGTTCCTTTATAAATCTATTAGAAATGTCCGCTGCAGACGATTTTTCCTCCTTTGCCCTTAACGATATCTTGGGATCTATATCAGTAATGTTTAAGATTGCTGTCGTTGGCATTCCATTTGACATTAAATATCTCGCTACCAAGTCATAAAAGAGAAGTATTCTTGCATGCCCAAGATGAGAAAAATCATAGACTGTAGGACCACAAATGAGCATCTTCAAGTTGCCCTTCCTTGGCGTTGCTTTTTCTTTCAGTCCAGATAATGTGTCGAATATTCTCAATAATCGGTAATGGTATACTTCTAATTCATTATTAAGGTAACATCGCCGACTTGGATGTTAAACCGGTCTTTTGAAGCTTTACTCTTATTTTCCTGACTGTGCGATACTAGCATGAAGTAGATCTACTCTCAGGATGACTATCAAAACTAAGGCGATTGAAAGTAGAACAATCAAACCAGAACAGTTTGTAAAAATTTTGGTCATTCAAATGTATTTGCGTTTCCTGGTTGACTCTGAATTGCTTTTTTCGTGCCAAATAGCTAAGTCCGTAATCGTTATAAGTTACCTCTGCATTATTCTATTCGAAAGGGTTCTCCTGATCATGAACTCTGAACGGAAAGTGAAGGATTTATCCAAGAAGTTAGTATCTCTTGATCTTGACGAGGGGATTAGGATTGAACATCAGTCTCGGTCCAAGAAGCTTTTTATAAACAGAAATGCGTGTGGTAATTTTGTGGGGCAGTTTATCGATAAAGAAAAGAATCAAGATAGTGAAATTAATAATATACAATACTTCTCGTCAGACGTTGAAGTATTAGAATATGTAAAGTCCAGATTTAATAAAAATTTCTCCATCTCGCTATATTAGCACAAATGCACTATCCATGAGCTAAAAAAATACTATACTGCACTTGCACAAAAGTGTAGATGTTATCTAGTACTATAGATACTTGTACACGCAGATATTTAGAATCGATAAAACAAGGAAATAGTATCGTTTAATGGAAATTGATTTACACTTTAGTACTATGTTTGGTTTCTCATAAATAATTGGATTGATTCTAACAAAATATGAAATACAGAAGCAGTAACAAGATTGGTCATGTTCAAGGCGTCGCAGTCGGTGTCGGTAATAGGGAGGGGTTTTGTACCAAATGAAAAATGCGTTATCTATGCTAGTGCTACCAGTACTGGTGATAGTCTTAGCAGCATTAACCGTAATAATACCACGCGTACACGCAATTGGATCATACGAAGCCGGATACAATACAGCGAAGTTCGACTTCTTACACCATAGATCATATAGCGACTCCTGCCACGTTGATTGTACTCCGTACAAATTGGGATACTCTGAAGCTTGGAATACGTTAAATGGCTGGTTAGGAAATCGTTAAACATCCCTGAAAATCTGAAATGCTGCTCGGCACGTTCAATCTGAGTCGTGGTTATAGTAGTATAAGGCTTTCTAGTGACCGCCCTCCTTGAGAAATACATATTCACCAGAGCAAATGGACGGCGGTAAAAGCGGCTGGCTAACGCAGTTATCTGCTTAAGGACATTCAATACAGTTTTTACAGGTCAATAATTTCTGCATGTGTATTCCTCATGTGACTAGGGGTTCATAACCTATTGCCTTGACAGCGTATTGTTATTGTCATTGAATACAAATCAAAATAACATCTCGGCACCCTCTACTTCTAATATTATTAAAAAAATAATCCTACTTCATCAGATTTAGCTTCATCATTTTATAACAATTTTCATCGGACATGTTTCCTTTAACTTCCATCCAGGTTTCGACGAATGTCCTGATTGTGACTGCAATATCTATCAATTCGTGCTCATTGTCTCATAGCCTCCCTTAGTCTATTAAATATCGAGTTGTTATTTTTTTCACTAATTCTTATACCGTCCTAAGCCGAATTTCATCTTCATCTACTATGCTAGTTCAGATGATCTTACAAGTTGCAAACTTGAGATCCGATGGGACCCCGTGATCTATCAGACCGATGAATTGGGGTTTGTTGATGCCCAATAAACTGCTCCAACGGGATAAATCGACATAGTACTTATGCCTACGCGCTATAGTCTATATAGACTATAACCATTATATTGAAGAGGTTTATATATATTTGCTTATGTCGAGAAATACATCTGGGACTGCGCTACCTACCTGACACAATAATGAAAAGCTGAACTTGCCACCACTACAAGAGCAGACAGACTCTAAACTACCACGAAATGAATTAACATTTATCAAAAAATTTCTACAACAAATTAATGGAATACTTGAACAAAATGCTAGAATAGAACACCAACTAAAGGGTATAAGTAGGGACATTAAACTGATCAGTCAGACTCAGGACGAAAAATTGGTAGAAAGTGAAGGATTATTCAAACAAATACGCACCCAAATAGAACAGTTGCAGACACATGTAACACAGATTGGGAATGCTGTCGACAATGCCTTTACAAATATAAAGTCAGAGAAAAGGGGCAAGAAAAAGAATAAGAAAGGCAAGAAAAACAAAAAGTAACGAGCCAGACTAACAATAGTAGGTGTTGTGTGATTTTGGATTTATATCTATTAAGACATGGTGACTCAGGCAAGAGAATGGCTCTTGCTGCTGGTGGGAATTCTGGCGACGTTCCACTCACAATAGTTGGCAGAGAGGAGATTGCAATTATAGCTAGATCAGTTAAGGGCCTTAATCTCAAATTTAGTGCTATTGTGACAAGTCCTCTTAAACGTGCGGTACAGACTGCAAAGATCATGGCCAAAGTTTTAGCTATCGAAAACACAGTAACAGTCTGGAACGATTTAGTTCCCGAGGGCAATCGAACAAAGCTATATACTAGATTAAACCAATATGCAAGAGAGTCAAGCATACTGATGATTGGACATGAGCCATACCTCAGTAGTATGATGTATGAAATGATATTTCAGAAAAATAGAATAAACCAACGCGGTCGAATAAATCTGAAGAAAGCTGGACTGGCTAAGATAAGAATAATTTCGTTGACTCCAAATATAAGTGGTGAGTTAAGATGGTTACTTACGCCCAGAATCTTGAAGTTATTGGAAAAAGGTAGTTCAAAATCAAAGTCCTCTGCGGTAAAGAAAAAGGAACTAGTCTAAGTAACATACAGCATTTAAGTTCTGTACAGATATCTGAACGTTCTACAAAGCTCACAAAACGAAAGACTCATCATGTTATTACAATCAAGGTTTTAAGCGCTGCGTAGAATGCGATATATTTTTGAAATGCGGAAGTACGAGGTGTCCTTGTTGCGACCTCATTCTACGAATACAACCACATAACAATGTATCTAAAGCAAAATTGCTAGAAGGTAACTATATCTCGAGAAAATCTGGCAATAATGTCTCGTGCACTTTCGTCTTAATGCTACGTTGGTTTGTTCTCGAATATCTTCTACCTCTTCAATTTATTCATTAGCTGGACTGTAGATATAAAGAAAAAATTAAGTGGCAAATACTTTTTTTTGATGTTCACAGGCAGATTTTCAGGTGGTTGCTACCTTTCGCATCGATCTCGAAATATCAGGAGTGGAATAGATAATTTACTAAGATGACCTATGAGTCACGTTTCTATGGATATAAATGAAAAGAGTTTTTCGCAAGTACATTCTACTTGCTCCTCTCTCTAAACCAATATTGTCGCTTAGAAAACATATCATATCTTCTGATTAAGTCATAAGATCACCATGTGAGTTTCAGGTCTAGGATGAAGTACTGTCTTCACTATTATCTACGCCTTTATAATAAAGGTCGTGTTTGCATGGGATAATTGCATATTGTTACTAGTATTGTTTCTTACAGTTGACGTTTGAGCTTTGTAAATTCCAGGCTCAACTTGATTTGCATTAGTGTCCTTTTGGTCCCACTGAAATGTTTTAGATACCATTGGTTTTAATTCAGATATCACTTGTGCTGCAAGTAATCCTGCCTTTTGTCCTGTCTTGACATTTTCAATATTCAAACCTAGAAGTGAATCAGGAAACTCCAATGGAACCCTCAAGTTGTTTTTTATGGTGACATTGACTTTTTCTCCTGGAACGTAGTTTGGCTTATCTGTAGATATTTGTAAAGCGGAATTGTTGGTACCGGTGTTATTACGAGTAGCAATTGAGTTCATTTGGTTTCCCGAAGATATACTATTATTTCCTGAATATACTAAATTCAACTGAGATTCGAAGATTAGAGTAACAAACAACAAAAGAATGATATATAACGCCTTTGGGTTAACAATTGATCTTAATTTCAGACAAGTTCTCATCATATTAAATCCACACCACTGTATCACTTCCTCAATTTCTAAAATAAACGGATTTCATTGTCCCTGTCTTCGTTACGTGACTAATCAAGGTATTATTCTGCTAGCCGTGCGTGAAGCTCCCGATGTACAGTAAAGGTTCGCTACCATGTGGATTGCTAAAATATCCATGACCATCTCCGTTACAGACCGTTGTAGCAGTGCTTGCCAGAGATACAAGTGCACTACGTACTTGTGCTGGGGATGCAGTCGGATGTAAAGAATGGTAAAGCGCAGCAGCGCCAGTTACGAACGGCGCGGCCACACTCGTCCCGCTCAATGTGGCGTAAGCGCTGCCAATATACGTAGTATGTATATCCACACCCGGGGCGGCTATCGTTACTTTACTTCCAAAGTTGCTAAAGCTAGCCAATGAATCGTCTGGTCCGTATTTAGTTGGAGGTCCCAGTGCACCACACTTACCATCGCTATCAGCCATGGCGGCTACTGAGATAACGTTTGGGTTGCTAGCAGGAGACCATAATGATGTATCCTCTCCTGCATTTCCTGCTGCAACCACAAATGTCACACCAGCAGCTACAGAATTGTTAATAGCTGTGTCAAGAGCAGAAGAATTACATTTGCAACCGAAACTAAGGTTAGCCGCATCTATTTGTCCAGCATTTTGAGTCACATAGTCTATTCCTTCTATGATACTAGACATACTACCGGTGCCACTCCTATCGAGCACTTTTACCGCCCATAATCTCGCACCAGGAGCTATACCCACGGCACCTACCCGGCCCTCGGCTGCGACAATGCCTGCCACTGCAGTTCCGTGTCCGTTATCATCATTGGCTGTTGACGTCCCGGGAACAAAGCTTATTTGTTTGTAGATATTGAGTTCTGGATGGGTAAAATCAATACCAGTATCTATTATTGCGATCCCTGCATTTACACTAGCCTGTGGATGAGAACCATTTAAAATGCTTGATGATCCACCCACCCTGGAATATCCAGTCGATGCTACCTGAGAAAAAGCTTGTACCTTGATGTCGGGTTCTACAAACTCTACTGAGGGATTTGATAAAATCGAATTCAGAACTAGTTTGTTTGCAATCTTAATTGCAAATCCTTTGATAGCATTGTTATAGACAAACTGAACAATTCCCCCCTTACTTATTGCCTGCTGCGCTATCGATTGTGGATTTTCTGTTATTCCGTTTTTAAGGACTACTATATACTGATGGGGTATTGTCTCTGCTAAAACCTGTCTCAATTTGGTTTGCGCAAGATGTTTCTCTTGATTAGCAAGTTTTTCAGCACTTTTGAGATTGCCTATACTGTGACTAATACTGCTACCCTGCGTCGTGTTTGTTGCAACAAATGAGTTTTCACCTCCTATTGTAATATTTGAAGGAGATGCTCCAGTCTGGACGTTTTCTTTATTACTAGAAGAAAGGATATCATTATTCTTTGGTATTCTTGAGTGTTTTTTGGCTAGGACCTTAAAGTTTGATACGTTAATGAACGCAGTCGAGACTATATACAACGTTATTAAGATGAATAATGCCGAAATTAGTACTACAGTAATTGAATCTCCCACTTGCTTCGAATCGTTGTCCCGTAGTTATGATATTTTAATGTGAATGTCAAATCAAGACTAGATTTATTCTATACGCAAAACACTGAAGATAATCTTTGTACTGTTCTCGTTGCTTTATTTTTAGTGATTGGAAAGTTGGATAAAAAAAATGCATAAAGTGGTTTTGACTTGAGCCACAACAATCAAACCGTATATGTGAGCGTGTTGTGTCGTTTGTGCCAATAATCAATGTGGTACAGAGTGGTTGGTCATGTTGATAATATCTGTTCTTCGAGGCATTCACGTTTTTAAGAAATATTTCTACTCTTGCCAATCTCGACGTGGAGTCCTATAACGATTCTAAGAAAGTAGTAGGTATAGTGTGATACAACATGGGATTATGTTGTTCCCGAAGAAAAAGCCTCATACTGCCAGAACCAGTAACCTGGAGTATAGCCGATAGCCCTCGTCATTGCACAGAATTAATGTACTGGGTCACAGACGTCATTATTATTTGGAATTTGCTGACTTTTGGCGGTAGTAGCATTTACGTTGCTCGTTCCATTATGAATTGATTGCGGACTTTTTCCTCCAATACTTCCGCTCACTTTATTCCACCCATCCTGATATCCCTTAGAATATCCTTTATTGTATGGATTTGTGTGACCAATTGGAATGTTTCTATCATATCCATGACCGTGACACTTTGAAATCACATGATCATACTTGTAATATTCCATGATCATACTAAACATTGGCAAACAAAAATATCGCATTTGTCTTAATAAGATATTCGTAGTAAGAATTTCTTCTGCTTCTTCTATTTTGTCATTATCGTTTTAAAACGATATACTAACTTGTAGACTTCTTGATCACCTTCAAACCGTGACTGACTGACCCAGCTTACATGACTCATGATTGAGTGGGTAACTAATATATCGCCGCGAAGGAAAAGGTGAGATTATATATGAATGCAAAAACTACTGTTGGAGCAGTCACAGTACTAGTTTTAGTCATCCTGGGACTAGGCGCTACAGGGAGCGGATCAGCCAGCCTGTTATCAATAAAGTACCCAGACAAAAATCCCGATGTTCCAGCGGGGAGTCTAATTGCAGTCAGCGGCACGTCTGCCCCTTCAAACGCAACTCATACGAATTGCGAAGTAGAAGTACAGATAAACCAACATGGATATACCAGGGCATCACCGCAGGGTCCGAAAGGGGTAACAGACTATACAAAGTGGACAGCAATCAGCGCAAGTCGAATCCAGCAGGGACTAAACCAGATCGAGGCTCAACTTCTATGCTTTCCTCTAGGAATAGCGTCAGCACCCAATCTGGTGAAGCACTTGGTTCATAATGTCACAGGAGTACGGGTAGTAGGATTGCCCACAACCGTACAATCACCATCAAAATCGACGACACCTGCAGCACCAACGCTAAAAAAGACACCGACAGGACAAGGCCCACACTCGATAATACCGCTAATGCCTCCCCAGTAGCTAGTCGCAATAGTTGACAGACGGATAGCTCTTTTTGAATACAAGTATACTTAAGTGCAGTTGGCCCGGAAATCGGATAACTTCTCTCTACAAAATAGGCGCCAGATTGTACGGGAAAAAATAAAAATGAGTCTAAAACAAAAAAACTGCAAAGCGTGAATGCCAAATTAATTCACCTTCCTAAAAGGACCATGCTAGCTGAAAGAAGTCCGGAGCGTCTGAGAAGCGCCCGTGCGTGATTATTGAGTGAAATGCACCATTTTTTAATTCACGTTCATAAAATGAGGCATCGACCTTAAGACTAGGGGATATTATTTATATAAATTACATTACGGTTCGTATCATACCCAAGCTGGTTTAGTGTCAGTACTCTAAACCCGTTATCATGTAGATATTTCATTTCTTGAGCGAACAAGTTCACATCAGTACTATCACGTGTTTTATTGCCAACTATATCATGATAGCCTAAAACAGGAACACCATTTATCGTCCCGTTTTCATTGTTGAACCTGTTCTGGCTATTGACTTGAACAAATCTCTGAAATATCTTAGCATTATTATAAGAGTAAGCTTTATCGATATTATTATGACTACACTCTCTTATAGAATACCTATTTGCAAAAGTTAGAGTACCATTATCATAATAAGTCCTGCAATCGTGCTGACTTGATTGCTTGTACCCGTCGCAGTGCAAAAACGTCAAAGGAGCAAATCCATTGACAGCAAAGTTGTAATATTTTGCAATTGCATTTATAACAGTAGCATTATTCCATTCGTTGCCATGAGTTGTGGCGAAAATTGTGCTATTTATCCCATGATCTGCTAGACACTTCTTTGATCCGGCTACTTCATAATCCAAATCGTTAGTAGATAGGTTGGTCATCCTTTTATGAGTCATTGTCTTGGATTCTATATCCTGTCCATTCGTTTGCAATGCCAATATATCCCGCCATGTCATTCTCGCCCTATCTGAACCCACCCACAGACATGTTATGAAGAAACTAGCCTTAAATCCATATTTATCCAGTATTGGCTTGGCATTTGTGAACTGACTCTTGAGTGTATCACCAAAAGTTAGCATGACTACTTTGCTACTAGCACTACTGTTGCTATACGGCGTGGGTGACAATTGAATACTATATCCTATCGCCGGAAAGAAAGATCCTGTCAAAATGAGAGTTATGAGTGCAGCAATAAATACTAATAATGATTGAAATCTCCATTCGCCACTCTCCATTAAAAGTCAGTGACGCATTAGAAACAAACGTTGTTTATTATGTTTCAGGTACAACTGGCTAAATGTGTCTTATCCGAATTAAAATGAATCTAACGATTGTATCGAAATACTATATTTTCTAGGAGTGTGATTGGGGAGTTGGTGTTTTCGTCTTTATTCTCGCACGCTTGACTATTGCCAGAAAGATGAATGCCAGAGCCACAAAATTCATAATTGCTAATGTCAACTCCAAGACCGATGATTCAATATGTAGAGGGGTAAAAAGATCGAGTTTTGAAACTATTGCATGTATGGCAAATATTCCAAACGCAGCTGATACAAGAAGGAGTCTCTTTGTCAACAAATTTCTGTAGGCTAACAAAGATAAAGCAAAAAGAAACGCTGCAAATATCCCGCTTCCGAAGACAAAAATATCAGCGATGTTCTGCTTGTCATCCTCAGTGGCATATACTGTCTGAATATTCGATAAAGTAGCAAAGTAGATGAATAGTATGATTACTATTGTCTTTATCTTCAACAGCAGCAGTTCACCACATCCATATCATTAACTAAATCTCCTTGTACATCCTGTCCTCTATTTCTCTCCGCTTTTCGGCTAGTTCGTTTGGGTTCTCGCTCGCATCATTTTTCTCACCGGCACTGTCTCTCCCTGGTCTGGATTGAGAAGCGATATCCAAAAAAAGTTCGGCGAGTCTATTTGACAGTTTATTCCAGGCTGATGGATGGTATAGTTTTAGCAAAGTGATGATGTCTTTAACATTGCCTTCTAAGTAGTACTTTACGAATCTACCTTCTTTGCAGCTATAGACCAAGCCAATTTCAATTAAGCGTGACATATGCCAGCTAATAGTTGGTGCGGTGAATCCTTTATGACGAACTATCTCACTCTGAGTAGCTCCTGGATTTTCAATTAAGTATAGTATTACGTCCCTTGGAGTCTCCTGTTGGAGAATGGCCAATATATTTTCATACCTTTCTCCTAATATGGAAAATGTATAGTATGTCTTGAATAACCCTATACGTCGCGATTTTATCAAACCTGATTTTTCTAAAAACTTTAATTGGTATTGAATATCACCCATAGCTATAATTAACTTCTGACTGATCTTTCTCAGGTGCGATCCCGGGTTCTCTTTAATATAGCTGTATATACGCTGTTTGTTGTCGGATGTCGAAACAATTTGTTGTTCTTCTCGTTTTTGGTCATCAAAGTACAACTAGCTATATCTCTCCTTTTTTGACTCTATACTACCTTGTATCTATAGGTATTTGTAGGCTGCTGAGGCAGAATAGTAACTTTTGGTACATCCATCTAAGTGTAGGTGATCTTGGACTTATGTCTGTTCTTCGTGATGTGTACCTAACTCTATCTGAGCCTCATAGTCCTCAGTGTGAAACACCTTGGATACTGCTATTACTAATACAAAACGATTAGCTTTGCAGTAGCCATCGTATTGGCTGATTAATCGTATTGGCTATGCGTGTGATTTCTCCAGGTAGGTATGCGTCCATATGCTTTGGAGTTCATCTATCGAAGCCTTCGCTTCTTAATTGCACTGCGTTTGACACGAGCAGGAGTAGTGTGTCAAAATAGTTCTAATCTAGTAGAAGTAGCACTACAGGCCTCTAGAGATTAGCTCGATTTGGTGCTATCAGGTGGTCTCGTGATGCAAAAATCACCATCGAATGTAGGACAGACCATATATTTTTTTATATAACATGAAACATAAAATTGGTTATGAACGCAAAACCCGATTTAGTAGATCCACGGGAAAAAACCAGTACCCTCAGTGATATAGCGCCAAAATGGGCGAAAAGACTAGAAGAAGAAAAGAAATTGCCATTTCCCTTATCCATTAGATGGTTCAAGTGGTATTTTGAACTTGATATTCCATCAAGATGCATAGTTGGAGAAGCGAACGGATCTAGTTCATCGTACGAACAAGAGTGTAAAGAGTGCAATAATCTGGGATGGCAATTTGGACACTCGTTTCTTGTGCGCTCAAGATCAAGACTCGACAAAGACGTTCACATGTTTCTTCAACATTGGAACGAAAAACATGTGACATGACTGTTCTTCATTGCTCGAATAAAAGAGGTAGCTTCCACGTTATCTCTTATAAAGATTTTGCTTCACAAAGGAAACTACAATCCTTTACTCTTACGAAGAATAGTAATAACAATAGAGGTTTACTTAAAAAGCTGTTAGAGCCTATCAATGATGAATAATTTGCAAATTTTTCTTTGTCTATGTTATCATATGGGAGGATTTTTCTCCTTTATGAACACATACAATTCGAACCCATAAACCTTGCGCATTTTCAAGTTAGGCAGAACCAAATCATAATAGCGGATGGTTCTTGAAATGATTGAAAAGCTAACTCGCTTTCCCAATAAGTGTCTACTTTGAATTTATTGGGACTATCATCACTTTCTTATGATTCTAGACATCACTTGATAATACGTAAAATATGTTTTTCATTTCTTTTCGACTTATTTCAAAAGCGTACCCTGATTATTAGCCACTTGCTTCCGATGTTTTGACGGCGATGGAGTGACCCTCCGAAAAGGACAGAGAATTAAAAAAAACATTGAGACGGCTAATATCGAATCGCAGAAAATTTTGGATGCATTTAAGTATTGAATTAAACCGGCTAATCAAATTATACGCGAAAGCAACTCACAATAATGTTTTATGGAAGGTGGCGGCTTGTTAAAGAAAAGTTGTCTGTAGTTGCTAAAATTGAAATGACTAGGGAATGCTAGAGATCACGTTTATTTAGTAAAAAACGAATAAGGATTCCCAATATCCCTCCACTTTCACCTTAGCATTGCGTCCAGATCTTCAACCATCTTTTTACTGCTTCTTTCCGAATAATAATACCTGAGCCATAACATCACACTAATAAAGACCATAGATACAACATGTATTCCTGATCCCACATCACTCTGTAAAGCTGAAAATACGACGATCCCATTGTCATGAAGAACGCTGACCATGTCGCCTAATATCCAAATTATTATAAAAATTGACATTTGGAATTGAAAACTTCTAATATTCTTAGATCGGGCTGCCAGCCAAATGAATATACCCAATGCTCCCAAAAGTAGCATTATTGTAATGCTGTTCATAAGAAGAAGTAACATACCAGGACTCCATACCACAACCATGTTTTTTATGGTCATGTCCCTTTGCTTAGGTATGCCTGAATAAACGATTCCAAAGAATATCAGTACTGCAACGGAAAGTGGTTCAAAGACTCCGTCTGCTAATAGGGTAAAGCCCAAAAATCCGACTACCTGATAGACAGCATGTATTAATATGAAAATAGAAAATATTGCCGTTAATTTTTTCAGATTGTCTTTTAATTTTATGGTAAGATAAATTGGAACTACAGCTGCAAGAAGGATAAGAACAGCGCTGATAAGATGAAGCTGAGTTTCTAACATTTTTTCATCTTAATCCTAGGTCACTTTGAGGAAGCCCTGCCATACAAGGCAGCTAAATTCATTTTAGATATATGTAACATAAATTCTAAGATAGTGGTATTGGAAATCAACTATACCCCTGTCCCCTTGTCCCCCCTGTCCATGTGTACTGGACATAGACGGATTAATCTGGTCATAAACATTTCCTCAATGTATCCTTACTAGATGACATACTATTGACGGATCTCCTCTTTTCCAGCTTTCTCTGTATGTCATGCCAAGGAAAGTATACAGTTTCATTTCTTGGATCGTGTTGTTGAATTGGTATCCCTTATCAGCATGAGCGTCCCATATGCGTGTGGCTTTTTTCAGGGTAGAGTGAATCAATAGTCATCCTCAATTACGGCTACTTTTAGTATAGAAGATATTAGCTCCTAGCTACAACTAGAAAATCCATCTATGCGAGATCCGTAAATCTGTTGAACTACAACAATTAGTGCTCGCCGCTAGGCTTGTGAATGTTGGATTCATATTATTCTGGTGTCACATTCCCATTCCCTTTACTCTTTGTGACGTTAAAGAATCCAATCCAACCCAAATCAGAAAAGTGATTTATGTGTGAATGGAACATAAATAGTCCCGGGAAGTTGTAATGGAATTCTATCATACCCCTATCGCCTTGCCCGATTGTTACAATGTCCGTATACATTTTTGCTGATTCTGTGGTGCCCGAAGGTGTGTAATAGAACATATTTCCGTGCATGTGAAAGGAATTTACCGGGTCAAACTCTACCATGTTCGCAAGATATATTCTATATGGTGTACCCGTTGTCAAAGGAATCGAGTCTTTTCCCACGTATCCAAATGGCATACCATTCACGGAGTAGAATTGGTTATCAGGTCCGTTATTTTCATCAGAGTTCTCTATTACATCTGATAGATTGGCTTGCATCTGTTGCATTGTTGCTGGCAGTGTTGGAGCAAGATGGCCTGTGCCATTTAGGTGTTCGAAACTGTAGCTGTATGAATTTAACATCATTACCATTTCTGTAGCGTGAGGTCTTGGAGTTGGTGGATCTATTATCATCATGCCGTATAGTCCACGAGCTACGTGTTCTTCAACTGGAGACATATGACAGTGATATGGATACACCCCAACAGGATTTGCTACAAAGCTGTATGTGAAAGAGTGTCCTGGCATGATCATTCCAGCAAGTCCCGACATTCCATCTATTGGACCCGGGTGCATTGAATGCATATGTAATGAATGAGGGAATTTTGAGTCGTTAGTGACACTTACTGTGATTTGAACATGGTCGCCTTGCGTAAATCTCATGGTTGGTCCTGGAACTGTGCCATTAAATGTCCAGGCATGAAATATCACAGGTTTGTATGTCTGATTTGAACTAGTCAATGGCTTACCTAAGCCATAGGTATTAGTGGAAATGACGATTGGTTTTCCTGAGCCATTAAAGTCATCGGCTATCAGTGTGAACTTTCTCAATGTCGTACCGTTATTAAGAACGGTGACGTGACCGCATGCAAAATGAGTCAGATAAGTTTTGAAATCTGTAGGCGTATGCTGGTCTACCGCACAATTCTTTTGATGATCGTATTGGATTACCTTTTGATGATTTGTTGCAGGTGATACCGACGGGACGTATCCTGGAAATGTCTGGGCATATACAAATGATGCTCCTGGGATACCTCCAATAATGATTGCGGAGATCAACGAAGTGGCAACCGCAAATGTAGAGATGATTAAAATACTCTTGTTTATCAAGTCAGATCTTCAGACTGACAAAAAAAGCGATATAAAAGCATAACTATCTCCCTGTAGACATATTAGTATGAATCCCTGATAAAAGAATTCAGAGATAACTTACTATAACTATGAAATGTTAGAATACCTAATAACCAGTACATTCTCATTAGAAAAATCTAAGATACTTCAAACAATAGTTCTGTACTCATTTACTGTCTATTGATTATAGAGTAATTTTCTATATCTACCAACTTGCGGCTAGGACATATTTCAGATAGAGCCTTTACCTCAAGTAGCCATTAGCCGATTGACTGACGGTACTTCGTTTTTACAGCCAATAAACGGTATATGATACCTTCAAATGCAATAGACTTGGGAGCTCTGTTGAATGAACTTGCAAGAGGTTTATTGTAGTAGGTTAGGAGTCTTCAGGCCTACAGACAATCATTCTGTTCTATAACCAGAAGGAAATTTGATGAATATCCACGATTTGTCAGCTTTCTAGAATTCAATCCTCTCAAATCGAAAGGTACTGGAAGATGACTAGCAATATATTTTAGTCATAACACTCGTCAAAACAAATGAAATGAGGGATCCCTGTCTTTTATCTATAGTAAGGGACAGTTACCTTTTCTCCGGGTTTACCTTCTCTCTGAGTCTTGATCTTCTTTACTCCTTCTTCGAAATGACGCATCATTACATGAGCTTCTGAAGCATGCTTTGCAGCTTCTTCTGGTGTCGGATATTTTGCCAAGTATTCATGAAGTACGAGTGAAACGGCAGTATTTGCAACGGAACCTGTGTCAGCACCACTAAAGCCCTCGGTCAGTTCGGCAACCCTGGATAATTCTACATCAGGACCAATTGGTTTGTCCTTCGAATGAATCTCTAGAATCTTTTGTCTTGCCGCCTTATCAGGCATAGGCACAAATACAATCTTATCGAATCTTCCCGGTCTGAGCAGCGCTGGATCGATCATATCAGCCCTGTTTGTTGCTGCTAGCACTACTACACCAGACAATGCCTGAATTCCATCTAGTTCTGTAAGCAATTGTGACACTACACGTTCTGTAACCATGCTGTCGCCTCCCATACCTCTCGTAGGAGCTATTGAATCAACTTCATCAAAAAATACTACACATGGCGCCGCCTGTCTGGCTCTTCTGAATATTTCTCTGATACCTCTCTCAGACTCTCCAACCCACTTGCTTAGCAATTCAGGACCCCTGACACTGATGAAGTTGGCTTCGGATTCTGTAGCTACAGCTTTTGCCAATAGCGTCTTACCTGTACCGGAAGGTCCATGCATCAACAAGCCCTTTGGCATTGAGTGTCCTAACTTTGTATACAAGTCTGGATACCTCAAAGGCCATTCGACTGCTTCTTGCAATTCGCGTTTGACTTCTTCTAGACCGCCTATTGCTGTCCAAGGGATATCTGGTGATTCCAGATAGACTTCTCTCATAGCAGATGGCATCACCTCTTTTACAGCGTTCTCGAAGTCATTCATCATGACGATAAGTTTGTTCAATACTTCTGGGGAAAGTTTCTCGTCTTCCAGATTAAGTTCAGGCAGCAATCTCCTCAAACATTTCATGGCTGCTTCCTTGCACAAGTATTCAAGATCTGCACCTACGAATCCATGGGTTACTGCTGCAACTCTATCTTGATCTACATCCGTGTCTAGAGGCATATTACGCGTGTGAATCTGTAGTATCTCCAATCTGCCACGTTTATCTGGAACCTTGATCTCGATTTCTCTATCAAATCTACCAGGACGTCTTAATGCAGGATCGATTGCATTTGGCCTGTTAGTAGCTGCAATTACAATGACTTTGCCTCTTGCCTCGAGGCCATCCATCAATGATAGTAACTGCGAGACTACTCTTCTTTCGACTTCACCAGTTACTTCTTCTCTCTTTGGAGCGATAGAGTCAATTTCGTCTATGAATATAATAGAGGGTGCTTTTTCCTTTGCTTCCTTGAAGATTTCTCTTAGACGTGCTTCAGATTCTCCATAGAATTTACTCATTATCTCGGGCCCGGAGATGCTGATGAAGTGAGCATTGCTTTCATTGGCCACTGCCTTTGCCAAGAGAGTCTTACCTGTTCCAGGAGGACCATAAAGTAGCACACCTTTTGGAGCTTCTATACCCAGCTTTTCAAAGATTTCTGGATGTCTTAATGGAAGCTCAATCATCTCTCTAACTTTTTGGATTTCTTCCTTTAAGCCACCAATGTCTTCATATGAAACCTGTGGAACTCCGCGTAACGTTTCACCTTTTTCCGCAATATGAAATATTGTTTTTTGCGTAACTAGAACCGCGTCAGCGGCCGGTGTCACCCCAATAACTTGAAAGGTAAGTCTGCCACCGAAGTAAGGAACCATGACATTATCTCCCTTAATGAGAGGTACGCTTTCAAGAGCATCAGCAAGATAGCGCTCATCAATCGGTGGTATTGCCTCCAATGGAGCAACTATAACTTTTTCAGCTGGAACTGCCTTGATTTTCCTTACTACTACAGTATCTCCGATAGCTACACCAGCATTATTCCTTACTAAACCATCAACTCGAACTATTCCCTTTCCTTCATCTGAAGGGTAAAGTGGT
>DASSIM010000027.1:0-40717 GCA_035691865.1 Candidatus Nitrosopolaris sp. | reverse complement strand
GTGACTATAATTCCCTTGTAGTTAATTGGTAAGCCCGCAATTCGTGACAAGACCGGAGTTAGGTCCAAATGCTAATACTTGTTGTCCAACTTGTTGGGTAAAGGAATTTGCAAGCATAATCGGAAAACCATTTTCAGCTGAGAAATTATCCGTGATTTGCAATAATGCAAGATTGCTATATAGGTCAGTACCTATTTCCTTTGCAGTATATGTATTTCCGTCAACCAAAGTTACATCAACTGCTTTAGCGCCGCTCGTTATCTGAACTACGAGGAGGAGCGTACTAAAGTAAATGAGACCGTGGAGAAAGTCAAGCCATGAGGAGTGGCTAGACGTGAAGGTCATAGAACTCACGGCTAAAGGTGGCTCTATTGCTGCTATAGCCGAAGACATAAAGATAGGCGTATCGAGCTAGGAAGACGATAAACAATCTTAACACTCAAGCTAGGCACATCGTGAGGGATTATTTGATGAACTTCTCACCCATTAAATGGCAGGCCAACATAGAACTGAATCGCTTGAGTGTTAAGCAGAGAAGGACGGAGTTCCGCCTAATGTGAAACTGCAAGCGTTGCAGATTGCATCAGAGTTTAACAACGATATGAATGACCTTCTAGGGACTCGCTTACTCTGAATGACGGGTTAAAGAAGCTTGAAGATACGACCCCTTTGAACGAAGCAGACGAGAAAGCCAAGAAGAACAAAGTGTTAGTTGCTGAAGGTGAAGGTGACACCGAAGAACAGGAAGCAATCATTAAAAATCAACAATAAGAGGAGACCGAAGCTGAAAGAGAGGCTTCAAGAACGCAGGTTATAACAATAATAGGGGCCTTTACCCCTATTAGGATCGTCAGCACTCCTAGCCTACTGAAGACCATCCTTAGGCATCCCCTTAACTACAGGAGACTCCGTTCCCCTAAGCGCTCCCATAGACATAAAACCAATAAGAAATGATTCCTTACAAGAAAAGTTGTCGCGTAGAGCGATATCGTCCAATTAGTTCTTATTAATCAGTTCTTCTTTTGTTGTTACCGCTTTACTTTATAGTCGGGATTGACTGCAAAATATATCGAATATACAAAGGGTCTAATATGTTCGACGATGGTCGAATACCTTCATTGACTCTCGACTTTTATCACTTTTATAAATTAGCAATCTACTCAAAAGATCTTTTATCTGCTCATGAGTAGGCTTAAGGGCTTTAACTACAGAAATATCGACATTGAGTTTCTGTAGTTCCGAATAGATTTCTCTATCTTCGATAGTATCAACCAAGGTAGTCAGATGAAATGGTTTTTGTAATACCTCGACCACATGCATTAGATTCTTTATCGAATCGATAAGAGTCTCTTTTACAGATGCAGAAGCGAAGATGACTCTTTGGTGTGGGCTTGTTGCTAGGATTTCTTTTGCAACTTCCATTCCGTTAATCCTCGGCATTTTATGGTCAAGGATTACTGCATCAAACGGCGGCGTCTTGTTCAGGCTATACTGCTTTCCAAATCTAGTACGCTGGTATTCTTCGTGATAAGTTGTTAGACATTCTTCCCCGTCTTCGGTAGTTATGACCTCATGTTGTCTCTTCTCAATCGCGTATTTATACAATAATACAACATCTCTATCGTCCTCTGCGATCAATATTTTCATTTTTTCCCGTCATTTGGTGCTTTAGTCATGTTTACACATTACCACGTCATCAACAAGAATTAACGCTGGATTTGAAAAAATTGTATTCAATAAACAACCGAATCTCTAAGCTCATATTTCAATCGAGTGATAACAAATAGATAACAAATTGATTAAAAATATCATTTATTGGGATTAGTATTTACGCATTTTCAGTTGTTTGCTAGACTCGTGATCTCTTTTTCGGCTATTGAGGCAAGAGGTCATAGTAATCACACGCAAGGTTCAAATCATAGCACGCAGGGTTTTTTGTTTAGTTGATAGTTGTCTGAGTATAAGGCTAGTTAAAGGAGAAATATATAACATATTATGTAATTAGCTTGAGATTTGTCAAACGAGGCAAAATTATTTGACAATTAATGCTATTTAATTTCCTATCCTCATTTGAGGAGACATGAATCCGTCGATTGGGGTAATCAAATACAGCTTGCATAAACAAATTCGAGATTTGTACGAAAAGAAAGATGCTGTAAATACCGAAATCGAAAAGTTAGAAATCCAGTTGCAGATAAATGCAATTTATGACAAGATCGAAAATCTCAGTCTAATCGACGACAATTGAGAGTACTGACATTTTTTCCAAGAATGCCGACTGATTTTAAAGTCTAAGGCGATGGTATTCTCCTTTGACCCACTCAATAAGAGAGGTAAGATCATTCCCAATAAAGTCGGCACCTAAAGATTCGATTGTATTTCGAAGTTCTGGTGTTGTAAATATCACTATCCTAACTTCTGCTGTTAGTTTCGCCTTCATTGCTTTAGTAGCTGCATACAAAAAACGCAATGTGCCTTCTTCGGAGCAGTAAATGCATATTATCAATAGACCTTTCTTCTTATCCCATAGCTTCATTAAGTAGCGTTGGAAATCAATATCAAAAAAAGGATCGATGTGCTGTTCGACGTTTCCGATGTACGATGTTCTGAATCCCATGATCTGCAATGCAAGTGCTCCAATTTTTGCGTGATAGATCCGGTCCTCAGAAGCCACGATGAAAAAGGAATAAGCGCCACGTTTAATGTTGTCCGGCTGGACGCTAAACTTCATTAAGTCAATTAATTCCAGTACCAAATTTAACAGATAAATTCGTTCTGTCTTCCCCAGTCGAACTCTATTGTATAACTCATTGATAGTGTTTACAGTCGGGACTATGATGTCTGTTAACAGTCTTAGTAATTCGATGTTTGAATTAATCACATTTATCAAGATGTTTCGAGCCTGATCTCCGTCACCGATCAGTATTGCATTCATGAATTTTTGTTGAACTTCAAGATAATTTACCGGGAATTCATAATCTGCCGTCCCCGGTTGTACAACCCAAACATTTACAGAACCTATCCTCTTTTTCTTGATTAGCCTCATCGTCGCTAATATATCCAGGTACTTGGTAATTGTCATCCTATTTATGCCCGTTGTTGAGGCAAGCTCGACGCCAGATAAACCGATACTATTGTCTTGTAAGGCATCGATAATCTTACGTTTTACCTCATCCAAGGTATAGCGTCTGTACATAAACTCGTCAACACTTCTGCCGAATAAAACACTTTAGTGTCTTTTTGAAATTTTATTGTCTGTTTTCGGGAATTTGCGAGAATTGGAGATGAGTTCTGTTAGGGCATTGAATGCTTTTCCGACATCAGTCATCTTTACTAGTATAATGGTATCAGTATAACAACTAACTGTATCTTCAATATTGATATGCCTCCTAGAGAGCTGATTGTAAAAAGCAATTGCACAACCCGGCGTTTTAATAATTTGTTCTGGGCTATGAACAATAATTGCAGCCAAATCATCCTCAACCTCTAAGAGGTTATAATTTGAAAAAATTCCTTTTACTTTGTGGAGTAAGCTGTCGTCAAATATGATGGTTATTGATAACATACTCTCTGAAACGCTAATAAAATTGTCACCGTATTGGGTTAGAGCCTTTGCAACCTTCTCGATAATTCTCTTGCTCTTTCCAGTGCTTATCTTTGCGACATCAGTTTTTACACTGATAGTACTGTTTGCAAGGATAGTCAGCATCGGTCGTACAGGAATATCGTAGACCTTCCGTGAACGTTTAAGGGCAGTGATAATGCTTTCTATCCTAGTATTTCTGGCCAGTAGTTGGTTCACTTGTGGTCTGATTATCCTTGCCACCGCACTGATATTACAGTAACCCCGTTCTAGAGAATCTTGAAATGATAGGTCATTGTTAATGACCTCTTTTACTGCATGAGTTATCGACTTTCCGTTGACCGACATTGGTCAATAGATCACTAATCAGGTCAGCTGTGACCAAAAAATATAAATGTAGCGTTGGGCGCTCGAAGCGCATAATAGATGGCTAACGAGAAAGTTGTCCTAGCTTATTCTGGCGGCTTAGATACTTCGGTATGCATAAGATACTTGCAAACACTTCAAAAGTTTGATGTCATTAGCCTAACTGTGGACTGCGGACAGAAGGAAGATTTTAAGGCGATAGAAAAAAAAGCTTTAGACATTGGAGTAATAAAGCACATTTTCGTGGATGGGAAAGAAGAGCTTGCCCACAATTACATAATTCCCAGCATTAAATCAAATGGACTGTACGAGGACAAGTACCCACTGGCAACCGCACTTGCTCGGCCACTCATCTCTGCTAAGTTGGTGGAAGAGGCGCACAATCATCAAGCCACTGCAGTTGCACATGGCTGCACGGGGAAAGGAAACGACCAGATTAGGTTTGATGTCACCATCCGAGCTCTCGACCCACATCTAAAAATTATTGCACCGATCAGAGATATGAACTTGACACGGGATCTGGAAATAAAATTCGCTCAAGAACAAGATATTCCGATAAGTTCTGAAGCCAAAAAATATAGTGTTGATGTTAATATCTGGGGAAGAGCGATCGAAGGAGGAAGTATTGAGGATGCTAACTCCGAACCCTCAACCGATGCATATCAATTCGTAAAGTTTGACAATGACAGAGCAGATTATTTAGAATTAGAATTTGAAAAAGGAATCCCTGTTGCTGCAGACGGCAAACGTATGAAAATTATTAACTTGATAGACTACGTTAATAACAAAGCAGGAGGGCTAGGAGTCGGTATTGTAGATCACATTGAAGACAGAGTGGTGGGAATAAAATCCCGGGAGATCTATGAGGCTCCAGCAGCCGTGGTAATCGTCGAGGCCCACAAAGATTTGGAGAAGATGGTTTTAACTAATCATGAAATCCGTTTCAAACGTATTGTTGATGAGCAATGGAGTTGGTTAGTCTATTCGGGTTTATGGAAAGAACCGCTGAGATCGCATTTGGATAAGTTTATAGATGCAACCCAAAAAAAGGTTAGCGGAAAGGTAAAATTAAAAATGCAGAAGGGATCGCTTCGTATAGTTGGAAGAGAATCGCAATATTCTCTCTATAGAAATGAACTAGCAACGTACTCGGCTGGATCGACTTTTGATCAAAGTTTAGCAAAAGGATTTGTAGAGCTATGGGGTCTACAGTCAACGGTTGCAAATATGATAGACAGACAGAGATCCCAGGATAGCAAAAATGGCGGCGGAGCAGGCACTTGAAGAAAGAATGCCAAGACTGTGGTGCCGACATAAATGTTCCTGATGACGCACTAGTAGGAGAAATTGTGACTTGTCCGGACTGTGGTGCTGATTTTGAGATCACTTCGAAGACTCAGAATATGGTAGATCTGAAACCTGCCGAAAGTGTGGGTGAAGATTGGGGGCAATAAATGGTTGAACTTTGCCTCGTTTATGACAAAGTGCGCTTCGAAGAAAAATCCATTTACGATAAAGCCTTAAAAAAAGGAATAAAGACGCTAATGACTGACGCAAAAAGTATCACGATCTCGACAGTTACCAAACGAAAGCAACTTGCATTAGGTGACGTAATATTGCAGAGGAGTATAAGCCATTTTAGGGGCCTATATCTTACGGCGTGTGTAGAATTTTTGGGCTTTTCTGTGATTAACAGGTTCAAAGTAGCTGAGACTTGTGGTAATAAATTGCTGACTTCACTTACCCTTACAAAACACAATGTACCTACACCTAAAACCTACTTCGCCCACAGTGCGGCAGCTGCGATGGAAGTCATGAAGAAGACAGGATTCCCGGTCGTTCTGAAACCGATCGTAGGATCGTGGGGAAGAGGAGTTTATCCACTACGAGACGAGGAGATAGCCAATATGATAATTGAAATGAGAGAGGAAAATGATAATCCGTTCGGTCGTATTTATTATATTCAAGAGATGGTCCAAAGACCTCCACGTGACTTAAGATGCATTATAGTTGGAGACGAGATCATTTCTGCCGTATATCGCTACTCTGCTGAGAATGAGTGGAGAACAAACGTGGCGAGAGGAGGGAAGACAGAGAACGCTCCCCTCACAAAGGAACTAGAAGAGATTGCATTGCGTGCTGCAAGGGCTGTGGGTGGAGGGGTGCTAGGTGTAGATTTAATGGAAGATAAACAAAGAGGACTGCTAGTTCACGAAATTAACAATACTGTGGAGTTTCGAGGAGCGTCTAACGTTTCAAGAACCGATATTGCTAGTGCAATAGTAGATTATTGTGTCGCGGTTGCAAAGAAGTAGACCAGCATTGGTCATCATTGACCTAGAATGAACACTAGTGACCAAAAAATATAAATTAAATATTGGGAGCCTGTTCAACCAGGTGAACCTTATTCATACGACAAAATTCATAAGCTCGGGCATCCGCATAATACAGGAGATCTTTATAAATTGAAGGTGGGTGTTGTGGGTGCCTCCGGATATGTTGGGGGAGAATTGTTGAGGCTGCTAGTATCGCATTCCAAAGTCGAGATCAGTATGGTTATTTCGAGACAGAAAGCCGGCCAATATGTGCACCGTGTTCACCCGAGTTTGAAGGGTTTCATTGATCTCACCTTTTCACCCATGGATATCGAAAAATTGGCAAACTCTTGCGATATGGTTTTCACAGCTGTTCCCCATGGCAAATCGAACGAGATCGTAAAAGAATTATTCGAAAGGGGTATGAGGATTGTCGATCTTTCGGCAGACTTTCGTTTAAAAAATCCTAAGGATTATGTCAAGTGGTATGGGTGGGAGCATCCTTTCCCAGAGCTATTGGCCAAATCTGTCTATGGAGTTCCTGAATTTCATAGGCACGATATTGAACGAGCACAGCTGGTTTCATGCCCCGGCTGTATGGCAGTGACATCGTTGCTCGCAATAAAGCCACTCTTAGAAAACAAGATTATTGAAACTGACCACATTATAGTTGATAGCAAGATAGGATCCTCAGGAGCAGGCGCCAAGATAAGTTCGGGAACGCATCACGCAATGCGCTACGGAGTGATAAGACCTTACAAGCCGGCTAAGCACCGACACACTGGAGAAATCGAACAGGAATTGGAATTAATTGCTAAGAAGTCGGTTAAGGTGAGCATGAGCCCTCATGCAGTAAACCTAGTTCGTGGAATTCTTACTACTAATCATTTGTTCCTCACTAAAGGAGCTTCCGAATTAGATATCTGGAAAATGTACCGAAACTCCTACAAGAATGAGCCATTTATTAGGTTTATCCGTGACAAAAAGGGCTTATACAAATTTCCAGATCCAAAATTTGTTGTTGGCTCAAATTTCTGTGACCTAGGATTTGACATTGACGACGATAATCAGAGACTCGTCGCTCTTTCAGCATCTGACAACTTGATGAAGGGAGCAGCTGGTTCTGCGATACAGAATATGAATGTGATGCAAGGCTTTGACGAGACTGATGGTCTAAAATATACGCCTCTGACACCAGTATGATTGTAATCAAAATCGGCGGGAGTATAGTTGATGAACTCCATCCGACAACAATAGAGGATATGAAAAAGACTTGCGAAAACAGCAAATTGGTACTGGTACATGGTGGGGGAAAGGAAGTCACTACCACGGCTAACAAACTTGGTAAGACCCAGGGTTTTGTTGTATCACCAGGCGGTGTAAGAAGCAGGTATACCGACAAGGAAACAGCAGAAATCTACACAATGGTTATGGCAGGTAAGGTCAACAAGATATTGGTAAGAATACTTCTGCAGCATGGCATAAAAGCAGTAGGAATATCAGGAATTGACGGCGGGGTCTTGAAGGCAGACCGTAAGAAAAAGCTCTTAATAATAAACGACAATGGTAGGAAAATGGTGATTGACGGCGGATATACTGGGAAAATAAATTCTGTCGATCCATCTCTAATAACTTTATTGCTGGAAAAGCAATTTCTTCCTGTTATATCGCCAGTGGCGCTTAGCGAGGAATATGATTTTCTCAATGTTGATGGTGACAGGGCAGCTGCCTACGTAGCAGGAGCTCTGAAAGCTAACAAAGTCATATTTATGACAAACGTCAGCGGCCTTAACCTAAACGATAGTTTGATCACACACATTACAATCGAACAGGCAAAAGCGGCCCTTCCACGCATAGGATTTGGTATGGAAAAAAAAGTCCTAGCTGCTATCGAGGCATTAGAGATGGGAGTTAATGAAGCAGTGATCGCCTCAGGCCAAACTCGAAAACCCCTCTCAAAGGCGATCGCGCATGAGAATTGTACGGTGATAACTCAGAATTGAACGGCGAAGATCAGTATGTAGCTCGGATTTACCAAAGATTTCCGGTTAACATTTCGAGTGGGAAGGGTGCGACAGTTTGGGATACTTCTGACAAAGAATATATTGATTGCATGGGCGGCTATGGTGTCGCTATTGTTGGGCACTGTAATGACAGGGTTGTGTTGGCTATCAAAACCCAAGTAGAGAAATTAATAGTTTGCCATATGTCTCTCTACAACGATACAAGACTCAAGTTTCTGCAAAAATTGGCCACCTTAACGCCTCCTGGGTTGGACAAGATTTTTTTTAGCAATAGTGGTGCCGAAGCAGTCGAGGCAGCGCTCAAGTTCTCTCGCAAGTTCACAGGCAAGAAGGGAGTAATCGCTATGAACGGTGCATACCATGGCAAGACCTTTGGAGCCCTTTCTGTGACACACAATGAAAAATATCGAAAATCATTTCAGCCTCTCTTGGACGGTGTCAAATTCGTTCCATATGCCGATCCCAGCAAAGTGGAGGATGCAATCGACGAAACTATAGGGACCGTTATTTTGGAACCGATTCAAGGAGAAACAGGAATTATTGTTCCACCTGATGGCGTTATTCAAAGTATCCGCGAAATATGCAATCGACACAATTTAGTCTTGATATTCGATGAAATTCAATGTGGGCTAGGTAGGACTGGGAAGATGTGGGCGGGACAAAACTGGAATACCGTCCCCGATATAATGTGTTTGGCAAAGGGCATAGCAGGCGGCGTCCCTATGGGATTGACACTCGCAAAGGCCGAAATTATCGAATGTATGAGAACGGGAGAACACTCGTCCACCTTTTCTGGAAATCCGCTCGCCTGCGCAGCTGGCTGCGCCACCTTGGAGGCGTTGACTGAAGATAAATTGGTCGAAAATGCTTACAAGACTGGGAGATACTTCAAGGAAAGCCTGCTTATGCTACAGGAAAAACATCGAATCATTAGAGAAGTTAGAGGTCTTGGTATGATGCTTGCGGTAGAGTTAAGGTTTGATGTTAGGGATCTTTTGCTAGATGCACTTCAAAAAGGTTTGTTGATGTTATACTCTGGAAGGAATATTATCAGGCTACTTCCGCCACTTGTAATGGATGAAAAAATAGTCTCGAACGCAATCCAAATAATTGATCTAGTTCTTACAGAAGAGGAGAAGAGACGGCATGTCCACTGACCTTGACTCTTTGGATGAGAAGATAGTAAGGATTTTGCAAGTTGATTCGCGACGACCGTTCGTCGAAATTGCTGGCGAAATCGGGTTATCCGAATCTGCAGTCAGAAGGCGAGTAAGAAATATGGTAAATAATGGAGTTATTACTCAATTTACACTCGAGTTGGGCGCTAGTGGAAAGACAAGCGCGATCACTCTGATATCAGTTAGTTCCACCTCTGATACCTCCGCCGTTTCTTCAGAGTTAAAGAAACTCAGCGGAGTACAGGTTATCTACGAAATCACAGGGCAATACGACATTGCAGCGATCCTTTCCGCTCCTACTATCGGCGATATCAATAAATGCATAGACGATGTCAGAAAGACGATAGGGGTCTCTGATACAAATACTGTGATTGTGCTAAAAACGCTGCGATAATCTTGCATCTTCTCGTCGGTTCTAGAATATTCACTCTGGTATTCAGACTTAGGTGCACATAAACGTCGAAGAGCGCTATGAAGGTTGTCGAAATCATCTATAATTGTTGCGATAACATTTATATCATCTGCGAAATAAGCAGAATCTAGTTATCGATGTCCCTAAATTCGGAGGATCCTAATTACTATGCACACATCTATAATGAGTCAAATAGTTCAAACAAGAAAATAAGAATACTAGATTCTACGCTGAGGGAAGGCGAGCAGCATCCTGGAGTATCATTCAGCGTTAAACAGAGAATACAGATAGCGTGGATGCTCGATTCTTTTGGCGTTGATCAAATAGAGATAAGCCCGGTTGTCTCGCCAGATCACGCAGAGGCCACGAAAACTATAATAAGACAGGGACTCAGAGCAGACATCCTGGCTCACGTACGAGCTATCAAATCTGATGTTGATATAGCCATCAGTTGTAATGCGACGTGGGTTGCAACCTACTTGGGAATATCTGATATCCATCTCTCCGCAAAATTAAAGATTACCCGAGAACAGGCTAAAAACAGAGCGCTGGAGGTTGTTGATTATATCAAGTCTCATGGCTTGAAAGCTAGATTCACAATGGAGGATGCGAGCAGGACTGATCCAGTTTTCTTATTAGATATGTGTCGAGAAATAAATCGTCTGGGTATCGAACGGATTAGTATTCCTGATACGGTGGGTATTATGAGACCAACCGGAATGTACAACCTTGTAAAGATGGTTCGCGAAAGCATTGATATGTCAAAGAGCTCCTTAGATGTTCATTGTCATAATGACATAGGGTTAGCCCTAGCTAATGCTTTGGCAGGATGTGATGCAGGAGCGGATCAGATTCATACCACAATAGATGGATTCGGAGAGCGAACAGGTATTCCTACATTGGCTGAGACCGCCGTCGCCCTGACTTTGATTTACAAATCAAGTAACGACCTACGCTTACACATGTTAAAAGATCTTTCAAGGACAATTTCTGAGTACACAGGGGTAGAAGTCTCTGCATCGAAGCCAATTGTAGGCGATAGTGCGTACAAACACAAAGCAGGTACTCATCTTGCAGCAATTTTGAGAAACCCATCAGCGTATGAAATCCTGGAGCCCAAAACTGTAGGTAATAGACGTAAGATTGTATTTGGGGAGCTCGCCGGTAAGAACGGTGCGGCGTACTTGTTATCGATGCTGGGACTAGAAACCAGCGGTCATGAGGCTGAGACTCTTGCTCGGGGGTTAAAACAACTTCGCATGGGAGACATCTTGGAATTGTATCTCGATGAGAAACTTGAGAGAAAGATACTTAATGATGTTTCTCCTAAGTTAAATTAAGTAAATGCTTAGGAGGTAAGTAATGCCATGCTTAAGTGTCCTGAATGTGATGCAGAAATTAGGATACCTTCGGACTCTATAGAAGGTGAAATTGTAACCTGCCCTGACTGCGGTGCAAGCTACGAATTAGTGAAAAACGGAGACAAATTTGACCTAAAACCAGCCCAAGTTGTCGGCGAGGACTGGGGCGAGTGACATCAGAGACAAAACCACTCTCTTCTCTCACCATTCTTTACGACAATATGAGATGGGAAGAAAAGGCACTATATGAGTCAGCAAAAAGACGTGGAATTCAAGTCGATAATGTTAATTGTAAAGCTCTATTTGTGGATCTTAACGAAAAGAATTCCAGTTATAAGAATAGAGTCATTGTTCAACGGTGTGTGAGCTATTTTAAGAGTCTTCATTCAACTGCTGCTCTCGAAGGTCTAGGAGCACGTGTAGTAAATCCGTTACAGGCAGCCGCGGTTTGCGGTAATAAGTTATTTGCCCACATGAGGCTTATCAATGCAGGTGTAAAAACACCAAAAGCTGTTGCCGCTTTTTCTGAAGAATCTGCGATCGCCGCGCTCGACAATTTTGGATATCCTGCGGTTATCAAGCCTACTATTGGGAGTTGGGGTCGGTTAGTTGCTCTTTTGCGTGACAAAGATGCCGCCAAAGCAGTCTTGGAAGATAGGATGCATATGTTTCCGCTTTATCATATTTATTATCTAGAGGAATTCGTAAAACGCCCCCCGAGAGACATTAGGGCTATCGTGATAGGCGATGCCGTCGTGGCTGCAATTTATCGATATTCTATTGAAGGAGACTGGAAGACTAACATGGCCCTGGGCGGGCGAGCAGAACAATACCCAGTGTCAACTCAGTTAGAGGATATATGCATGAAAGCTGCACGGGCGATGGATGGGAAGATCGTCGGCGTTGATTTAATGGAAAGCGATGAAGAAGGGCTATTGGTTCACGAAGTGAACAACACAACAGAATTTAAGAATACAGTCAAGACAACTGGTGTCGACATACCTGGATTAATGATCGACTACTTGTCCAACGTTGGAAAATAAAACAATTTGGTTTCCCCTAGCTATGCAGTCGAGTTATTACTACGTACTCTGCAATTGTACACACCTTCACGTTCAGAAGCTTCGTTGGCGAACATGCTCAAAGAAACCTGCGTAAGCGAGCTGGGATTTGAGCAGGTCCATATTGACAGTGTGGGGAACCTTATCGCCATTAAAGGAGCTGGAGATCCCAAAATAATGCTCTGCGGCCACATGGACACTGTCCCAGGAGAAATCCCAGTAATGGTAAAAGATGGTTGTATTTATGGGCGAGGTGCATCTGACGCGAAGGCTGCTCTTATTGCGATGTTATTGGCGGCCTCTGAATTTCGAAAACAAAGAGGCACCATCATATTCGCTGCGGTCGTTGACGAAGAAGGAAACGCGACTGGAGTCAAACAGCTCGTAAAGAGCAAACCTCCGTTTGACTACGCAATTTTCGGAGAACCAAGTGGAACAGAGAATATTACTGTAGGATACAAAGGTAGACTTGCAATCAGACTCACCTGTGATGTAGGCAACAGTACTCATGCAAGCGCTCCTTGGCTAGCAAAAAATTCAATCGAAGAAATATATGACTTTTGGAAGGCTATAAAGTCCGAAATCTCTATGGCCGGGGATGATGGCAGGAATAGAGCAAATTCAATATCGTGTAGTCTTACAGAGATCACAGGCGGTTCCAGCCATAATGTCACGCCTCAGAAATGCAAAATAACGATGGACATGCGCATTCCTACGGCTAGCAGTTGCGACAACGTACTGGAGCAACTAAGAGTAATCATAGACAGAGTCGCTGCTGAAAAATCAGTCAAGGCGACATATAGAATAGAAGACAAAACAGAACCGTTCGAAGCAAGCCATTCTTCACCGCTTGTCAGAGCTCTGTCTCTCTCTATTCTCGAGGTTTGTAAAACTCGTGCTATTCTTGTGCGAAAAACAGGGACAGGTGACATGAACGTATTGGGAACCGCATTCAATGTCCCAGTCGTTACATACGGACCAGGGGAGCCACATTCATCGCATACAGCGAATGAGCATGTGAAAATTACAGAATACGTTGCAAGCATCGATGTATTCAGCAGGGCGCTATTTCACATATCGAGGCTGCATAACAATGCCAAAACCCGAACCTTAACCAAGGATAAAATATAGAACAGCGGAGATCCTTTCCGTTTATGCTTCGATTTATTGGCTTAGGAATTAACGGCTATAAGAGTATGAGCATACATGTGCTAGAAATTTTGAGGAATTGTGACGCAATATACTTGGATAAATTTACAGGTTTTGTTTCAGACGATGATTTAAAGGGATTGAAGTCACTCGCAGAATTACACGACTTTCAGATCAATATCCTCGCTGCGGAAAGATGGTTTGTGGAGGATGGTCGGGATATTCTGGAGCAGGCACGAAGAAGCGATGTAGTTCTATTAACCTATGGTGACCCCTTCATCGCCACTACCTTGATAGAACTCTACGTGAGGGCTGTCAAAAGCTCAACAAAGGTTGATGTCATCCACGCTGCTTCTGGCATTACATCCTTAATTGGGGAGGCCGGCCTGCATCTATACAAGTTTGGAAGGATGGTTACACTTACGTCTGAACCATTATCATCTGTTAGTGTGTACAATACAATTTCCGAGAATTTACTCGGAAGAAACCATACACTGATATTGACTGAATATAATGGTGAACACAAAAAATTGTTCTTTCTAGATCCAAATTCGGCCTTTAGAACCCTGTTACAAGCAGAAAAGGACTACGGGTTCAAGGTTTTCTTCGAAGACACGTTTGCAGTTGTAGCGTCTAGAATCGGAATGCCAGATCAAAAAATTGTATCCGGCAAGGTTAAATCACTTAATGGAATACAATTCGGACAAGGACCACATTCCATAATCATAACTGGTTCTTTGCATTTCACAGAGGTCGAGGCACTAATGACTCTGACTCACAATCTGAACGAACCTGTGGATAATACTGCAAATATTCAAAACCTATCGGCCATAATGATTGCACGTTATGCTCCTCAAGCTAGGCAGACACTATCCAAGCTAAAATGCATTTCAAGCATAGAAAGTGGGATTTCAGGTAACAAGATCGATATGGAAATATTAGCTAACGCTGAATGCTATATTGACGACGCCGAGCGTTTCCTAGGACAGGGAAAACCGGAATTGGCTGTTCTGAGCATTGGTTATGCAGAAGGCCTTATCGATGGAATGCGTCTGAAAAAGGGATTTGAACCATAGATGTCATGATAAGCATAGCTTAGCCGGGAAAATTGTTAAATGTTTTTAGTGTTAATAACATTTAGCTTATGCGGTACAAGGTTATAGATGATAATATCGTTTACCGTCTTCGCGGCTTTATTAGCATGCTTAACGAAGAATCTGAAAACGGATCGCTGATACTGGTGGAAGGAAAGAGGGATGCGCGAGCCTTGGCTAGTGTGGGATTTAATGGAAACTTGACAATATTCAATCGATTCAAAGGCATAGCAGACTTTGTGGATAACCATTGTATGTTTGGGAAAAAGATAATTTTGCTTCTTGATATGGATAGGACAGGAAAGCACTTAACAAGCAAACTCCTGAAGCGTTTGCAGTTCAACGGAAATAACGTGAGCTTATTCTACAAAAGTACACTAGCAAGGATTTGTAATGGCAAGATCAGACATGTAGAGGATCTTGTGTCATACGGCCCGTATTTTTCTGGAATTACCGGCAATCGAAAAGATCTGTACTTCTATATGTGAACCCATGAAGGCTATATTGAACAAGACAACTCTCTTCCAAGTGATGCGGTCAAAGCACTTATATTCAAGCCCACTCCCCCATAAATTTACTTAAGAATAAATTCGAGGTTATGAAATTGCCTAGCACAGGTATTGTGAAGTATCACGTTAAATTAAAGTTTGAGGTTGATGGACTTGTTGAGAAAGCAGATATAATTGGAGCTATCTTTGGGCAGACCGAAGGTCTTCTTGGACCAGAAATGAATTTGAACGAATTACAGAAGGTCTCAAAGGTTGGACGGATCGAAGTCAACGTGGACTCAAAGTCAAATATGGCAAAGGGCGATGCAGTGATTCCAATGAGCACGGATATTTCAACAGCCGCGCTAATAGCTGCAGCTATTGAAAGCATTGACAAGGTTGGCCCGTTCCAAGCTAAATTCGCATTGGGTGGCATCGATGATATCCGTGCGATAAAGAAGAAAGTCATCGTCGACAGAGCCAAAAAAATCGTTCAAGAGTGGGCTACAAAGACAATCAGCGAAGGAGAGGAAATGCTTAAAGACGTTTACGACGCCAGCAAACCCGGTAAGCTTACCGCCTTTGGAAAGGCTCAGCTCGCTTGCGGAACCGGGGTGTTTGATTCTGACTGGATTATTCTTGTGGAAGGCCGGGCAGATGTGATCAATTTGTTGCGAGCCGGCTTTGACAACGCGATTGCTATCGAGGGAGCAAAAATCGATGAGACCATCATCAAACTCACGGAAGGCAAGAAAGTGATCGCCTTTCTCGACGGCGATCGAGCAGGAGACCTAATTCTTAAGGAATTACATGGTGTGGTGAATATCGACAAAGTGCTTAGGGCCCCCCATGGCAGGGAAGTTGAGGAATGCACACCTCTAGAAATCGCAGAGTTATTGAAAGAAGGTATGCTATTTGCTGGTTCGAATGTGCAAGAAGGGCGTGCTATCACACCTCAGCAACAACAGCCGGAAAGGAGACAAATCACTAAAAGAGACCGACAAGAGCAAGGTATGGGAGAGCAACGAGAAATCCAAGTTAATTCAGGCGGCTCAAGCGTAACTATTTCTGAAGATAATGCCGACATTCTTTCGGCAGTCAAGGAGGTCTATCCGCAAATTAATGAGACCTTGGAAGCCGTGATTTTGGATGATTCGATGAGAATAGTACTTAAAGTTCCTGTCTCCGATGTGGTCAAGAAACTAGATAGAACAGAAGGGGCAAAGATGTTGGTATTAGATGGCATTGTCACGCAGCGTTTGGTGGATGCTGCTGACAAAGTTGGAATAGGATATATAATCGGTCATAGAACGGCCGATTTGAAGAAATCTACTGACGTTCGAGTAAGAACTTTTGGCGAAATGGGAATCAATATCTAGATAGGATGTCAGAAATCAAGTTACAACATATTCTAACTATGACCGAGCTCCTGCTTTTGGGCGCCAAATACAGCTTTGTCGAATTGACTACGACCGATTTAGGCAAGAATATAATGAAGTCACAGCAAGCAGCTTCTAAACACTTGCAGGAGTTAGATGCCGCAGGATATATAGACAGGGTAAGAAGGGGTCAGAAATTTCGAGTAAAACTGACAGATAAAGGATATTCAGCGATCGAAGGATTGTTTTCAGCTTTGAAGACTGCTATTGAATCGACACCCCCTACTACGATTAGCTTTGAAGGAAGAGTCATTTCTGGCATGGGTGAAGGTGCATATTATATGTCGTTGGGAGGGTATCGTAAACAATTCTATGAAAAACTAGGTTATGAGCCATATCCGGGCACATTAAACGTGAAACTCGTTGACAAAATCTTCAAAGACGCCCGACGCGAAATCGGCAAATATCCTTCAGTTTTTATTGACGGGTTCAGTGACGTTAAAAGAACTTATGGATGGGCAAAATGCTATCGTGCTGATATTAATGACGGCGCAATCAGAAATGCGGCAGTTTTAGTACTGGAGCGTACTCACTACGATGAAAGTACGCTCGAAATCATAGCACCTGTTTCGATAAAGGATACTATAGGGATCCATAATGGAGACAAAATCAGGGTAAAAATGTTAGTCTAGCCTTCTGAGTAGCCGATTAGATTGGAAAATTGCACTCTGGATGTTCTTAGATCCTATAGAAAGATTCACCAAGATAATCTTTTATCTCTGAACTTTTTGTGCCCGGTACTGGAGTGTTAAGCCTTACAACCTTTACGTTCAGGTTTCTTTTCCGACAATTATCTGCGATATCCTTTTCGCTATGAGCTTGGTCGTATCCTAGAGCAATGACATCTGGCTTGATGTGTTCGACAGTCTCATATAGGGTACCCTCCCGCCCTAAAATAGCCAAGTCGACAAGACGTAACGACGATACAAGTTCGACGCGAAGACTCTCGTCATGATAAATTCTCCTGTCTTTCTTTATCATTGCCGCGGTTGAGATTCTTGCAATGACGACGATGAGAACATCACCTTGCGCCTTCGCTGATTTGAGCGTGTGTATATGCCCCGGGTGTATCAAGTCAAAAACTCCGCCAACCAAGACTACTTTAAATGCATCTCTGCCTAGAAAAGTCAACTTGGACTCGTCATTTTTTTCAATAAAACCCCGATCCACAAGGTTTTGGATTTTTTCATTATAGATATCTGTGGGCAATGGCAAGCGAGATCTGAGCCGATCTAGAGCATCAACATTCGATTCCAAACTGGTTAGGTAGAATGACCCAAGAATTGCTTTATCTAATGCATCCATTATCAATTGTATTTTTATCCAATATTATATATTGACTAGTTCTGATCCGTGACCTCGTATTGCAGCGATGCTCAAATCGGCCTTCTCTGGATGCTAGATCAGCAAGAGCACCCATATCATCAGTGACTGATAAAATGATTTCGCGCATCAGATCTTCATATTAATCTGACCAATACAGGCACGACTCCTGCCCCTGAACATAGGCCCAATGTTGAAAAGAAACGTACATCATATCAGACCAAGGCAATTGCAATGTTGCCGAATGATCAAAGTATTTTGTCAAATTGTGGGCCATTGCCCTGCCTACAGCACAGGGTTTGTGCAGCGTTATTAAATTGACGTGAACTGTTTCTACCACTAACGTATTCTAAGGCGCGCTTCTTGGTAGCTTTGAGTTGCTGATACTAAGGTTATATATCGGTCAGACTGCCTCTCCCCTGGGTGACAACCAATGTCTGAAAATGAGGCGGAACAAGCTCCTAACGAGCAGAAAAAAGATGCTGAAGCGAGAAAAAAAGTGAAAGCAGTCGCACTATTATCAGGAGGTTTAGATAGCAGCCTAGCAGTCAGAATAATGTTAGAACAAGGGGTCGAAGTCGAAGCTATAGCGATTAAAACCCCATTTTGCGATTTTGATTGTGGTAAAGGGTGTGGGCATAGGGTAAAGGAAGTTGCTAGCGATCTCGAAATTCCTCTAAAGACGATTTATTTTGGTGGAGAGTATCTGAAAATGCTTAAGCAGCCCAAGCACGGATTTGGTTCTGGAATGAACCCTTGCATAGATTGTAGAAGCATGATGTACAGTGCTGCAAAGGAACACATGAAGAAAATTGATGCAGATTTCATTGTTACAGGGGAAGTCCTTCATCAGAGGCCTATGAGCCAGAACGATAGGGCCTTGGAAATAATTGAAAAAGAGACAGATACTCAGGGGAAGGTGTTAAGACCTCTCTCGGCGAAGTCTTTACGCGTGACAGATATGGAGAAGGACGGCTCAGTCAAAAGAGAAAACCTTTGTAACATCGTAGGAAGATCCCGTAAAGGGCAACTAGCCCTAGCACGGAAATTTGGCATAAAAGACCCTCCAAATGCAGCAGGTGGATGTCTGTTAACAGATCCTCAGTTTTCTATCAGGATTAGAGATCTGATGGAACACTTAGATGATCCACAAAAGGTTCCCAGTCTCAACGATGTAGAACTTTTAAAGGTTGGTAGACACTTCAGATTATCAAATGCGGCAAAGCTGATAGTTGGTAGGGATCAGAATGAGAACTACATAATGAGTTCTTTGGTGATTAACGAGGACGTTGTAATGGAGGCAGAGGAATACCCCGGGCCGTATTGTATTCTGCGAAGCAAGAATTACGAATCCTCATTGGTGGAAAAATCCTCACAAATAGTTTTGCGTTATTCTGATTCTCCACCTGGACACGAGTCAAAAGTAAGAATAAAGTACCAAGGACAAGTCAGCGCTATCTCAGTATTTCCAATCGATAAGCGAGTGCTAGAATGTTTACGAATCTAAATCAACCACTCAGTAAATCACTTTTGACCACCATGACTATCTGCAGATTGCGTCGAGTTCTCTTCTGAAAACAAGAGTAGATAGATTCATGCAGACTCAGAACACGCCCATCTATTTAAAAGCAATAACTCTTAGAGATATGAGCGATATTCCAGGTATAAAGGATGATGCAAAGAAGCACATGATTCTCATTTTACGAGTTACTCCTTTGGCGCAGAAAGACGTTGTCGAACTGCGCAAGGCAATAGAAGATCTTTATAAGTATGTTCAGTCAGTTGGCGGAGATATTGCAAGATTGGGAGAAGAGCGTGTGGTTATCACCCCTCCAAGCGTCAGGATATGGCGTGGTACTTACGATTTGAAGTAATCACACTTCGAGCTTCGTTCAATGAAGATTAGAATTGAGATAGTCATATATCTCTCGAATTCAATTTCCCTATCTTAAATATCTATCCATTGTCTAGACTTCACATCAACTTAATCGCTTCTTGAACCAGGGGGTGTTGAGTAGGTATTTTGAATATTTTGTTCAACGAACTTGCTAGATTCTGTACGCTTGCTCGTTCACCATGATTGACCAGGATCTTACGGAGCTTGGGTTTAAGTCTATTAATGTAAGCTACCGACTGATTATAGTCGCTATGACTGCTAAACCCTTCGATTTTCTGAACCCGGCAAGCGATGCTGAAAGTCTGGCCGCATACTGAAATATCTCGTCCCCCTTCTTGTATAAACCGTCCTGGCGTACCGGCAGCTTGATATGAAGTCAAAATTAATTTATTCCGAGGATCTTCTGAGATTTGTCTGAGATATCCTACTGATGGTCCACCAACTAGCATTGAAGAAGGTGAAAAGATCATAGCCGGTCCGTTATCAAGCCCTACAGACTCGACAAGTTTAAATTCATCTTCATAAAAAGGTGCCTCTTCCGTATCTAGTACTCTGTGGTTCATTTCTCTGGAAAGATATTCTGGAAAAACCTCGTATATGGAGCTGGCTTCCGAAATGACCTTTTCAATTAGCATCTTTGTGTTGTCGATTTTACCTGATTTCATGTGCATATGGATAATCAAAATAAGTTCTTGCGCTAAGCCCACGGAGGGCACGGGAAACAAAATCTTGCCCCCTTCGACAACGGTATCGTTGATGCTTTCTATAAGATACTTATTTGCCTCTTCCCGCTGGGGAAATATGTCTTGTTTATCACCATATGTGCTCTCGATGATAATTGTTTCAACCCTCGGAAAATTCCATATAGCATTATCTAGCGAGTATGACTTTCCAAATTTCAGATCGCCAGTATAAAGAAGGTTGTGATCTCCATTTCCAATGTGAAGATGGATTAACGCGGAACCTATGATATGCCCGGCATTGCTCAACATTAGTTTTACGTCAGGGGAAATATCTGTAACAATTCCGAACGAAAGAGGAATGGAATGCACAACCACCTGCTCAATGTCACTTACCGAATACGGGGCAGCCGGACCAATATTCTTCAGGTATTCCCTTTGCAGCAAATACGTTAGAGGCAAGGTGGGTTCCGAGCAGTACACCGGTCCAGCGTAACCGAATTTAAATAACGCAGGTAGGAAGCCAGTATGATCAAGGTGGCCATGACTTAAAACAATAGCGTCAAGTTCGTTCAAATCAAAGCCTGTTATGTCAAACCTAGGAAAGCTTCTAATAGACTCCTTGCTGGAAATATTTATACCGCAATCAAGTAAGATCTTGCTTTCATGAGTCGACAGAACAATTGCAGACCTTCCAACCTCTGCAAACCCACCTAAGGTGATTAAACTTGCCTCTACTATGTCATCTAGCTTGACCCTAAAAATTTTCTCACCTACTTCTTTGTAGAAGTGAATTCGTTGAGTAGCGGTCTCATGCAGAATTTTATTAATTTCCTCTATTGTTGAGGTCGTGTGCGGCGCCTTTCTGATTTCTACCTTCCAACCTGTTCTTTCCGCGAGATCAAGATTAACAAACTCATCATTGGTTTTCGATATCAACGAGGGTCGCACTGCATATATCGTAGCTTCGCCCAAAGCTGGGTCAAAGAAGATCTTGGCTACACCAATATTGGTTGGAAGTGTCTTCGTTATTAGTTCAAAAGCCTCGTGCTCGGGTATTCGTAAGGATTCGTCGATACGAATTACTATTCTTTTCTTTATAGTGTTGACCATATTAGAAACGACTTGAGCGTTTTTCAGCAAATAGCCAGGATTCTTAGAATATAGAGCTATTCGTGGTCCCTCGTATTCTATTTTGGTAAGTTCTGCCTCGCTTGGTAGGTTTTGAAGTATAGCAGCCATAATATTGTGACCTGCTAATTCTTGGTCGAGCGGTTTACGTTGCATTTGATTTAATCACTATTTGTATATTTTTTAGGAAAACATTAATCGAAGCTAATGCAGCACTACTACATTCTATATCCGACCATCCTAATTAAAGAGTGTTTCGGTAGATAATCCGTAAAGTGCACCCTAATCGAAATAAAATTGCTCAGCTGTTTAATACTAAAGTTGAAATACTAAGTGCATTTATAGTACGTCACTGAGATAGCTTGGAAGACAGAGACTCACATACTAGTGAACAACGAGGTAGCTATGGAAGCGGCGGAGGCTACAGAGGCGAAAGAGGATACGGCGGAGGCTACGGAGGAAGGAGTAGCGGAGGTTTTGGAGGCACCAGACCATTCCGACCAGCGCCAGTAAAAGTTGGTGAAGAGTTTGAAGTGAAGATTGAATCGATGAGTAAGAGAGGCGACGCGGGTGTAGCGAAAGTGGAAGGACTGGTAATCTTTGTTGCAGGCACAAACGTAGGGGACAATGCTAAGATAAGAATAACAAAAGTTGGCAGAGGATATGCGACAGCAGAGATTGCTGCAACTTCAGATACAACCTCGCAGATAGCGAACAATCCTTCTGCGACCTCCACAACTGAAGACCAAGAAGAAAGTAAGGATACGATCACACATGAGGAAGATGCTGAGGAAAAGCTGTAGAAGGTGTTGAATTGTCGCAGAAAATGGTAACTTGAGCGATTCAGAATCACTTCTATGTTACACTCAATTTTTGTGAAGCAAAATTGAATATCTTACAATTTCTTGAAGCTATTCGATTATGAGTTTAGATGCTCTCTCACCTTCGTAGAGGAAACGTCTTACTCATGCGATCAAGAATAAATATATCTCGTACTTAACGTGGTTGCCGTGGCCACAGCTCCTACTCACTTAATGGAACTACCCAGAAAAATATTGATTGGCGATGGTGTCATTTCTAGTCTTGGTGCATTTATTAGAGATATCGGTTATTCAGCATCAAAAGTCGCCATTGTAACAGGGAACACCGTAAAAAGTAGAGCTAGTGCAGATTGTAAATCGTCATTTCAATCTATGTCAATAGATGACACATGGTATGTCGTAATTGATTCGTCCATCGCGTCTGTTGATAGGTTAAAAAGGTCACTAGCAAAGGATTTACCAGATATCATTATAGGATTCGGCGGAGGACGGGCGGTTGACGTAGCTAAAATGACCGCGTTTCAGCTAAACAAACCGTTCGTCAGTGTACCCACGTCAGCCTCACACGATGGGATTTCTAGCCCCTTTGCTTCTATAAGGGGATCCAAAAAACCGTATTCAATAAAAACAAACACCCCACTTGGAGTCTTAGCCGACACTACATTGCTCGCCGAAGCACCAACCCGTTTAATGGCGAGCGGGTGTGGAGACCTTGTCGCTAAAATTACGGCGATCAAGGATTGGGAACTTGCCCGAGATGAGAATAATGAATACTTTGGAACCTACGCAGCTAACCTTGCGTATATGAGTGCAAAAATTATTTTAGATGAATCGAAAAAGTTAGGGGCTAGAAGCAGATCCGGAATTCGTATTGTTGTGGAGGCGCTCATCAGTGCTGGGGTAGCAGCTTGTATAGCAGGAAGCAGTAGACCTTGCTCAGGTGCGGAACACCTTTTCAGTCATGCCGTAGATTACATCGTTGGTCAGAATTATGGGCTCCACGGCGAGAGAGTCGGCATAGGTACTATAATGATGGCCAAACTTCATAACGTTGATTGGGAGATTATCGTGCAAACGTTGGAACGAGTCGGTGCGCCGACAAAAGCAAAACAGATAAGATTGAGTGAAGAGCAAATAGTTCTCTCCTTGCTAGCGGCTCCATCGTTAAGACCTGACAGGTACACTATTCTTAGCAAAGCTAATTTAAACAAAAGCTCGGCATCTGAACTTGCTAGGTCGGTCAAAGTTATCTAAGATGTGGAAAAAGTCTCATCCACACAACCTTCATCTTTCTTAGTCACTTCTAGATACGTCCATTGTCTTAGAGCGAACGTCGTCAGCTGGCTCCTCTTTAGATTCCGACGAACTGGTCGCACTGTAAGTTTCTACGAATTTAACGTTTGTGATGCTACCAACATATTTGAAAATATCACTGGCTATCCCACGCTTGATAATTTGCAATCCTTCGGTCAGGAAGGTCTCTTCTGGGACCTGGACTGTCAAATTTGATCCTTCAAGAATAAATTTTATTTTTTCATCGTCAAGCGGCAGTCTTCTCTTCATCAACGAGTGCACTTTGTCACTATCGCTTTCTAGTTTCTGAATTATGCTCACCTTATATGTTAAGGTCCGACCTGCTAATCTGTGATTGAAATCGACCTGGACTCTTCCTGATCCTACGAATCTCACAATACCTGTGCGTTCATCAATTTCCACCTCATCGCCTATTTTGACTTCGTCGGCTTTGTCGCCTAGTTTCCTCTGAGCGACCATTCTCACCTTGCTAGGAATCCTTTCTCCAAATCCTTTATCTGGAGAGACATCCACTTCTAGTTTATCGCCACTGTTTGCTTCTGCCAGTGCTTCGTCTAGACCCTTCAAAACCCAACCTTCGCCGACAGAGACAAGTCTTGGTCCATATTTGCGCGTCGGGTCATACAAGTCTGAATTTTTGGCATCTTCCTCGATGGTAGTCTCGAAAATTTTGTTAGTATCTTTAATGTTAGCTGTATAATCTATCAATATAAGGGACCCCTTCTCGAAAGTCATGAAATTTGACTTCCGATTTACCTTATATTAAGCTTCATAGAAATGACAGTACTGCTAGATAGCGCTTTCAAGTCTCTTTAGCGCAATAGAACCAGCATCTGGATCTACCTTTAATCCCAAAATGTTCATGACTGATGCGATGGAAGACAAGGTTCTCATCACATGATATTTGTTGACCTCACCCATTGATCCGATTCGGAACACTTTACCCTTGAGGTTGCCAAAGCCGCCGGCAACAAGAATTCTGAATTGTTGTGAGAGTAATCCTCTAAATTTCTTGTCATCCATCCCCTGTATATAGTTGATAGCGATTACTACATTGCTCCTAGCATCTTGTTTCGCAAATGGTGACAAGCCCATAGCATCCAGACCTGCGTAAAACGCATCTGCGCAGGCTTTGTGACGCGAAATTCTTTTGTCCAATCCTTCTTCAAGCACCATTTCGAGTGCTTCACTGAAAGCATTAAACAGTGGCAACGCAGGAGTGAATGGGGTTTCGAAATTTTCTTCGTAATACTTGAAGTATCTTTTCAAGTTGAGGTATTGTGTTGGCGGAGGATTCGCTTGCATATATTTTTTCGCCCTCGCACTAATCGACATTGGGGATACTCCAGGTGGCGCTGCCAAGGCCTTCTGGGAAGCCGTAACACAAATATCGACATTCCATTTGTCAACCGGTAACTCGTCGCCACCAAGAATTGAAACTGCGTCTGCTATGAGAAAGGCACCCTTGTTGGAACACAATTGACTTAGTTTGTCCATATATCGCAATGTCGTTCCGGTAGAAGTCTCATTGTAAACTGCGTAGAGTGCCTTTATATCCTTGTTGCGTTCAAAAGCATCTTCGATTTCTGAATACGTGGGATTCTGACCGAACGGTGCGCTGACTCTTATCGCATTACCCCCCCAACTGTCTATTAGATCTGCTAGACGTGTTCCGAATTCGCCGTTAACAGGAATGATCGCTTTGTCATTTTTTCGGATCATATTGATAACAGATGCTTCTACTGCGCCCGTCCCTGAGGTGGTCAACAAAACGATATCATTCTGGGTTTGAAATACCCTTTGAGCCTTTTCAACAATGGTCTTGTAAAGACGACGAAAGTCATCACTTCTATGATTGATAATAGGTGTTAGCATAGCGTTCATCACACGATCTGGTACGTTGGTAGGACCAGGAAGCATAACTAGGTATTCCATGTTAGATAAAAGACCGAATTACCCTCCGATATTTATAATTACATCAATTGTCTGTGTTACCCACAATGTTTGTCGGTCCATCCGAGGAGTGAATCGTAGCGGATATCACATCGATCTGTTCTTGAGAATACAGTACGATCATAAACCTGTCAGATCGTATTACGAAAGAATGAAAAATCGTCGCTCGAGAATTATGCAAATTGCATCAGCAAAGGGGTTCAACACTGTAGCTGCATTTCGGCCCGAAAACGTGTTCTATCTTACCAATTTTTGGGGCGAGGCGATTGCTATTTGTAGCAATGACAGAACCTCGTTAGTAGTGCCTAAATTGGAGGCATCAAGAGCACAACAGGATTCTAAAGACTGCGAAGTCATTTTCTCGGACAGGGGATTTCAATTAATTGACACATTTATCAATGCGATAAAAGGAAAAGTGGTATGTGCAGACTATGCAGACTACCCTATCGTTCAAGCGATCCAAACGAAGACCTCTAAAAATGAATTTATTGTTGATGCAGATGCTTTAACTGAAGGACGAATGATCAAAGAGGAGAACGAAATTCTTGCAATATCTAAGGCGGCCGGAGTCCTCGATGATTTATACGAAATATGCACACACGAAATCAAAATTGGGCTATCGGAGCGTATTTTGCAAGCTAAGATAATATTTGAAGCCATGCAGATGGGTGCGAGCACAGTATGCATAAAATCGACACTGAACCCTTTGATAATCGCGAGCGGTCCAAATGGAGCCCTGCCGCATGCACAGGTTTCCGATCGAAAATTCGTCTATGGCGACATGGTTGTAGTAGACTTGACTCTCCGATCTGCCTCCTATATAGCTGACGCGACTAGAACTTTTGCTTTAGGTGCAACTTCATCTGAAATGAAGGAAGCATATGAATTAGTCAAACAGTCGCAACAACAAGGGATTAGCTGCGCCGAGGAAGGTGTCGTTTGCGAGCGAGTAGATAGAGCATGCAGGACATTGATCAGCGATGGCGGATACGGAAATCATTTTATCCACTCAACTGGACATGGGATAGGTCTTGATGTCCATGAGCCACCTTGGTTGAGGACTCCAAACCAGCAGGTCTTAAAGAGAAATATGGCCATTACTATAGAACCAGGAATATATCTGAATGGTAAATTCGGCATTAGGATAGAGGACAGTATCATTGTCGAAAAAGGGCATGCGAAGAACCTAAACGCCTTCACGAGAGATCTTCTAGTACTCGGCTGAAGTAGACGGCCTACCTCTATGTCATGTTATATTTGTCTTCAAATTCAATCTGAATATTAACGGACCTGAATTCTATTGGGCCTGAATGACGCATGTAGCATTCTACGGGAAAACCGTACCATTGTCACTAGAATATAGGTAAGATTCAATTCCTTCAAGCATCAACCTGATATTTCAGAGAAATTCTTATCGAATTTCAAACTCCCTTCCATGGACACTGGGTTCAAACAAATATAAATCAAAATTAGATGCAACATCGTTTTTTAGGTAACAGAAACTCAGTTAGGAGGATCCGTCTATAGCAAATGAAAAGGCAAGTGTCGCTAATTGCATGCTATATGAAGCAGAGATAATCATCTGGCGGGATCCCTTTGTACTTGGCATAGGTTTGCGATTATATCAAGTATTTTTCTTGCTACCTGATATTTATCTTGCAGCGGCAGATGAATAACTTTCTTCTGTCTATCTATTATGAAAACCTCGTTCTCGTCAGAGCCGGTTCCGCAACCTTTCCTACCTAAATCATTCGCGATTACTAAATCTCCACCGCATTCATGCAGTTTTTGAAATGCTTTGTTAATTAAATACGAATCTGAGACATTGTGTTCTGCTTTGAACGCGGCTAAAAATAGTTTATCATTTCTGCTGATAGACTTCACTCGATCTATTATTTTTGTCGTAGGTATAAGCGATAATACGAATTTGCCTTTTCTAGTCTCAATTTTTTTAGGCGATGTCTGATAAGGGGCAAAGTCCGTTATTGCAGCACAGAAAATGACGATATCATATCTCTTTGAAGATAATTCTGACAAAATAGTCATCTCCATATCTCTGCTTGTGTTTACTTTGATCACAGTTATTTTCATTGGGACGCGTGTGCTATCCGAGCCATGACCATATACCAACGTAACTTTAGCGCCTGCAAGCAGTGCTCCTTCTGCAATCGCAGTTCCCATTTTACCTGAGCTTAGGTTCGTGATAACTCGAACAGGATCAATGTGCTCGATTGTGCTGCCAGCCGTCACCAGGATGTTCTTCCCTTCCAATGAGAACGATCCGTTCATCCCGGTGAGTTCACTAATAACCGATTGCAAAACCAGTTCCGGTTCCATCACTTTGGCTTTGCCCTCTTCAAAAGAGGGCTCTAAAAATTTCACACCAATATGCTTTAACCGAACGATATTTTGTCTGATAATGTCGTTCGTAAACATCGACTTATGCATAGCGGGTACAACCATGATGGGGATTCTTGAACCAAGAGCAACTGTCAAAACAGAAGCAACTGTTGTGTCGTCTATCCCATTCGCAATCTTACCTATCGTGTTGGCAGTGCATGGGTAAACAAGAATGAGATCTGACATATTCGTATCGGCCAACGCTATGTGTTCTAATTTTCCGGTTAATTTCGTCACAACTTCATTACCTGTAGCCCATTCCATGATATCTGCTTTAATTAGCGTCGAAGCAGCCGATTCGGACATCACAGCATAGACCTCTGCTCCGTGTCGCATCAGTAGACGAGCTAAATCGATCGCCTTGTATGCTGCGACGCTGCCTGTGATACAGAGTACTATTTTTTTTCCTAGAATTTCTTTTCCTTGCGTAGCTACTATGTCTTTAGATGGATGTGTTCCACTTTTATCTACTATATGCATTCAGTACCTCAATTATTTTTTTTGTAGCACTTTTTGCATTTCTCTATATTCATTAGATTTCATATGAAAAATGTTCTCTTCCTCTGGAAATTTCGCACTTTTGACATCAGACATATACAGTGAGACGGCTTGAAAAATGGAATTAGACAAGTCAGCATATCGTTTGACGAACTTTGGTCTTATATCCTCATATATACCGAGCATGTCATGTAATACTAGGACTTGCCCATCGCAACCAGAACCAGAACCTATTCCTATTACTGCTACCGAGAGGTCTTTTGAAATGATCCTAGCTACTTCGCTCGTTACCATTTCAAGAACTATACTGAACACGCCTGCTTGTTCCAGGGCTCTGGCCTCCGAAATTAGTTTTTGCGAAGAATTTTTTGTTTTACCTTGCACCTTGTAGCCATCCCATAAAGAAGAAGTCTGAGGCTTTAGCCCTAAATGCCCCATGACAGGAATGCCGATCGAAACCAATGCCTTGATTGTATCCACCACTTCGGTTCCCCCCTCAAGTTTTACCGCATCGCAGCCTAATTTTATAAATCTTATAGCGTTTTTTATAGCGGTACCCATGCTAGGTTGATAAGAACCGAAAGGCAGGTCGGCCACCACCATTGCCCGTTTTGTTCCCATGGATACCCCCTTGCAAAAGACAAGCATCTCCTTTATTCCAACGGGCATTGTACTTTTGTACCCCATCATAACCATACCTGCGCTATCCCCTACAAGAATTATATCGACACCTGCTTTGTCACAGATCAAAGAAGTAGAGTAATCATATGCAGTCAGCGCTGCAATCTTCTCTCCTTTTCTCTTTAGCGTAAGAATATCATTGACGTTATTTCTTCTAACAGGTGTGTTGGTGTCATTACAATTTTTTTGATAGTGCCGCGGCATTTTTACCCCCTTGAATAATTTTTAATGAATGTGAAAGGTTCTCATTATTATTAAATCCCTTGATAATTTTGTTAAGTGTTGCTTCGTCTTTGAGCCGTTTGAGTTGTCTTACGACGGAAACCATTGTTGGTAATGCTCTCGTAATATTATCTACTATTGTAATTTGAGCCGCTCTCGCGGTTCTAGAGAGCGGGTTCAGATCTATCGCAATAATCTTTTTGCCCATCTTGACAAGGGCTTCTGCTCTGTCTCCATCTTCGAGAGGTACAATTACCACGTCAGCCAAGTAAATACCTCTGGGGTCTACTCTTCGCCGCTCACTTTGTAGTTCAGATATTCTTGCTGAAGAGCGGGAACCAACCCCGTAAACTTTTTTTGCGCCGTTTTTTATTAGTTCTTTTTCGATAGATCGCTCTCGCCGTTCGTCTCTGTAGAAAAGATTTACCTCTAAAAGTGCATTAGTAGCTTTGCTTAGCTCGACAATTTCTTTTGCACAAATTGCAGCAACATTCCCATTAACAGAAATGACCGGATGCTTTGCGAGTATTAATGCGGTAGCTGCAGTACTTATTGCAACACGGGCAGATCCGGTAGTCCGCTCGCCTAGTAAGTAGTCGAAAGCCTCTCCCCTCCCATGAGCTATCAAACCCTCAGCCGCGACCAATCCCCGCAAGAAACCCTTCACAAGTTTCTCTCGAATCAGAAGTGATTTCAATCTGGGATGGCTCGAGGAAATTTTACCAGTCATTAATACTCTACAACACTCTTGCACCAGTATTGTCTACGCCACATGTGAGTAATTGACCGTTAAAGCCAATAAGACATTGTTTCGCCTCCTTGACTAGGTCTTCGGGAACTATTGTGAAAATTGTGTCACCAAACAATGCCACACTGGAGACAAAACCATGTGATTTCAAGCGATTAATTGGTTCCTTGCATCGACCCTCCGTCAAACCCAAGTCTGATGCAAACTCATAAGCCATCGATACAAATTCTCTTATGTCCACCGCACTCTTTAGATTGTTTGACCAAGCGTTGTCATTCCAAACAGATCTAAGATCAAAATTGTCGCATAGGATCGATTTAGTAGAAATTGGAGCCATACAGAATATGATCGCGCTGTGGCCGGTTAGTTCAATTTTCCTGATAACGCCGATCCCTGGTGCCCCAGCACTCGTCCGCGTCTCAAAACCTCCAGTATATTCAGATATTACAGTCCCTAGCCCTGTTCTGCAAACAATCTCAGCGCAGTGAGCAATCTGCGCTGCCTGTTCCGCACTCAGCCCTACATCTAAAGACCGGTTAAGAGCATATGAAAGACTTAGAGCTGCTGCCCCACTGGAACCTAGTCCAAACCCGATTGGGATCTCGATGTCATGTTCAATTTTAATATAATATGGTCGCTCAGTAAATTTCAAATATTGTTTCAAAACCAATTCTGACACATCTGCATCCTCAACAGTTCTCCCGTTGATCGAAATTTGATAACGGGAATTGCAATCGTCGAACAGACTAACAGTCGTTGTAACTCCTCTATCGATCGAAAACCCAGCACCCTCAGACCCCTGATGTAGCAAGTGCTGATATGGGACAGAAGATCTTTTTACAATACCGGTGATATGGCCTGGACTAAAGGCCTGGGCTATAGCGACGGGTCGTGTAACGACAGTTGACACATGCATTAATAGAGCACATAAAATATAAAAATAATGCTTAACTAGTATAAACTAGTATAAATATTGATTTGAAGTACGCAAGGAGATTGCAAAAAATAGGTAGTAGCATGCTTATTTCTTTGCCCAGTTACTGGGTTAGAACTAACCACCTAAATAAAGGAAATACAGTGTTCATTGAAACTAATGAAGATACTTCGATCTCGGTATTTCCGTCGGAAGCAAGCGATAGCCAAATAAAAGATGTCACTATCTTGTATAACGAATCCTCCATCGATAGCCTGATCAATCAAATATACGGTGCCTACCTTCTAGGCTACAGCGACATTAGTATCAAAGGCAAACGCCAGATCCTGTTCAAGCATCGGGAGCACATAAAGTTAACGATGAGAAAACTCGTGGGTTTGGAGATAGTGGATGAGGATAATTCAAACATTGCTATACAGTTTTTACTTGATACCAACACCCTAGATGCAGAGAAAATCCTCCGGAGAATGAACTCAATTGTCGGAGGGATGTATCGAGATGCCTTGGATGGCCTAAGGCTGAAGTTAGAGGGTATTAAGAATCTTATTTTTAGTCGGGACGATGAGGTTGATAGGCAATACTTTTTGCTTGTCAGGTTAATTCGCAGCGCAATGGTGGACCAGAAATTGGCACGCAAGCTTAACTTGAGCAATATCGACATTCTGGATTATAGAATTGCAGCCAATCATCTCGAAAGTGCCGGTGACTATATTGGGGAGTTTGCATCGACAGTCCCATCTATTTCTCGGACTAGAATTGTGGATGAAATTTGCGAAGCAGGCAGTTATATAGAGAAGATGCAGGAAAAATCGGTGACTGCTTTCACCAAAAAGAATAGATCTGAATCCATCGGGATGATAAAAATGTACAATGAATTTAGAATTATCATGGACTCGATAAAGGAGTTGCTCGCAAGAATAGAATTGAACAATTCCAAATCAACTATTGCAGTTCTGAATTCTATTCATTCGATGGATAAGATTGCAAAATGTTGGGTTGACATAGCGGACTTGATCAAACCAGTATATATAATGGAACGCAATCAGGATAAATCAATACCTACTTAGCTAACCCATATACGAGGAGTAGAATAAAGGAAAGGTAATTGACCCTAGAAAGCCAAATGATAGAGGAGTATATCAGAGATAGCAATAGACTCCATTATTTCTTATCCCATATCCATAGAGACTAGACGCTTTTGCCAATTACGTTCTTGATGATAGGTTTCATACTCCTATTGACAGCGATCAACAATCAGTGGAACCCTACCCAGTCGTTACAAAGGGTGGATAGGTGTTCTTGACAAAGGAATGGTGAACCCTACTTAACGTACTTACAAAGATATCCGAAACTGATTCAGAGATTCAAACTTTCGAAGTATCATATCTCCAATGAGAACGTCAACTCTTTATTTTTAGGAGTTATGATACCACTATGTCTCAAACACCACTAACCTGAATATTTATCGCACACTATTTAAATTACCTAGACGAATTGATTTCTCTGATTTTTCCGTCACTTGAGAGTCGACACGAAGTGTCCACTGAGGCAATTCAAAAACACACTTGCTAGAAGGGTCATACCCACAATCAATTAATTTTGCAGGTAACAAGAGAAAACAAACAGCTCTTCAATAGAAATCACGCTTTCCAAAGACAATCATGCAGCTCTTTTAAAATTCTGGCAGTAGCTCCCCAAATTACCTCGTCTTCGTACCTGAATTCATAAAGGTCTTTAGTAGACATAGCTTGATGCTCTGAATCAATTTTTTGCGTACTCAGTAAATCAAATAGTGGAGCATCAATTAATGCCTCCACTTCATTGATCAGAATTTGAGGTTCTACAATCCTCTCTTGTATGGTAACGAAAGGAATGATAATAAAATTTGAAGTCAATGTTCGAACTGATTGCAAACTGCCCAAAATATCTTTCTGTTCTATGATTAGGCCGATTTCTTCCCTGGTTTCTCTAGCAGCTGTGTCGTATAATGACAAATCTTGGTTCGAAAATGCACCTCCTGGAAATGCAATTTCTCCTTTATGTGTTTTGAGTGTCGAGTTTCTCTTTGTCAACAAAATCCGAGGTGACGATTGGTTGTAATGGATTATCACAAGAACAGCAGACATTCGAAAGGGCTGTAATGAAGTCAACTGTGATGGCCATTCCGATATGTTCTGACGTAGATAGGATTCGAGATCTTCCTTGTTCAACATTAACCTATAATAGAGATATCAAAATTAAACGTTATATCTGAAAACAAGCCCCTCCAGGAGATCAGGAGCCGACGACAATATGCCGACAGTAGTAGGAACCAACGACGACGAATGTCGAAATTGTGACCGAGTTTAATAGTAGGTTAGCGTTTACGATGATTAGCTTACATAATGAAGATCACTTTTGAATTAAACCCGCCAAGAATATTAAAGGATCAGCGTTTCGATTTGGTCCTGCTTAATCAAGAGATTCAAAAATTTACTAAACGTGCATCTGAGTTGGTCGGTTTGGTAGATGGAATTCACTTGACTGACTCCGTGCTAGGGATTCCTCGTATCTCTAGCGTTACTGCGGCCAATTTAATAAAAAGTACTGGTAACCCTCTAGCTCTTAGTTGCAGCGTTAGAGCCCGAGATAGGAATTACACCTCGATATGTCAATTTGTGTCTGATGCAATCCTGATGGGAGTTAAGGGAGTCCTGATTCTGATGGGAGACGGTCCTGTAGACGGATCTATTGATCTCGGCTCCAAGCCGAGTAGCGTGTTAAAGAGGCTAAATTACGAAAGATATAACTCGGTGATCGATTTTTATTTGACGGTCCCTGCAAAGATTAAGAGTTCGTCGTCTATTCACAGAAAAATTAACGCCAAACCAAGCGCATTCGTAACTCAATCGATCGAAACACTTGCTGAGTTAGGCGATATCGTCGATTTTTCAAGATCTCACAACATCCCAGTAGTGGCGTGTATTATGGTACCATCTAACAATAATCAGTTGTCTGCGGAAAGGATTGGGTTGGATTGGAAAGAATATCAGAATAGCGCAGTTGACTTTATTAAGAAAGCCGGAGATCTCGCAAGCGAAGTTTTACTTACTTCACCCAATAGTTTTAGGTCAGGTTTGGCACTACTCGAAAAATTACGCAAATAAGTCTCTGACTATATCAGATCGTCAGCTTTACGAGCTGTAATTATTTCTGTAGCTAGTTCATCAAGAATTTTCCTCCGATAATTATACAAATTGTTATCTTCGCTTAACCTCGGCCGCCTGTAATCAACAGCTATTTCCTTTTTGACTGTTCCAGGCCTACTAGTAAATATCACGACTTTGTCTCCAAGGCAAACTGACTCGGCAATATTGTGTGTAACAAAAACAATCGTTTTCCTTGTTCGAGCCCAGATCAGTTGTAATTCTACCATAAGCAGATCTCGAGTTTGGGAATCAAGAGCTGCAAAAGGCTCATCCATCAGTAACACTTCTGGGTCCGTGACGAGTGCCCGAGCGATTGCTACGCGCTGCTTCATACCGCCAGATAGTTGATAGGTGAAAGCTTCTGCAAATTTTTTCAGCTGCATCATCTCAAGAAAGTGAATTGCTATTGCATGTCTTTTTTCCTTTTCAACACCGGCCATTTTCAAACCAAATTCCACGTTGTCTATCACCTTGAGCCAAGGGAATAACGCATTCTCTTGGAATACCATAATTCTATCTGGTCCCGTTTCTCGAATCGGTTGTCCATTCAAAATTACTTCGCCTGATGTTGGCTTGTCAAGTCCTGCCAGAATGTTCAGCAATGTGGTCTTGCCGCACCCTGACGGGCCCACAAAACAAACGAATTGTCCCTCTTCAATATTTAAATTTATATTTTCTAATGCGGTCACAGAACTCGCTCCATTGTTCTCCTCGAACCCTTTGGTAACATTCCTAAGCTCAAGTTTAGTCATTTGTAGTCTCCTTCCTGAGGATATACGATGAAGTATTCCGTTGGATTTATTCTATACTGCCTAGATGTTAATTGTATTACCCAAATCGTTATTCCAAATAACAATACTTGTAGATCGACGCGGCAGGCAAGATGGAGCAAGTCCTTTATACGTCCTTTTGAAATTTTAGTAGTTCTTTGGTGAATGAAAAAACAATGAGGTAAATCAAGATTAATATGTGATTGATTTATTTAAGAATGTCCAGTATCTGATCTATCCTCGCATCGGTCTTAAAACCGTTAGGATCTAAACTTGTTCTAGAGGCTCTATAACCAATCGAGTGTAGTTGCTCAATAATCTTTTGCAATGAATTAGGGTTCGTCTTCAACCTAGAGGCGATCTCATCAGAGAGGAAGTAAAATGGAATATCATCAAGCTCGTTGATGCATGTAAGCAGAGTCTTATTCAGGTTCCCCATTTGAGCATTAACCTCGTCCTCTTTGCCCAACAAATAACTCATTTTCTTAACAAAATTCTTGTCGAACAATCGTGTAATCCACAAATAGCCGGCAAACCTATAGGTGCTGCTACATAATTCACACGGTTCTCCTTTAGTATATTCTGCAATTGCACTCCTATTTCCGCACTTCATACAGTCTCGCAGGTAGCCAATGTCTTTAAAGACCGAGTTGGCTTCGCTGCGACTAACTGACACCGTAAGGTATGCTCTCAAATAATGAAGATTGGCATGGACAAATATCGGATGCACAACAAGGTCGAGTCTTGCTGCGATTAGTGCAGTTAAAGATACAATTAGCCGAAGAGCGGTTTCCCGTGCATAATTGTTGTTAAGTGGCATTCCGAAGTATTTGCGCTTACACACTTGCGGGTGTACTCCACATAGAACAGCCGTATCTGTAGCCGTGATTGAGATCATCCCTCCTTTGTTCACTGCTCTTAGAAGGCAATCTATATAGGCTGATGGACTGCCGAATGGATCTAAATCGACGACCGCAAACCTCTCGTAATTTCTTGAATCATGGTTGGTCAGAAACCCCACCACGTCCTGTGTTGTAAAAGTGCATTTTTTCATCACCAAATTAACTTGAGCAGCTTGCCTTGCTGCGTCTATTGCGACGTTGTTCAGATCGTTGATATAAATTTGTTCTATCTCAGGAACTTCAACTGCGACTCTTAATGCTCTAGCTCCGATTCCTCCAAATGGATCACCAAAGGTTTTAGGATTCTTTTTTATCTCCGGTACAAATGTCTTGTATACAAGTACTGAAATATCACGGTTCAATTTTGCTGAAGGGTTAAAGAAAGCTGGCACTTTTGGTGGAACTTTACCTGAAAGCGACGAAGCCGGGACCAATAGTTTCGTCTTGCCTTCGATGATTTCTACAAACTCAGATGAGATCATGATAGTATTGGGCCTTATATTTATCGTTCCGCTATTTATGGCTAAAAGATAGCTCCAGCCGTCGTAAATAATAATAACCCCGCTCGATATAAAATCAGCCCGCTACAAGGATAAATCATTATTGCAAAGAACTGCTGAAGATGTACTAATAGGTGGAGTAGATGAGGCCGGACGTGGCTCAGTTATTGGACCTTTAGTCGTTGCAGGCATAAGCATTGAAAAAAATTGCGTCTCCAGGTTGCGCAAGTTGGGAATAAAAGATTCGAAGATGCTGACCCCCATAGTTCGAAAAAATTTTTTTGGAAATATTCTAGAATTGGCAAACTCCCTTTGCATATCAAAATTCGACAGCTATGAAGTGGATAGCTATGTTTTTCTTAACGGTCTAAACGAGCTTGAAGCAATAGGAATGGCTAAAGTTATCAATAATATACATGCAGACAGAATCTATGTCGATGCTTGCGATATCAATCTAGAACGGTACAGAAACTCAATAAAAAAGTATTTGTGGAATCCAAAACCAAGAATTCACTGTTTGCATCACGGAGACTGTATAAATGTAGCTGTTTCAGCCGCATCTATCGTCGCTAAAATCATTCGTGATTATGAAATTCAAAGAATTCGTGACATTTATCATGACATCGGAAGCGGTTACCCCTCAGACAAGAAAACCATGTTTTTTATCAAAAAATGGGTGACCCAATACAAGTCTGCTCCCCATTTTGCCAGAAAATCGTGGAGACCTTTAAGAAGTATGCTTGAAAGCGAGAACGCATCTGCCTATTGAGGCTGATAAATTGCGCGTATTAATGCATGATCTCTATCGAAAGGTTCTAAATTTATAATTTGCTTAATACTGAACCTATTATTTTGCAGTTTCTTTGCCTCTTGATTAATAACAGTTTTGGGATTCAGAAGTACATTGATGCTCCTTGTTTTGACCACCAACAGCAATATACCGTAAGGTTTGAGGTAAACAACACAATTCGCCAGAGCAATTTCAGTTTGGTCAGGCTGGGCGATATCACAGTAGACTACATCCACTGCGCCGAAAACAGAAAAATAAGATCGAGGTTTCCGGGCATCCTCAAGTATGGGCACAATGTTGTCTCGTTTAGATACTAGATTTTCTAAAAGATCTCTCCCAACTCTTGAAGAGGATTCCACCGCGAAGATTATACCATTAATTCCAACAATATCCGAGATATGGCTTACAGTCGTGCCGGTCGATGCGCCTATGTACAGTACTTTGCTTTTATTCATAACTGGAAGGTCAGTAAGACCATTTCTTAATGCTCCTGCAAGTTTACTTCTGAATGGATCCCAGACTCGATATTCCTGTCCATCGTATTTGACCAGCTTCTCTCCGTAAACGTCAATACCTTTGATTAGATTCAGAGTCGCAATTTGTTTTTCGCCGTGGATGCTTATCCAAGCAACTGAGTCAAGATTGGATTCGATCAAACCTTATAGCCCTCGATCTACTCTATTCCCGTGATACTTCGGCAAGCTCCATTATAAGCCATGTTGTGATGTTTACCCTTATTCCGTTAGAATCGACGCTTCGAGAACTTTTTCCTTCGGGGGTTTCTGTTTTTAAATTGTTTAGGGTTTTCCTGAAAAGGGGGTCGACCATGGGCCCTTTGTCTATCGGTTCTTTTCTTTTGCAGAATAGGTTCTTTATATTTCTCTTGAATCTCAGCGATTCGGAGATTCAGACGATTCGATAAAGATGAATCCTTCACACCAGGTCGATAAAGATCGATTCTCGCAGCAATTGCCAACTTAGAGGCTAATGCCCTTGCGATTTTCCCACGCTGCCATTTAGGCGCAGAATGTATCAGTGAATGTTGAAAGAGGATCCCGTGTTTTGGAGGATTTGCTCCGGTCCGAAGCGATCTGAATAAAGCCTTCTCTGCGCCCAATACCTGAATGGTACTAGCTGGAAGGATAGCCAATTTGTTTAAACTTCCTGCTTTAGCGATTACTCTTGCCCCAACCGGTGCCGTCAACAACTCTTTGATGTTTGGAGCCACACTTCCCATCATGAATTCTACGTGTTCTGCCAATGTCTTACGGAGCTCGGATTGGGTGATCACTTGCTCTGCAAGTTTTCTTACAATTTCGAGATTTTCTGCAGTTATCTCGCCTCCTCTGCTCCTCTTGCAAGCAGAAATTATTATATCCGCTTTTCTATCCTCAATACCGACAGCATTCAAAATTTCGAAAGACACATTTTCTCTAGACCCAGCTTTTTTTACAATTTCTGCATACGTAGTTATGCTCGAAATTAAATTATCCAGTTCAGGGAAGTGTAAACCATACCACTCCCTCATCCTAGTCCCTATAGTGTTGAGCACTTGATCAACCTCGTCAAGAGCATTGATTGCCTGAGCCACATGTAGGTCTAATTTCTGCGATTCTTCTTTTACCTTCGAAGACGATAATTCAATTGCAAAATTTCTTAATTCACGTATTGTATCTCTTTCATCACGTGTAAATCCATACTTAATTAGCAGCATCTGCTTTTTGTTTTGAATTTCATCTTGTTCTTGCAGAGTCATCATTTGACTCTTAAGACCGGCGGATCTCAGAGCGTCATTTACATTCGAATCATTCACAGATATATATTCAAAACGGGAAAGCGCCTGAATAATCTCTTCGAGTTCCAACGGAATCCTTCCTGATTTAATCGAACGGAATGATTTGCCAGGATTTGTGAATCTTTTAGAGACGATTAAATTGTTGTTCTCATCCAATGCGGCCAGACCCAATTCCAGCAGCAAAAGAGCACATTGATTTGTCATCCGTATAATACATTTCTGTACCTCGGTATTAAAAAGGTAGCCAAATGGTACTAACATGTGTTGGAAAGGTCGTGACCTCCTGATCTCACAATGTGACCCGAACAGTCGGCTGATCCATTTTAGTTGTGATATATTAGACGACCAATCTTAAAATAAAAGATGCAGATTAATTTAGTGATATTGTTCCTCTCCAAAAGCGAGAAGCCGGACCCAGTTATCCGTAAGGTGACGATGATCAAACAGGTTGCAGATGGGATAATCACGTATTCAAAGTCCTGGCACCCAAACGAAGGAATTTTGATTTTAAAAGGTAAGAGTAAGAAACAGCATATCATACTTGAAGGATTAGTCATTCCTCCCTTTTCTACACATGGACCTTACTATTCTGGTTTCCCTACCTATGATTTGCCTTTTGATCTCTCTTATGTAGGGACAGCGCACTCCCACCCAGGCGGTTCTAATAGACCTTCACTCGAAGATTTGAATAATTATTATGGCGTTGTATCCATTATCATATGTTATCCTTATGAATATAGCACAATAGGCGCATTCGATAGAAATGGAAGAGTCATGGATTTAGAGATTGTTGAGACATTAGATGACAAGAATCCGAAATAAGGGGGTTCCTGAACCAAAATTTTCGAATGGGTGATGCCTAGCACGACAAGATACATGACAAACACACTAAAAGTCCCAAATTCTCTTGGGACATAATTAGTATGGACAGATTGATCGTGTTAATAATAGAAAATGCCCAGTCCACCTGCATATTCCGCTAGAGAGTCACATTTTAGCCTCATATATTATTTCTTCATCTTCTATGGCTACTTGGCTATTTGTCCTTGATGTTTATTATGGATTCAATTGCATTACCTATGAGTGCAAATGCCAAACCCGTGAGTGCAATCATCAACCCTGGTGGAATTATCCACCACCATAAGCCACGAGCCGCGGCTTGTGCAGAATTGGCTTGATGGAGAATCTGACCCCAAGTTGGGATTGATGGGTCACCTAATCCTAAGAAACTTAGTGCTGCCTCTGCCAGTATTGCACTTGGAACTGCGATCGCGATGCTGGCTAGCGTAAGCGGCAGAAGTTGTGGTATAATGTGCTTCAATATAATTTTAATATCGGATTGGCCCATTAATTTTGCAGCTTCTATATATTGAAAGTTTTTTAATTGTAAAGCTAGACTTCTGCTAATTTTTGCAGTTCCTACCCATCCGAAAATGACAAGGAAACCCGCAATGAGAAATATACTTCTGCCAATTGATACCGACAAGATAACTAAAATAGGTAAAGCAGGCAATGAGTAGAATAAGTCGTTTATTCGCATTAGTCCCTCATCGGTTCTTTTTCCCTTGTAGCCAGCGACGATGCCATAAATCAATCCGATTAAAACGGAAGCTAACGAAACGGTCAATCCTATAAACAGGGCAACCGGAGCTCCCCACAAGATACCGATCGAGAGGTCTCTCCGGAGTTCGTCAGTACCC
>DASSIM010000026.1:0-7315 GCA_035691865.1 Candidatus Nitrosopolaris sp. | reverse complement strand
CTAGTTTGGGTGGCTATATAATAAGCAATCCAGTAGCGGGACAAAACTCTGACGGTAGGTTAGAAGTCTTTGTGATTGGGAGTGATCATGCATTGTACCATATTTTTCAGCTGGCAGCCAGCAGTAGTAATAGCTGGTCTGGATATCGTTCTTTAGGAGGTAATATAATTAGTGATCCAGCTTTAACTTCAAACTCTGACGGTAGGTTAGAAGTCTTTGTAATACAAAGTGATCATGCATTGTACCATATTTTTCAGCTAGCACCCAGCAGTAGTAATAGCTGGTCTGGGTACGCTTCTTTGGGGGGCAGCATACTTGGTAATACCAGCGCGGTAGCAGCTTTGAATTCTCAAGGCCAACTGCAGGTCTTTGTCGTGGGCGCTAATAATTCTATATTGTACAAGTTTCAGATAACACCTGGCAGCAGTACTTGGACCCAGTATGCTAGTTTAGGCGGCTTTGTAATTAGTAATCCTGTGGTAGCCAAGAATGCTGACAGCAGATTAGAACTCTTCGTAATAGAAGGTGATCATGCGCTATATCATAATTCCCAATTGCCAGCAGTCAGTTCTGGTACTCTAGATAAATTCGGAATTAAGGAACTCTATCCCACAAAGGCGAATGGAGAGCAGTGGTATTTCAATATGCAAAATCCCACAAATGATCCACAATTTAATCCAAACGGAGTTACATTGACCAAAAATGCAGACGGATCGTATGAGGTCACATCAAGCTCGGTCCGACTGCAGGTTTATACTTCTTCAGGTTATCATCAAAATTTGATCACTACATATGATCAAAAGGTTCTAGCACAAAAGGGTTACATGCAATCACCTAATGACTGGAAGAATGTGGAAATGACTGGATACATGAAGGTGAATCACTTTACTACTTCAACTACAAACGGTGCGGCTCATATAGAATTACTGGCACGTGGTGGCACACATTCTTCTACTGTACCTTGTGAGGGCACAGCGTACCATTCAAACACGTATGAGACTGGAAGAGTAAAATTTGAAAAAGAGTTAGAGCATACAGCCGGCTATACAACAAACGATCCAGAGATTTCTGGGGCAACAGGCATCTTACAAGGTAAATGGGTTGGTTTTAAAGCAGTGTTCTACACGTTCGCCAATGGTTCAGTAGAACTGGAGCAGTGGTTGGATGATAAATCAGATAACATCAATTCCTTTGGAAACAATTGGCATAGAGTACTACAATTTAAGGATGTTGGAAGCTGGGGAGGGGGAAGTCCAAACTGTGGTGGAACGCCAACTACCATAATAACCTGGGGTGGACCTATTGCCCATTTCAGATGGGATAATATAGATAATATGGACTTTAAGGACCTGAGTGTAAGAGAGATTCAACCTCCGCAGTAATTCGTCTCATACCGTCGAACAGGTGGGAGAGTCTTGATTCAGTTTTGCAATCTGGGAATCTGTCACTAAATAGATTTTCGTTTGTGATATTGAATAAGTATGTTGTATTATTTTGTTGTTGTTATAGAGTTGAGGTCATTGGCGATCTATCTTGCAATGGGATTGACGGTCCCTTTCAGATTCTAACTAATCAGTATCAATCCGTGCTTTGATCTTTTCCATAACATGTCGACACCTTTGGTATCTCTACAACCTCTTAACTGAAGCTCCGATTCCCCGATAAATCAATATCATATCTTTCCTTTCTATATGGTTCGAACAAGTCTATCGTTCACCGGGTCATAGAGGGATATCGACAAAGGAAACGCTAACGTTTGTCAGCAGACCATCATCTGCTGGGGTTCTTCATGAAGGACATGGAGCAATAATGGCTGGAGAATGATTACAGCCGAAGCGTTAGGACGTTATGCCTCAAAAAGTGTAAAGTTGCGTGGTACGCATTTCTATAGGACGAAATCACCGGTGATCTTAACAATGTTGGAGTATTTGAAGCCGAGATTGATGTGGAGGGAAACATGAAACAGACTACTTGGAAATGGATGTATGTAAACCCTCGCTTCTTCTCTGACTGCCCCTATCACATCTTGTCGGACCTGAGGGCAGTACATCGACTTTCATGTCTTTTTTTGGTGTAATGATAATTGATAATCTGCTATCTTCTTTCTAATCTTCATTTTGTTTCTATAGGCAGTACTGCGTGACTTCATTCTTAACCTAAAGCCGCAGCATGGACACCATAATCCATCCCACTTTATGAAGATCTCACATACTTGACATCGTTTCTGTCCAGTAGAATAACGATTGCCAATTACTGGCCTCGGTGCTTTATGTCTTATACAAATACCCTTGCAAGTCATTATTATTTACCCAATTCAACATCGTTTGCCATTTTCCTTTCATTATTTATTTTTTATGCTTTTATAAAATTGAGTAAGAACAAGATGTTGTGATGTGTACTTGGTTGTTGTTATTATTGTTGCTGTCAAGCCAATAGCTCCAACTTGGGTTCCTAAACTAGAACAAGATACACTCCAGAACGCCCTTGCAAGCCGAAGCTGCACATTGCGATACATCTGGATATCCTTCTTGTTATGGTTTGGGATATCAAACCGCAAAAACACCCCCGGAACCCCTTGTCCAAGCGGGCATAGTATCAACTATTGTTCAGGATGGGAGGTTGCTAGCAGTATTGGCAAGCTAAAGTAAAAGGTAGCGCCTTTTCCATCATTGTTATTCTCAGCCCACATTTTGCCACCATGAGTTTCTACGATCCTCTTAGAAATAAACAATCCTAATCCAGTTCCTTTAGATGATTTTGTTGCAAATTTTGAAAATAGTCTAGGTAGTATTTCTGGGTCTAGACCAGATCCTGTATCTTTCATACTGACAATCACTTCTTTGCTATCTTTCCTTTTTTCTGCCGTAATTAACACCGTTCCTCGTTTAGTAAATTTAATAGCATTACTTAAGAGATTGGAAATAACTTGAGCTATTCTACTTTTGTCCGCATATATGACAATTGCTTTGTTAGGTTCATCAGACAATACTTGTATATCTAGCGTACGGTTTTCACTCTGTTGACTTCTATAGTCTTGCACAACATTTAGAATTACCTCGTGTAGATTGAATTGTTCCTTCTCTAGCTGCAATGACTTGCCTTCAATTTTAGTGATATCCAAAATATTTTCAGCAAGTCGTCGTAACCTCTTTGCATTTCTGATAACAGCATCTAGCATTTCAAGTTGTCCGGTATCCTTTATTTTAGACTTCAGGACTTCTGTTAAGCTAAGTATTGGTTGTATGGGAGTACGTAATTCATGAGCAGCGATATTGATAAACTCTTTTTGCAGCTTATCATGATTCTTTAATTCTTCATTAACTATCGCAAGCTGTTTATTTGAATCAGTAAGCGAGTCATTTGATCTTCTCAATTCTTGTGTCCTTGAGTTTATAATTAAATTCAATCTTTTATTCCATGAGAGAACGAAAAATGCAACTGCTGAGGCGACAACTGCAATTATTATCATTATAAATATACTAAACTTTTCTTGTTGGTTAACTAAATTACCAACATTAGTTGCTAGGTAATGTGGAGCTAAAATATATGATGTCAAAAAATAATTACCATCAATCTTGACAGGTTGATAAGCTATTGTATATAATCCACCATGTCCAAGGATGATATCTCCTGAACCACTACTCCCTAGCAATGATCTTTTGAAAAGGTCATTTAATAAAATCTTTGAATTCGGTGAAATTATACCTGATAGTATGTGTTGAAATTCATCTCCAAGAATATATTTGCCGATATATGAAGAGTTATCACTATAAAGAATGATCCCCTTCTTGTCGAGAAGTCCTAAGCTACTTTTGGATTGTGGAAGTAGTTGATTCTTCAATAAATTACCCACAGTATTTGTCGTAATCCCGGCAACCATGACACCGTTAAATCTTTCCGCCGCTATTGTACTACTAGTATTACTCATGGTTTTGGTACTATTGATTAATGGATAGGATATATATAATCTAGGAATGTTGTCATTTGATTCTATCGCACTACTGTAATATGGGGTATGCGTATTTCTGGCGACAATAAAATAGGGTCGATAGCTTAAGTCGAATCCCTTGTATTTTTGGTAACTAGTTTGGTTGATATTGCTAATCCATACTATTTTCCCGTTTTCATCAAGCCACATATAGAAATCTGTTAAGTGATTTGTGGAATCTTCCGCAGCATTGATGATATTTCGTGCTCTTTCATATTCATGAGATAGAACTGATGGCGAATGGGCAAGAATATACAGATTACTGGTAACAGAATTCACTTTATTTTCTAATGAATGAGAGATATCATTTGCTTCAGTTATGGCATTTGACCTTATATCATCTGAAGCGATCTGAACAACTTGATTAGAAGTAACTGCAAAATACTGGTAGGATAAAATTGAGAGCGAAGTCGCAATAACTATGATTACAATTAATAATATAGCATTATTTCGAGATAATGCAAGTTTAAGCACAAACTTCTAATTAATACAATAATATTTAAGTTCTCATTTATCTAGCGTTGAATAAATTTTTAGATTTATAGACAAAGTATGAAATATTATCTGCAATCTCTCGTCGTCTTAGAATCGTTCTTGGAACCTAGAACCTTTTCTGGACATACAAGTGGCTAAGGGGCACGCTGCCTCAGTACATCTTGGTATGAGCGGAGATAGCATGAGGTATTAAAGATTGGTAGTGAATATCTACTTAGTAGGTAATGTTTATCATACCATCCAAATTTGGTGGCAATCGCACCGGTCACTGGCGGCCACTGCTAACTCAGCCAACCATCATAACTCTACTTTTTTTATCTTTCTAGCATTATGGTGACTTGATGCCGATTCTGGTGTCATCCAAATACATCTTAGCCGCATTACGATTCATATACAGCTTATACCGTGACTCTATTAAGTTGTATTTGCCTCATCCTTTTATCTCCAACAAGGACTGAGAGTCCCATCGTCAAAATAATAAACTTCATACCTATGCAACCCTATGAATTGTATAACGTTTTCAGAATATGATCATTCCTTCTAACATAAATTGAAGACTCCCATTTTTTCCACGATGCTCTACTGCATGAAATTTTGTGTCATCATCTTAGTGAACTCTTCATCAGACATACTTCTTTTGGATTCCATCAACGTTTCTATATCCTTTCCAGCCAAATATTTGGAACTAGGAGTTTTACTTGTAACAGCATTAAGCACTACCTTTGCTACAACATCAGCAGAAGAGCCATCCTTTAGCATAGGTTCAAACCTCGCAGCCGTTTTTTGCATAATTTGTGAATATGGAGAATTCGGATCTTGAGATTTCTTGGCAGCAACTACACCGTTAAAAAAGTTTGTTTTAATAACTCCAGGCTCTATTAAGACCACTTTAATTCCAAACGGTTCCAATTCATATGCCATAGATTTACTCAAACCTTCAATTGCATATTTCGTACTTACATAAGCGGATCCTCCAGGAAAGCCACCTATGGTTACTACACCAGAACTGATATTTACAATGATGCCTGATTTCTGTTTTCTCATGACGGGAAGGGCCGCTTGGGTTACTCTAGCAACACCAAAAAGATTGGTTTCATACTGGGCCTTTAGCTCTTCTATTGAAAGGTCTTCAAATGCACCATTGAGTGCGTAACCCGCATTATTCACCAATACATCAATTCTGTTAGCTTCAGCTATCATTGATTGCATCGCATTTTTAACGGACCACTCATCGGTAACATCTAGGTGTACTATCTTTAATGGCAATTTTTCCTTGTCTGCAACTGATTTTATATTCCCGCTTTTACTGAGATTACGCATCGTAGCGTATGTCAGGAATCCGTTTCTTGCCAATGTTAATGATGTTTCAAATCCAATCCCGCTTGAGCTGCCTGTAACAACAGCAACCTTCTGGTCGGATGAAGATAATGAAGATGCCATGTATTATTCTCTGTAGACTTCTAATACAATACACTACTTAAGTAATATAGTAATCCACTGGCCAGTTAGTAATAAGAATCTAACCAACTCACTAAGAAATGACTATCAAATTTATTCCTATAACAGGTGAATAAATGAAAAATGGATATGAGTAGTTTACTGCCGCAGGTACAACAAGGACGTGCAATATGTCAAACCTTGTTAGGATAAGCGGGACAACTAGTTTCACCACAGCTATCTTCGCAGTGTCAGCAAGATTTTGGTCCTTTGATTACTGTTGCTGTACCAATAAGCGCAGTACTCGCCGTTTTAGGATTTATGCTGGGTATCCTGGGAAGTTTCATAAATCAGAACCTAAAGTTGCAAACATTTCGCAAAGTGTCAGTTGATACCTCAGTCGAAAACACAAAGAAAAGATACGTGACCTATTATATTTTTCCTTCTTATTGAATAATTCAACTGTCTTCTGTGCATCAGAATTTAGGTTACGATACTAATCTATCGCAAGAGCGACTGAACTTTATGAATGTTTAAATGAATAATATATAACAAATTTGCATTGCTCAGTCCAAAATCAGTCTTAACGATGCAATGTCAATGACCAGTACTATTACCGCCAGTTGACGTTGATGCATCTGTGCTCCCTTTAACATGATGCCCTGTTGTTTGTTGTGTTTGCTCTGCTTTGTTTGCAGCGGAATTGTTGAAAGGATTCAGGGTACAGTTTGGAGGGATAGGGACTTTTTTACTGCATCCAGGGGGATTGTCGGTAGACTTCATCGCAATAGGATTGCCAGTGTTATTATTTGTAGGAGGAGGGTTTGTAGCGCTCCCTATTGTACCTGGAGGAACCTTGATTATGCTTCCAGGGGGAAGTGTACCGGTGTTATTGTTTACTGGTAGTGTACCTGTATTGTTACCTGAAGAAGGAAGCGCAGTTCCTAAGTGACCAGGCTGGCCAGTTTGTCCGTTAGGTATTGCCCCAGTGTTAGGAAACCCGGTTCCTGGTTGAGTCGGCCCTACCGTTGGGTTACCTCCTCCATGTGCCTGAAAACGCGGCCCGCAGTTGCTAGGCGGTTCTGTGTCATCGCATAAAGTACACCAATTAATTGATATACCTGTCGCACTGTCCGTCTCCGTTTGGCAACACAGGACCTGAGGTCCAGGAGCTCCAACTCCATGAGGTGTGCATGAAATTGGCCCTCTTGAAATTCTCGCAGATACTGCAGGTATAGAATATAAACTCAAAATTACTACGACACTTAAGAAGCATGCAACTCCAAGAACCACCGTGTTAGTGGGCATAGGATTGGTTCTCAATATGTCCTATTAAGGTTTTTCAGAAAATCAGGTCAGATACTGGAACTTATAAAATTTTTACCAATTTACACT
>DASSIM010000025.1:0-64847 GCA_035691865.1 Candidatus Nitrosopolaris sp. | reverse complement strand
GGGAACGTTGAACGGCAAATTTTAAGACCGTAGCAAAGTATGCCGACGCATGGAATCTATTTGGATCTGCTGGAACAGTAAAAAGAAAAATGATGGGGCATAGGTAGAGATTATGATTCTATTCTTTATACGAAACTTGGTATTGTAGTAATCGACGATAACAACAATAACAGTCGATCGACATCGACACTAACAGCGAGAAAAAGATTACAACACTTAGTGGAATACCTAAAGAACAATTTAACGAATTTGCCATGTATGGAACGCACGAAGATGTATTAAGAGATAAGGAATCTGTTGAAGATGCTTGTATTCAAATATCATATAGTTGATTTGGATCCAACTAGAGAAGTTGAAGCGTTAGAAAGAGATCTTAATTCGGGAACATTGTGAGAAAGATTGTTAAATCCTCCAAGATTTCTCAAGTTCGCTATGAACAGCTGCCTGCCGTCAGTCCGGTCATTAGCAGCATCATCGAATTCGTACTAATCGTTTCCATTGAAAACAACATGTTTCTATTATCATGAAAGTCTTGGATAAACGGTGGAATTTTGATCTAAGGCAGAGTGCTTACTGAAACATCTAAAATAATTGAATGACCCACTTGAATTATGTACGTCAAGTATGTCCTAGGAGGGAGCAATCTTTTTAAATGCAGCCGACTTTTGTTTGACAATGAGATTTTTAATTCGAGCCAAAATTCCTACAGAAGCCGGAAACAAAATGATACAGGATCCAAACTTTCTAAAGAATCTTGAAGACTACATGAGCAAGGCCAAGCCTGAATCGGCTCACTTCTTTGCGGCTGATGGGGATAGGACCATGGGCTTTATAGTTAATATCGAAAGCAATGACCAGATACCTGCTTTATTGGAGCCATTATTCCAGGGGATGAACGCCAAAGTGGAAGTGCATCCGGTAATGAACTATGATGACCTGAAAAAGGGGCTTTCAAAAGATAGGTGAGCGGACGTACTCGATAGCCGTTCTATTTTTTAATACACTTATGTCGTAAACGATGGACCGAATGGAACGAAGTTTATTATGATCTGCTAGTAATAAATTGAGATGCTGGAATAAACTGGCAAGCATTTGTAAAAAAAAGCGAGAACTTTGCGCTAAGGCATTCTGAATGAATCCAAAATAAAGCGGATTTGTTGATGGTTCTAATCCCTGTTGTGTTTACATCAGTTAGAGAATTCAAGAGATGGTCGACATGGCAATTCGTAAGCCTGATCCGTTCGTTGTTCCCCCGTTGGTTGCTTTTTAACTATCTTGTACAACCATTCCTTCCCTTTCTTGCTTTTGGATAGTTTACCCCTTTCGGAATACCTAGAAAGATATGTTGCAATTGCACTAAGTCTTATTGGTTTCTGAAACTCATCCTCGTAGAGTTCTAGAATATCCGATGAAGTGAAGGCAGTGTATGGGAACTTCTGTTCTGCGAGATTCCATATCTTTGAACCTAGCGAGGTGAAGTCGCCCTTGTCTCTAACCTGTGCGTTATTTTCAAATTCGGGATGCTTTCCCTCTATTTCTAAAAGATCCAGAACCTCAATCAATTTAATAATCTTTGTCTTTGATATGTTCCCTTGTAACGCAAGATCATATTTTCCACCATCATCATCCTCAAGTTGGATTTTTATTTTTTTACTACCCATTAACGATCCGCTGCGTTTTACTGAATACCTCCGAACACGACAATTCTTAACGGGTTTACTAACAAACATCATGACAAACAGCTTAGTGTTTATTCACTAGAGCTACTATCAAAGCACTCATGATTGATATTAGCCAACAAATTGACAAAATCTGGTTTATTACAAACAGTTCAAAATAGTGATAGATACAGTATTGACGACTGGATTGATAATATGCGGCTTCATCGCCTACTTCGCACGAGACGCTGGCAACAAGTTTTTGAAACGTGTAGGGAAATGCATCAGAATGCTCAATGCAGAGTACCGGGGATCGAAGCAATTCGATGCCGAAAATATATGGTTGGGTTAATTTACACCTAGTCAGACCTTCTAGCAAGCGGGAACTGAGCAAGGACTGATCTTCTTTTCACGGTGTTGTTGACTAATATCAGTCGTAAATGTCCTTGACTAAGAGGAGTCGTGAAGATTTCTTGACTGTGAGGATCCTCTAATTATGGAGCGTTGTCGGTACGATATTTTCTATCTCGAAGGATTTGGGGATATCTACAAGACAAGTGTGAAAGAGGCTTCTATCTTTCCTGCTACCATTTATTCTTTATCTCATGTGACAACTTATTTACCAACAGACCTTTCCGGTTCTCGACAATTTAAATAAATTTATCTCCCCGTATGTTTATCATTTTTATCGTACTGAATTCATCCACAAAAGGTTAACACCAAACCGATCCCTACTGTCATCTTTTATCGCTTGCTTGAATTTTTCGTTTATTCTATTCCTACGCCTGAACTTCTCGTTCTTGTACCTGCTCTTCTTTCTCTTGCTGCTGTTCAGATGAAGATTTTTTCTTCTCTTTTGCACGCTCTGCTTTTAACTTTGCTAATTCTTCTTCAACTGATGCTGCTACGCTAACTTTTTCAAGCTCGCTTTCAAGCATGTCGTCACTCTTACTCGAAGCGTAATCAGTAAGAACGCCCGAATCCATCATCTCGTCCAAGGCTTGCGCTTTAGCTTTCATTTTATCTGTTTTATCTTCTGCTCGGCTCATTGCCATACCTACGTCAGCCATTTCTTCTGAGATGCCTGTCACACTCTCCTTGATTCGTACTTGTGCATCGGCTGCAGAATATTGGGCTTTTATGACCTCCTTCTGTGATCTAAATTCTTCGACTTTTGTAGCCAGTCGTTTCTCTGTTTGTTCAAGCTTATCCTGCTCTGTCTTCATCTCTGTAATCCGTTTATCTAGCTGCTGTAACTGTAACATGTTTGCGTTCTTCCGTTCTAATGCCAGCTTTGCCAGATCTTCTCTATTTTGGTCAATTGCGCGGTGTGCTTGTTCCTCAAGATTACGAATATTTTCCCAAAGTTTGGTTTTTTGCATTTCGAGCTGCTTTTTGCCAGTGATTACCTCTGCTATACCTCGTTTTAACTTGTTTAATAGTTCTACCTGCTTGGTATAAGAATAATCTAGCCCTTCTCTAGGATCTTCAAATCTATTAAGAAGAATATCTACCTTCTGCTTTACCAAAGTTGTAATGCGGTTTGTAAGGCCCAATTTAGTTCTAATAATATCGTAGTGTCATGTACTATTAAATCTAAGCAATTTATATTTTTGACATGGGATACAAAGATACCAAACTTTTTTGTTATAATCAACGCAAAGAAGTAATATATTGGCAGCTATCCATGGAAGCTGGCAGATAGTCCAAAAATTTAGAAACAAGCTATCAATTTACAGTTGGGTAATAACAGCTGCTCTTGACCTCCCTTCCGCGTTTGCTATGGAATACAGATTCTCCCAGATGGGGACCTCGCGGAATGGGGCAAGGTGAATTCGAGATATCCTTTTATTATTATTGAGTTTGACTTTAAAATACTTAAAAGATATGTTGGATGTTCCAGGATTAAACGCTTATTAGAATCGCACCTAATAATCTTATGTTCATGGATTATTCAAAACTATGTCAACAAGTTATGGCACTTGATCCGGGGGTTCGATTTGCTGGTGTATGTGACGATACTGGTGAGATTCTGTACGGCGGACAACGGGAAGGTGTAACGGATTTGCTCTCTAGAGATGAAACGAGAAGATCAAATTTGCAAGCACTGGCTAGGTGGGGTTTACGCTACACCCTTGCATCCAAAATTGGACGAGGAAAGTATGCAATGGCAGAATACGAAAATATCAAGCGAATCACAGTACCTTTAGACAATGATCATCTCCTATTGATAACAACTGAGGTTCACCTTGACCACGGAAAGACGATAGATGCTATTCTTAAATTGATTCAAGAATAGAAATCCTAACGAATTGACAGTTTCGAAGTTGGAATTAAATTAGTAGAACTAGAGACTTCGTCTTCTATCCCTATTTGTATGAAAAAAGCACAGCAAAATACGCAATGATATAGTGTTAAAAGAAGGTGCGATAATCGTCTTCCCTCTTGCTGGCAACTTCTGGAGACCCAATATCATCAGCTGCACACGCCTTTGACTAACATCATTTTCTAAATGCTGTTATAAAAGATCGCTTTTGCAACAATTATGGTTTCCACTTATTTAGACTCACCCATTATGATATCCCACTTGTCTTTACCTTCGATGAGGGCAAGACTGTCACCATTATCCCAATGAACCCAGATTTGCTTGGTTTCCTCATCGCTCAGCTCGAATGTCGTAATCTCCCAAACTACGCCAGAATCACCGGGCTTTAATCTCGTATATGGATTGTCTGTGCTAACCAGCTTAATTCTATCTCCTATTTTTATGGCTGTCATTCTCTACATTTCTCCCTTGTGTGTTACCAGTTCAATTCACTTGTTATATCTGTTTTCTATCCCAACGTAGACGATAGCCACAACCTATAGGAATACCTCCTTTCAATTAGAGAGAAAGGGAAAGGTCCATACTGCGGTTGACCATCTTTTTTTGTCACCTCGCACACGGATTGTGGAATAGCTGCAGAATTACTTAGTAGACAACAGAAAATTCTTTATCCTTATCCTACCTATTCCTACTTGTTTCCAAGAGCAGAATCTATAAGCATTAATATGTACTCTTTCGGTGTTATATCTTTACCTTGCTGTTCTTTATACGTTCTACATATCTCTAAAAGCTTATTGTATCTGTCTTCTTCTAGAACAAGGTGAATTTCATACTGAACTTCTTTCATGATATAATTATTTTGATTGGAGCTGGTTTAATATTAGTTACTCTTGTGATTTACATAAATATCTTAGACCTAGAAGGTAAATTTAAGAGAAGAAAGATGTTCGTACTCTTCCGCAGAATGAGATGGATTTAGCTATTATATCATTTGTTAAATCATTAGTAAATTATGCAGATCGAGACAAGAATAGCATCCTGTTTTGAATTATCTGATACATTTCAATTGTATCGCTTACGACATGTCAGTGACAGTGTTTCCACGCTCTCATGGCAAAGCAAAGTTACAAGAGTTGATTCGTTTTGTGCACTTAATGTTTATTGTACCTTGGCATTGAAAGAAATGCAGTGTTGAATCCTTCCTAGTATACCGATAATTATTAAATAAAGCACCAAATGGTTGGAGCTTTGACCGTGCTCACCGAGAACGGACCGAAGAATTGCAGAGTTCGTAAAAGATAGAAGATAGTCTATACTCGATAGGTAACTTACGAAATTGAAATCTGCTCGATATTTTTTATGTGTTTTATTGGGTTTGATCATTTTAGGTGTGAGGTCCTTGTATAAAATATCGTGGGGGTTTCATCTCCGATAAGCTAAGGCTTGTTTTACAAAAAATAGCATACGCTTCTTATATAGTTGGACTATCCTCTATTCTCATAAATGACAGCTGTAGAAAATTGGCAGTCAATAATTCACAAAACTGTTAGAGCCAAGGACGGACATCTTATCGGAAGCGTTGATGCAGTTGATGACACCGCCGTTCTGATTTCGACTGAAGGAGCAAGGACACATTATAGAATTCCTAAACACATCGTTGAGAGTTTCGATGGACACGAAGTTAGCTTAAATGCAACTTATACAAAACTAGAACGATTTAAAGGTGAGTCAGCTGAGGGTTTTACTGAGATAAGATAGCTGTGCTTTTTTAATTATTTGTTATCTAGGGAGGTAAACCTACGATCGGTCTATAAGCATCGGATTGTTTAACTCTAAAGCAATCGTGACTCTAGAATATTGCCCCAAATTTTTTTTGCTGAGAAATGTACAACTAGTACAACCCAGTTTATACTCTTATTCCATACATGGGATGTTCTTGACTTATCTGTTCTAGGTGATCTCTTGGCTTCCTAAGGTGTCCCTGTCCCTATCCGATCCTAGTCAAGAAGGATCGATCATATCTCTCCCCTACGAGTATTCTAGTGGTCCGTTTGATGATGTCTTTTCCTAGAACGCTTGCAGTCGTAAAGCTAAATTAGCATCATAGTCCTAAGTACTTGCTGCATTGAACCATCCAATTAATTGTGATTCTAAAACTCGTGCATACAAGAATGGAAAAACATTTGAATATTGCAAATCAGAAGCAAGGAGAGTTACTTTTCAAGTGACTCAGGAGATAGCTAAAAGCGAAGCAGGAGAAGTTTCTTGGAATAAAATCCTAGAATTTACTGATCATGATGAGTTGGTATATAAATTGACCTTAAAGTATTTGAGGGAAGCAGGTTATGATATTGGAAATAACAAAGATCCTAGAGTAAGAGTGATTGAAGGCTGAAAGGTACTATGTCCAAAACTCAGAATGATATCAGCAACCACATCATAGCACAATGCACATCTCTGGACAAAGAGTCACTGGACTCCGGATCACGGGAAAGGCAATTCAAACGGCACATTATCAGTATTGTAAATTTTGGATTCCAACTTTGCTATTTTTAAAGTCGTGTCATTTTTGGAGGGATTTAATACAATAAAGAAATTGTCCACGCAAGTGAAAGTGCCTATGCACTCTTGTCGCTGTTGGTTGAGCTGTTTCAGATAATATTGACTAATACTATCTATCTGTGTTATTGCCTTAGCTTTTTGAATAGGAACAATATCTGAAATAGAGGATGAGAGCAAATTCAAAGCCAAAATGGCGATGATAGCCACTGAAATATTTTTGATATTCGTTTCGTCATTTTAATCACAGCTAGATATATTTGAGTTGACGAATCTCATGCTATATCTATAAACCGAAATAAACGAGGATAACTAACGTAGACATTTAAATTAATATACAATAAATTGAATAAAATTATTCAAGACTCACTCACTATCGATCAATCTAACTGAAAGATCTATATATTCGCTTAAAAGAACTCAATAGTAATAATCAAACGCAGAAGGCCTAGGTAAAATATCTAATATATAATTTGAAGGGAGTAAATTATCGTTATCTGGTTGCTGATTTGAGTACTTCCCTCGATTGAATAATGACGATGATGAAAACTACCTTAATGATCTCAAATCAGCCAGAAGGATGAGGAATGGAACCCTGTTCGACATCGTTGTTATCGATCACAACCTCACTTAGCTGCTCATGAAACGGCAGGCTACATGGGGCCCGAAATTCACGTTCGGGTCAAATCGACGGTCAAACCAAGCCAATTCGGAGCCTCTAAGTAGCAATATAGACAAACACTCTTCAAGCGGCGTCTCATGTAGTTCGCACACCTCATAATTTTGTTAGAGATCAACACCCCTCTAGTATGAGCTGATGTTTCAAAGGAACCCGTCCGTTTGTTTGTTGTTACGTTTCCCGTCTTCAACCGAATTCTTACAGGTTTATTTCAACTGAGATTTGACAGAAAACCAAGTCACAGCATATTTATATCTGTGTATTGTGAATAGTTATCAAAGGACTTACGGCTGAGTTGTTAAGTAAGTAGAAGAACATTACTTTTCATATATTCCGTGCCTTTTGTAACATCCAAAAACGAGAAAATAAATTGACAACTACATTTCAGGAGTTAGGAATGAGTGCTGAAATACTTAAAGCGCTCAAAGAAAATAAATTTGATACGCCTTTTCCTATACAAGAAGCAGCTATACCGCTTATTTTAAAAGGTCTAGATGTCATAGGTCAGGCTCATACAGGGACAGGCAAGACTGCGGCTTTTTCCTTGCCGATTTTAACCAAGATTAAGCGCAATGGTCCAATACAGGCGCTTATACTCGTACCGACAAGAGAGCTAGCAGTACAAGTGACAAATGAGATCAGTAAATTTGTACGATACACAGGTCTTAGAAGCGTTTCCATATATGGTGGGCAAAGCATTGGACTTCAGCATGATCTACTAAGAAGGGGAGTCCAAATCGTGGTTGCAACACCCGGTAGGCTTATTGATCATTTAAAACGAGGTTCTATCCAGCTTGATGACGTAAGATTTGTTGTTCTTGATGAAGCAGATAGGATGTTGGACATGGGCTTCATTGAAGACATTAAATTCATTTTGTTTTACGTGACTGAAAATAGGCAGACATGTCTTTTCTCGGCAACCATGCCACCGGAGATTTTAAGATTAGCACAAGAGTATATGAAAGAACCTAAAGAAATCAGACTAAACGAAGAGGAACTTAGCCTTGATACTATAGCTCAGTCTTATTTGATTGTTCATGAGAGGGAGAAATTTAAGCACCTGTGTAACTTCATAAAAAATAGAGACAAAAAACAGACTATAGTTTTTGCTGCAACAAAACAGAGGACACAGAGACTTGCAAACGATTTGAAGCAGGAAGGATTCAGAGCAATAACGATTCATGGTGATCTTTCGCAAAAACAGAGAGATATCGCTATGTATAGGTTCAAGAATGGAAATGAAGACATTCTAGTTGCTACCGATATAGCAGCAAGAGGAATAGATGTTCCAGCAGTAGGTCATGTGATTAATTATGACATTCCTGAAGATCCATTGATTTACTTCCATAGAATCGGAAGAACTGCCAGGGCCGGTGCAACTGGCAAGGCTATCTCATTAGTTTCCCAGGATAGAGTTGACAATTTCGGAAGAATTCTCCGACAAACAGAACAGACTGTCCATAAACTTAATGATGAAATGGGAATTGAAGTTCCTGTAGTTCAGCAGCAACAGCGACGATATTACGGCAGTGGTTATAACAACTACGCAAGTAGAGGCGGTTCGTACGGGTACAATAGAGCTTATGGCTTTAACAGAAATCGATACGGTCGTCAAGGTGAACATAGAGATACTAATTATAGCAATAGGTATGGTATGCGACGGGATAGGTATTCTTCATATTCCCAGAGACAAGATAACAGATAAAGGCAGTGGTATGTAGGGTATTTCGATCCTTCCCCTTTCTACCATAGACAACAGCTGGTCGTTTGTACAGCTTATATTTTCTCTATAAAGTGCATGATTTTTGACAAACTAACACATCATGACGTTTGGCTGAGGACCAGAGTCACCTGCTAAAATCGAAGCCGTTTTCTCTGTTATCTCTGCTGACACTTACTCGTGGTGAGCTTGCGTAGGCGAAGATATTGCTTCTGCTAATTTGCGAAGAAACATCACGGTAAAGTATGTATATGTTGTTTGGACATGAATATCTCTCTGCCTTATGATGCCAAAATACATAGGCAAAGTGTTGGGCGTGGCGGGTTTCATAATGCTTACATTAGGTGTATTGTTTACATTACAAAGCAGACGGATTGTTGGACCATCTTCTTCCTTTATGTTCAGTAATCCCGATTGGACAGTTAACGGTTCTGTCGTTATTGGAGTAGGGATGATTATTTTTGTATCTGGTATCATACTCTGGCGTATATCTTCCAAATAATTCAGGACATTTCGCATTTCACATGGGGTTTTAGTATACAACAATATTCGTTGGTATGGTGTAGATCTTTAGAATATTCTGACGCACTTGAAATCGATCAATATGATCGTAATGTGCAAAAATTACATTGCAAATGACTGTGTATTCAAAACGAGCCCAGGTGTTGGTTGAGCTTCGACGCTTGTTCATCATTTTCTCGTACGTTAATACGATACTGCTGCAAAATCCTGTTCTCTAAGCAAGAGGGAGTGGACGTAGAAATTGAGAAGCTAGCTCTTGGTCACATTGAAAAAACCTTGCCAGCCAAGACGGGTGAACTCGTTTTTGTGTGCATGGAACATGAATTCACCAGGGTAATGGTAGCTAAACTCGATTATGCCTCTATCTCCTTGCATGAGTGTGACAATATCCGTGTACATCGTCGGTTTGTCAGAAGTACCTGTAGGGATGTAGTAGAACATCTCGCCATGAAGATGGAAATTGTTTATCGGGTCGTATTCAAGCATGTTCTCCAAGTATATCCTCACTGGCTGGCCTACTTTCAGCCGAATCTCATCTTTTCCGGTATATCCAAATGCCATGCCATTGACTGTATAGACTTGATTACTCGGCGAGTGATCATTTAATATAGCGTTCCTTGCAGTAGCATTGGCCATTTCAGCTGGTGTCGGTGGCCCTTCTTCCACAGGATTTGGGTTGTAGGCGTTGGTAAAGCTGTACCCGTTCATTAGCATCACCATTTCGGTTGCATGCGGTCTTTTTTCAGCGTAGGGTTGATCAATAATCATCATTCCGTACAGTCCTCTGTTTATGTGCTCTTCGACAGGAGACATATGACAGTGGTAAGGATACACGCCATACGGGTTCGCTACAAAGCTATATGTAAACTCACTCCCAGGCCATATCATGCCCGCCAGTCCCATTACTCCGTCCACAGCTCCACTGTGTATAGAATGTACATGCCACGAATGAGGATGTGAACTGTTCACGCTGTTTATTACTGTCACTCGAACGTGGTCACCCTGTGTCATCCTTAGAGTTGGTCCTGGAATTGTACCGTTGAATGTCCAAGCCGGGAATTGCAGCCCTCCTCTAGTAATCGACATATTGTGACCCATACCATGGTTGTCATCAACTATCAGCGTATATTGCCTAAGAGTTGTACCATTGTTAAAGATGGTTACTCGACCACAGGCAAAATGAGTCAGGTAAGTTTTCCATGTTGTAGGGGTGTGTTGATCATTAGCACAAGTCTTTTCTTTATCGTACTGGACTACCTGTTGCTTGTACGTTGTAAGTGTTTGTGACGGAAATAGCAATGTCGTTGCGCCATAAACAGGAAACGCTCCCTGAAGACTACCAATAATGATTGTGGAGATCAACAACGTCGAAAACATATATGTTGATAAGATGATGAAATAATTATTTTTGTCTAACATCTCAGTGCATACGCATCCAAAGTAATAGATCCGAAGTCGGTGACGGCTTATAGGAAGCAACAATTACATCTATCGTATAATTCACATTGCCAAATTTTAGCTTCAATTGGAATATACTTACATTATCTAACTGCGTACTTAACGAGTTCACCTTGTTCATAGCTAAGAAAACTGTACGATTTAGCTCTCTAACGACATTCTAAAACAATTCCAGTCACTCCTTTATCTCCATTACTAATCATTCCCTGCTCTCACATTGACTAATATCACGATGATAGTGTAATTGGACCAGTGTTTTCATATTCTCGATTGACCTAGAAACCTAATAGACTTAAAGAACAGGATACGTTCGCTATATGCGGTTAGAAATTCATTGAAAACTAATTAATGATAGCCTTATTCCTTCATTCTACGAATTATTTGAAATAAATTGTGGTAATAGAACTCGGTAGAGAAAGTAGGTTATTATTCGTGAAGACGTTATTGATGTGCTTGATTAATAGGCTATTGATAACAAAGGAATTCTTTTCATCGCTTCCTCAATCTGTGCTCAAAGGTGAAGATATTTTGATTCCTGATAATGTAGTGAGGAAATTGTTCAAATTTGCAGGTCTTCGAAGGTCAGATATTTTCTACGACCTAGGATGTGGAAATTGCAATGCAGTTGCGATAGCAGCCAAGGAATTTAAAGTAAAAAGATCGGTAGGTATAGAGGTTAGAAGAAAAGTTGCAATTGAGGCGCGCAGAAAAGTTATTTCTATGGATAATGCCCAAATAATCATAGGGGATATTAGAAAAGCAGCAATTTCTGATGCAACGGTTTTACTTTTTTGGTTCACAGATCCTAGAGTAATCGAACAGATGGTGAGCAGATTTCAGAATGAGCTCAATAACGGTGCACGAGTAATTACGATACTGTCTCCCCCTGATCTTATGCTTCCAACGAAGACAAAATTTCCGTTTTTTGTATTTCAGAAACCATTCAAATATGCTAAACAGATGCAAGAACAAATTGAGGCAATTGTCGGAAAACCTTGTATTGATTTTGTAGAATCGTGGCTGATGGCTGAGAAGTATATTGATGAATTGGGTGTCGTTCATGACCATCATCGTAGATTTGTGAATATGTTTCAGAGCATGATAATATGGATAAATGCCTGGAATAGCGGAGTTGCTTGCGAAAGCGAAATTCCTCCTCCTGTATACTCGTACCTTGGAATACTAAAAACATTCTTCGGGATAGATTTGTCAGATTTGATTTCAAGGAAATAATAAGAAGCAATTCCTATTCTGCTTCTTGTGTCGTTTGGCTTTTTTACAGCGTCAGCGTATTCGAGCGAATAGAAGACTCTTGTTTCTAGCATGAGAGGAATAATGTCAATGAAAGGACACTAACATTATCCTGCTCATGCTCATTGACTTTAGCATAGTTAATTTTAGCCCTTACATAGATAATTTATTTCTCATTTCTTGTCCAGATCAACTTTTGCCGAGGATTGTTTTAGTCTAAAGTGACAGCTCATTCTTTATGCACATCTAAAACATTCTGACATTTTGTTCAATTTCCAATGACAGAATTTTATGTCTTGGCCTTATCCTTAATATGAATTGGCAGCAAGGGCAACTTCGATCCTTGCCAATTTGGAAATATCTCGCACACAGACATCTAGCCATACGACCTTGCGTAACCTTGTATTGTGTACAGATATATTTACAAGCTATTTTTGAAGTCTATTTGTCATTTATCGACGTATCAAAATTGACTCCATCGATAACTGAGTAGGAGTTACTGAAATATAGCAGTCTGTTGCATGTTTTAACCGTAAATGATGCCAGGTGTATTGCTTTTCCTCTTCACCAACTATACATTCTATCTTCACTAGTGTATTCCCATCTTTGTCTACGTAACCCATATATTCACAACAACTGGATGCATCTAGTAGGATATCATTAAGGTCGTTATGCAGCGCAGAAGTGTTCTCTGCTGATGATAGTATTTCTATTCTTACAGGAGTTCTTCTTTTTATTGGTAGAAGCTGCTTCAACAACCAGCAAGAAGGCGAGTGTTGCTAATCTACTTTGATAAACAGCTACTATGATTTATCATAAAGCCATTGCATTCGATGTCAATGCCATGTCTTGAAAGCGTTTTTTCCAACATAGGATGATATATTAGGAAGTGCAGGTGCTCCTTTTATTAGACAGTTACCCGACTGATAATACAAGTACCATCAGAATTTAATTAGGATCTCGTGTTTATTGTCTTGCAAGAAAATTGTTTCACTAGGTGTGATAGGCTAAGAATATGTTGTGTGTAGCCACAATTCCTTGAAACAATTGCGGAATCCAAGATTGTTTAAGCGTGAGATTCTGATGCTCAGCATAGCACACTAATTCAATTCTTCTTTTGTTGTTATCGTACCGCAACTGGCTTTACACTGACTTCGATAGGGTAAAATTGAAGTCTAATAAAACGTCATTTATATAAAACAATGAAACTATAATATGGCATTTGAGCGTGGTCAAGATTCCTAATGAAATATTCAAAGAAATAGAAAAATATATGCCGTTCCCTTCTGTAGATATTGTTATTTTAAAGGATCAAAAGATTATCCTCACGAAACGAACTATTCCACCTTACCGTGGTTATTGGAACTTACCGGGAAGCGTCATACTAAAAAATGAAAAAATGGTTGATACAGTAAAAAGATCCTCCAAGGAGGAGTTAGGAATAGAAATAGTAAAGCCTACCTTTATCGGTAATTATGAAACATTTACTAAATTTCGACATTATATTACACATCTGTTCGCCACAAAACACAAATCTGGAAAAATAAAATTGGATTTTCAAAGCTCTCGTGTAATCCTAGCAGATCCGAATCATATCCCTAACCATACAGTGCCTATTCAGAAATTGATGATAAAAGACGCATTAAAAAATAAGCTATAGGTTGGACTGGAAGCATCGATTCCTGCACCGAGAATATGTGTACCTAGAAAATTGGAACTCGTATCCTATGAAATGAAGATCCAGAATTACGTCAGAAAAAAATTAGGATTAGAATTACTGCTCTGGTTACCCTGACTGCCTTTTTTTATGCAATTTCGTACGTAAAATCACTAGCGATATTGTTGATTATCAAATCCGTCAGGTACGAATTTTGTATGGATTAAGCCCAGTCGATCTTAATGAAGTCTCCAACTTCACCTGGAGCATATAGGTAAGTTTATCCTCCTCTGTAGTTTTCCTGGACAAGGAATTTGACATTCTGACGGTATGCGGTATGCCTCCCGGGAGGCATACCGCATGCAATTCTGTATTGTCGTACAGATTGACAAAGATTGTTAGTTTCTCCCCTAATGATCGAGTACTGAAACGAAAGTACTGTCTTTTTTGCCTACCCTAGTCAATCGACCAGGGTAAACCGTCCTCCGTAGAACAATGTTCGATAACACCGGGAATAGTTTTCCGTATGCTCATACAAAGCATTTCTTTTTAAAACTTATTGCCAGAAAGTACGAAAATTAATGTTGTACCCTCCCCCGGAGGGTACGGTAACGTGTGCAAAGACAAACTATATCGAGTTCTGTGCTGCAGCTGTAGTTAGTCTTGCAGAGAACTAAAGTGTAAAAGGTAAAGTGGTCATTAGTCAATAATAAATTAAACAACTTTTTATCATAAATTTTACTAGAATTGTCTATTATCTATTACTGGGTCTTCTGGCAGCTCAAGTGCAAGTGGTAACATACAGTCCAATTAAGCCAGCAATAGCGCAGACGTACATATAAAGAATCATTAACAAAAACCCTCTTTTTATTCTGGGTAACTGCGATCTATTTTTTCATACTGTTGAAATGCTTATGCTTAGCTAATATAATGAAATCTTACAAATATGAGATCTCGTCTTAGCTTCAGATTGATACGATTGCCATATCAACGTTAATTATAAGGAATCAAAGAAATATGTATGGCAGGATTAGCTAGGCTCAAAAAGCAGTTAATCAACAATTTTCTCAAAAGTCGAGGCTAGGAATTTGTCCAAGCTTAGTATATATACGCATAGCAAATAAAAATAACAGGCAAATTCTGGTTGGCTGGGTTTAGTGCAAACTTTTTGTCATCCATTAACAAAATAAGCATGTGTAAATATAAGTCCCAGTTTTTAATTTCTGTAAATTGGATTGTGTTCTGCTGAGTATGCTAGTGGAGTGAAGACATGACTAACATAGAAAATTCGATAGAGTTGCGTAAAAGTGGCTTAAGAATTGCAGTTGTAGGAATAATTTCTGTGATCCTATCTTTCATAATCTACTCCAGATTAACTACCCCAGGTGAACATCTAGTTATGGTAACACCAGAGCTAAAGACACTCGCAAGCGGTGTGCTCGCAATAACATTTGCTTCCATGGCATCCATTACTTATGGAGTAAGCAAAATATTTAAAGCCAAACAACAAGGACCGAAGAACTCTGATAGTCTTCTGTATTATATCACCAATGCGTTTTCGGATAATAGATATTGGAAAGTTGTGATAATTGCTGCAATAGCATATGGCATATTTTTTGGATTTTTATCACAAATATTTATTTACAGAAACGACATATCATTTAGCCAGCAGGGAATCGTAATCCCGTCCATCAACATAATTCCTTGTTGCAATATTCCAGGTTACATGCCGATGCTCTCTGCCTATCTCACAGATCATTTTTTAATCTTGCTAATACCCCTAAATATTATTTTAGCAGTCATCGTATCCGCATTGGTAGGATTTAATACTTCTCTGGGGCTCTATGCATTTAATTTATCAAGAACGATCCAGAGCACCAAGAAACTATCTCTTATCGGAAGCGTAGGAGCGGCGAGTGGATTATTTGTAGGCTGCCCGACGTGTGCCGGCAGTTTCTTTTCAGCACTTTTAGGATTTGGAGCTGTAGGAGAAAGCATATCGGTGTTAGCATCATTTCAAACTCTGTTCATTGCTTTGAGCATCCCGGTTCTGATAATTACTCCATTCCTTGTTGCACGTTCAATTCGAATAAACTGTCGTACTTGTACTGGCGCTGTCGACCTAAAGTAATAACGACTAATGAAATACGCCCCGGACACGTTAGAATAGGAACAAAGCGAAAAGTCTGTTGATTTAGGTGGTGAATTTAATTACCTGCTCCAGTTCGCCATTCCCATTGTGCGACTATATTTGAAGCACTTCTGGGGGACTTTTGGCTGACTAAGTCTTGTAATGTACGGAGTTGTATGAGTTGAGTATGGTATTTGTTCAATGTGTTCAATGAACGCAAAGAAAAATTAGAGACTGGTAAGTATTGTTACCCTCATGATCGTAAAGCCACTCACCGAATGATTGACTGTTTTATATGCCCTCTTTTGTTGGCTGATGAACCGCAACAGTTGGCCTATGGTTGCAAAATATAAAGTGGGTCGGAATTACCCTCTGCAGGTTTTAGGCTATTTCCTATTCTAGCCAGAACCCGTGCCCTGCTGCTAACGATAAGGAAGCCCTGCGAAACTCCTTGAGCTAACGCGGTTTAGGTTCTGATTGTTTCCGCCTAACATGTACTTTTGGTACAGCAAATATACTGCTGATAATCACCCATATAAAATATTGCACCCATAGCGTGTCTTTAGTATCACTTTGAATTTGCATTTCACACAATTCACTCAATGCAAAATTAAGGGGTCAGATCGCAGTTTTAGCGTGGATGAGAAATTGAGAGCTAATAGTTACATCACAAGACAATAGTGTGAGTTATAGCAATAGACCTAGTCGCCAGGACGACTGGTAATTGCACGTCGATACTGAGGCGACTGGCAGGTAGTAGAACGGTTTCTAGTCAGGTGGCAACCACATCAGCCACAGATATTCAGTGTCAGAGGTGTACAATAGCCACTTTAATCAGCTAGACAAACATTTCGAATGGCAGAATATAACGAGACTACATGGCAAGCGGACAGTATGAAAAGAAAGGAATCTCTTTCCGTATTCATTTATTCCATTCGCCCTCATGCCAAGATGTGACTTATCTGACCTCGCGTCCTGTGAATTTGATTGTAAAATCTCCGACTACGAATCCATGCCTATTAGTATTTTGGTTTTCAAAAATATATATCGAAGTACACAATGTAGGTCGGAGTCTCCCTTGATCTGGATACATCGCTTCAGAGAACACGCCTTGCAAAAGTTTCGTTGGATTGTGGTCTTTTCAATGGTTGCATTCATCCTCGTCTCTCTATCAATGTATGAGGTAGTGCCGGCATGAGTGTTAGTCAAGCTGCATTTCTCAACCAGAAAGCAATCAAGGTTCTTGTCATGGGTATTGGCACGGACATTGGGGCAAAGCCAACCTTCCTATGTCGATCAGCAAAATAATATAGCACATCCACGTTTAGAAGCTGGTGTATCTATTTGCTACCCAATCTGGAACGCACCAGCAAGTCTGAGCAAACGATCTTGTCCGGTAACTATAGAATACTTCTTGTAGATGATGAGCCGGATGTTCTTGTCGCCTTTGTGAAAGGTTTAGAAGCACATGGATTTGTAGTAGATGCTTTCATGGACCCCGTTTTAGCATTAGCTAGCTTCAAACCTGGCAAATACGATCTCTTACTACTAGATGTCAAGATGCCACAGATCAACGGCTTTGAGCTATATGAGAAAATCAAGAAGATAGACGATGAAGTTAAAGCATGTTTTATTACAGCAAACGAAGTTTACTATGAATCATTAAGAGAAATTTTCCCCACAATGGATTTAGACTGTTACATTAAACCTATCCAGATAGAGGATTTGGTAAGGCACGTCAAGGCAGAACTTGAGAGCTAGCAAAATCCTCGTACCTTCTAAATAATGTTTGAGCTCACAGAAATTGTGTTGGTCGTTATCAATCCTGACCTTGTGACAAGATAAAACCTAATAAGGCTAAACTGGATATACTTAATTTGTATAACCAGCTAATTGTTCAACAGTAGCGACATAGATGGATAATCTTACGACATTATGTCTGCTATCTGCTGTTGTCATGTGATGATTAATCGGCAGAAATATAAAAGGAGAAAGAAATAATAAAATGGTCTACAAAGGAATATGCGTACGTCATAAGGCAATCAAGCCGGTTGCAACTGGTCGTTATTCTACAGGACAGAAGCGTTGTCAGATGTGCGAGATTTTCTTGAATTGGGACGGATTATGGTGTCCTTGCTGCAGTTATAGGTTAAGGACTAGGAAAACTTGAAATGTAGGGCTAAATTGATTGCAAAGAAGGAAATAAAGAAAGCGAAATTATCGGCCATAAATGAGCGGCCTTCTATTCATGGTGTTGCACATGAGAGGAGCCGTTGAGTGGGCATTCAAGGTCGAACGAAAGAACGATTGGTTGTATTATCATTGTTTAGTTGAGCAAAAAGGAGATACTTGGTAATACTGTCGTGCCAGATCGATCAGTTGCGAGTTCATACGACGTTGTTAAAACTCCACCCGCCATAATATTATTTAAAATGCAGATTTCTTGCCTTTGAATGTGCTAACAATACGGGAATTAATAACTTGAACCATTATCAAATTAGATCTACGTTAACTATCAGAAATCGACTTTGCGCAATCCTAATGATAGCATGAATTTATAAGAAATTACACCCATACTACAATATCCATATCTACAATTGAAATACAATATTACCAAACCACTTAATTCAGGAGCATTTGGAACGGTCTATGAAATCGAGGGAGATGATAACAAAAAGTATGCACTAAAGGAGCTCATGAACCTCAATTCAACGAGTAAGGAGCGTTTTGAAAGTGAGATCAAAATACTTTCTCAATTAAATCATCCAAATGTTGTCAAGATATTCCAGTGGAATATAGGAGGGGAACCTCCTAATTTTAGTCCCTATTACATAATGGAATACCTAAGCGGCGGGTCTCTTAGACAGCATATGGATGAAAGGTTTAGAACTGAAGAAAGATATGTTTTCGAGAGAAGATGGACGATCAACAGAATCATGCTGCCCGTTTGTAATGCTCTGGCTCAAGCTCATAGTGTCAATATTTTTCATCGAGACCTAAAGCCGGAGAATATTATGTATACAAGTCCAGATAGATCTGAGTTAAAAATTGCAGATTGGGGACTTGGGAAAGATATCAGTCGGGAGTCACTTGCATTGACTGCTGTGTCAGGTGGACAAATAGGTGGAACACCTGGATATTGCTCACCGGAACAATGGTTTGCCCTTGACGACTTGATTGATGGGCGTGCTGATATTTTTTCTTTGGGGATTATATTTTATGAATTGATGACACGTAAAAGGCCGCCTTCTTTTGACGATCAAATGAAGAGACCCTTCGTTGATCCTCCGTCAAAATATCATTCCACAATTTCTAGAAAGTTAGACCTGTGTATCTCGAAAATGATTGACCTCAAGCCTGAAAATAGACAACAGTCAGTCTGGGATTTAATCTATGAATTTGAAACCCTACCTGATAATTATTCTTGACCTATCTATTTTGCGAGAATTCTGCGGGTACCAAAACTCTTGCCAAAAAATCTAACAAATAGAATTTTGAATATATTAAAATCCCTTTTACAAACTTGCAATCGATCTGAAGCTTATCGCAATCAATAGGAAGATCTTCGATTAGTCTTTCTATTTCTTCAAATACGCCATAGGTCATACAGAATTGTATCTGTACTCCTTTTCTAAACCTCTGTCCAACGATTAAGCTTGTTGATGTTCTTGTTCTTTGACCAGATGTTGTAGACTTGTAGGCAGAGCACACATTTTAGATATATCAATGCTATCAAATGTGCATTTTTCGGATAATATGCGCAAAACATGCCTATTAGAGTCTATTAGTTATTTATGAGGTTAATGGATTATTAGAAGTGATGTGAACTAGGAAAAGTTTCGTTTCATTAACTCATTAGCTAATTCTATTTTCTAACTGACATAATTCGCAGTTACTTATTTCTCATCCTTTCGCATCAACAACCGTATCTCGTTAGTTGGTTTACCTTACAAAAATATTCTCCACTGTATTTAGTTTCATATCCAGGTCTGTTACCATCTCGAACTTTATGGAGAATGGCCTAGAAGATGCAAGAATGTAGTATGAAAGAATTAAAGAGATATGAAAGAAAAGTCGAGAAGTTAAGGAATTGCTTCTGCTAATCCTCCTGCCCCTCCTGTTGCTCCTATAGGTTGTAACCCCTTCTCTTTCAATACTTGATTCAGAATGGTTAGATCGTATATCCCTGATAGGTCTGGTCTTGGCTTTCCCTTTGCCAAAAATCCAATATTGTACGCATTATTGGCTCCCTGGAAGAGTGATAACTTTAGTGGATCATATGTGAGTTGTATTCTTGACCAAGCTTGCTTCAACTCATTTTCTTTTATGGTTTTACCTGTTAGTTTTTGAAATTCAGTATTGAATGACTTTATTGCTTCACTTGTGTGATTATTTATCCATAGTGTTTCGTTAACATTTGTGGCGAGTAATTTCTTGACTACATCAGGATTTTGTTGCAAATAGTTTGTCCTGGCCACTATGTTAGCCGTTACAAACTTACCATCTGGAGGCCACAAGGTTGTTTCATCCACCAATATTCTTCCTCCAGCTTCATTAACTAATCTTGCACCCCATGGTTCCGGTACCCATGCGCCATCTATTTGTTTCTTCAAGAATAATGTAAGAATAACTGGATTATCAACGGGTGTCACAGTCACATTTCCTCCATTGTCTTTCGTTTTGTATCCATTATCCTGCAAATATTTTCGAAGAGATATATCCTGTGTGTTTCCAAGTTGAGGTGAAGCAAACACTTTATTTGCAAAATCCTTAGGAGATTTAATTCCGGAATCATTTCTGACTACAAAAACAGCACCACCACTAGCCGCACCTGATATTATTCTGAGATCTGCTCCTTGAGATGCTACATAGCCATTTACTGCTGGGCCAGGGCCAACGTACGTGACGTCTATTCTATTTGCTAGTAGAGCTTGAATAGCTGATGAACCTGCGTTGAATATGTATGGCTGAACTTGTATATCACTTCCAAGCTCCTTCTGGAATTCTCCACTCCCAAACCCGATCACCGCTTGAGCATGGTTTATGTTAGGAAAATATCCTATTCTCAAAATTTTCGTCGCGCTTTGAGCATGTACAAATCCTGTAACCGGCGTGTGCACCATAACTGCAACAAATATAATTACAAGGGCACATATTGCGAGTTTTTTTACTACTTTTTTATCCATTGTTTCTGGAGATTATTTTACATGAATATTATTCATCCTATTCATGCAATTTTAGAATTTTATATGCAGGTTTCATGATATAAACTTGAAATTATGCGTGTCCAGCGGGGGCATACTCTTTCAAATTACCTGAAAGTTGGATGTTGTATATTGTATGTTGAATTGGCATATTCTAAGTTAGTTGTTAATTGTGCTAAGCTACGTTAAGCATCAAAAATAAGATTCATTTGGTACCCAAAACTAGGATGTATAAAAGACGTATAATTTGTATAGCTTGCATGAAGTCAATTATATCACCCTCATTCTTAACATCTAGACACAATAAGAAGTCTATCTTTGATGTATCGTCTAACAAAGGGATATTGCAAAGGAAAGACACGGGAGACACCTCAGAAGATGAATCAGGAGGACTCACCTTACAGGGCGTGTCCAACATGCAATGATATTAAAATCGAATCGTTACCAATCTCGAACGATGAACATTATCAATTTGAGTATAGAGCAGCTCGGGTAACAACTGTGACGGTTTCTAATAGTTGATTTTTGAGAGAACATCTGGAACCTTTCCTTTTGTGATAGCAATATTGCTTCTAGCAATGTCAGCTAGTGGCTTTACTGTAGCAGCGTCTAATACGGCTTTCGCACAGCAACAACATTTCACTGCCCAACTGTCAGGAAACAAATTATTTTAGCTGCTTCGTAAAAGGATGTTCAGGATATCTTAGTGTTGCAAGAAATACTTTTTATTAGCAAAAGGAGTATCACGATAGCATGGAATTGCAGAATAGATAGGGTAGCGAGAAGAGATTCTATTTTTCTTGCTTTCACGTTACTTGCATTCTTTCAGAAATAGGGGATGAATAGATCTCTCAGAATAATGGCTCTTGGCAGATGTTACTCCTGAAGTGCAAATTCTTCTGGTAGATGTTGGGATTAATGGCCTGCAGGGGGTTCTAACACTTTTTCCATGATTTTATCTAGATGGCCAAAAAATCTGACAATTTACTCCAGAAAAGGCATTGACATACGTTACAGAAATAGTCGTCTATATCAGCTTGATCGATCATCTACAGTAATATAGATGCTCGAGCATCTTATATTGGTACCATTGCATACAAACCAAATAACCGAGCCTGTTGCCAAACTTCTTGAGGGAAAAAATCTTGCTTTTGTAGCCACTCTTATGAAAGATGGGTGGCCACAAATTACGCCGACATGGGTAGATATTGAAGACGGCAAGATTCTAGTAAATACTGCCGAAGGAAGGTTAAAGCAAAAAAATGTATCTCGAGATGATAGGATTGCTATTTCCGTCGCTGATCAAAATAATCCTTATCACATGGTTACAATTAGAGGTAGAGTTGTCGAACAAACTAATGAGGGTGCTGACGAGCATATAGACAAACTTGCAAAGAAATATCTTGGTGTTGAAAAATATCCTTTACGATCACCAAACGAAAAGAGAATTATAATAAAAATAACACCAGAAAGAATCCACTATCAGCCACCTCAAAATTAATTTTATTATCATCTTGATACAGACTTCTGTTGCCTAGGTGTTGAAAACCGGGAGAGCTAGCCAAGAACACAATCATTTCCAAAAAATAATGTTTTATCATTCTTGCCCTTGTTATAGTGGGCTTCGCTGTCGACTGTTAATTTGAACGTTACTTAGTACTTGCTACTGTCAAGACATATTTCATGACACGAGATGAGATCGCCAGGAAAGAGCAGTAAACTTAAGTTATCGCAGAGGAAGGAAGGGCCGTATCACTTGTATCCTTTTCATCTCGCCATCTGCCTGCGAGATCCGGTCTTCCAAATTGTTCTGATATTCTCTTGTACATGTTTAGCTCTTGAGTCGATAACGGTCTAATCTTTTTCATTGCCTCTTCAAAGTGGCGCAAATGGATTCTTAATTCTTGTACATGCTTATCTGCTTCCTTTGGATCTGGATACTTTGATATGTGTTCTCGCAACGCAAGCATAACTGCAGCTGATGAGAGTGATGCAATATCGGCGCCTGTGTAACCATTTGTCTGGCCTGCTAATTCTTCAATCTTAACATCCTCGTCTAATGGTTTTTTCTTTGTATGGATTTTTATTATCTGAATTCTAGAGTCACGATCCGGCGGTGCTACATATAGCAATCTGTCAAATCTACCAGGCCTTAGCAATGCGGGATCTATAATATCAGGCCTGTTAGTGGCGGCTATAACTATCACGTTGGTTAATATTTCAAGCCCATCTAACTCAGTTAATAGTTGGCTTATTACCCTTTCAGTAACATGTGAATCACCAAAATCTCCTCCTCTTACAGGAGCTATGGAATCTATTTCATCAAAGAATATGATGCATGGAGCCGCCTGTCTTGCTTTTCTAAATATCTCTCTCACTCCTTTTTCTGATTCACCAACCCACTTTGAAAGAAGCTCTGGACCCTTTATGCTTATGAAGTTCGCTTCACTTTCATTTGCTGCTGCTTTGGCCATCAATGTCTTTCCTGTTCCTGGTGGACCGTAAAGCAATAAGCCTTTAGGGGGAGTAGCATCGGCATGTGTAAATATTCCTTGGTATTTGAGAGGCCATTCTACTGCTTCCTGTAACTCTTGCTTTATAGATGATAATCCACCAATATCCTCCCATTTCACATCAGGAACTTCAACGAATACTTCTCGCATAGCAGATGGCTCCATTTCTTTAATCACATCGGTAAAATCTTGCATTGTAACTATGATCTTCTTTAATGTGTCTCCAGGAATACTTTCGGATGATAAATCAATTTCAGGTAGTACTTTTCTTAATGCTCGCATTGCAGCTTCTTTCGATAAAGCTTGTAAATCAGCACCAACAAAACCATGAGAGATATCTGCTAGTTTTTCCAAATTAACATCTTTGGCGACAGGCATTCCTCTAGTATGTATCTGTAAAATCTCTAGTCGCCCATTCCTATCTGGTACACCTATCTCAATTTCTCTATCAAATCTACCTGGACGCCTTAATGCAGGATCAATAGCATTGATCCTGTTTGTGGCTCCTATCACTACCACTTTTCCCCTTGTAGACATGCCGTCCATCGCTGCTAACAGCTGAGATACTATTCTCCTCTCAAGTTCTCCACTTTCTTCTCTTTTTGGTGCAATAGAATCAATTTCGTCAATAAAAATAATTGAAGGTGCATTCTTCTCTGCCTGTTCAAAGATATTACGTAGCTTTTCTTCAGATTCTCCATAATATTTGCTCATTATTTCAGGACCGCCTATAGTATAGAAGTTAGCATTAGTTTCATTAGCTACTGCCTTTGCAAGCAGAGTCTTGCCGGTTCCTGGAGGGCCATGAAGAAGAACTCCTTTAGGGGCTTCTACCCCTAATCTTTTGAATAGTTCTGGATGTCTTAATGGAAGCTCGATCATTTCTCTAACTCGAGCAACTTCGTTTCTGACACCACCGATATCCTCGTATGTAATTGAAGGAACTGCACCTTCTTGCGATATCTGAGCAGCCTTGGCACTTTCTTCAGAAACTGTAATTTTTGTGGAATCATTAATTATAACTGGCCCGGATGGATTGGTTGCTATTACTACAAGATCAATTCTCTGACCCATTACATTGATAGGTATAGTATCACCTTTGGTCATTAAGGCTCCGTTTAGATAATCGACAAGATACTCTTCTGCACCTACTATTCGAAGAGGTTCAGTGGGAGCGAGCGTTATACTCTTGGCTTCTTTTGATTCAACTTTTCTAATTTCTATGGAATCATTAATCCCAACATCAAGTTTGTTTCTGGTAAATCCGTCAATGCGTATGAATCCTTTGCCTCTGTCACTTTCCCTTGCAGGCCAGCTTAAAACAGTACCTTTCTTTCGACCCGAAGACAGTTCTAAAGCATCACCAGTAGACACATTCAGAAGTCCAGCTATAGCTGGATCTATGCGTGCAATTTTTCTTCCTACGTCACGTTGTTCAGCAACTTCTGCTACTTTCAAAGACGCTGTTTTGCGAGTTGTGCTTTTGCCATCAGTATTATCATTTTTATCTGAAGACATGTCTTTATTACTAGCTCTCAACTCACTACTCACTACTATAAGTACTTAAGGATGACTATTGCGTCGAAAGCAATCCCGTAGACTTACTGACGAAAATTATTTTCATTCCCGCGATATCCAAAGTACGGCAGTTTCAAAATACTCGAATTGATCAAACGTACTAACCTACCATAGGTCTACCTGTAATCTGTTCGTCGTGGGTGTAGGTGTGTCAACCCTGTCTAGAGTTCTTATTTCAGGATTGCAATCCAAACGAGGAAATAATATATGCATCACCAGTCAGATAATTGATATAATCCTGACGTTTTAAGCCCAATTTGGTTAGTTTCTCACGCGTTCGTAGATCAAGGCATCGATATGTAGTATCACCAACCAAAATATGATCTGCTTGTGCTAACGATGTGATTTTAGCAGTAACATTCATTGGATACCCAAGAATATCAATGTGGGATTTCGATCCACTCGAACCATACTCGATAATTGCATTCTCCCCTGAATCAATACCAATTTTTATATGCACTTCTGGAAAATCAGATTGTTTGAGAATGGCGTTTATTCCGTGTTCAACTACAATTAACATATGTAGAGCACACATAACTGCTCTTCTAGCGGACACACTAATCTCACTAGCAGTGGGGACAGGAAAGTAAACTATAATTGCATCTCCCACATACTTTAGAATATAACCTTCGTTATTTGCGACGACAACAGTCATTTCTTGTGCAAATATTTGTAAGATGGTCGTTAACTTTTCAAGTGGAAGCACTGTGCTCATTCGAGTAGAATTGACTATGTCAGCATACAAAATCACCAGGTGGATCCTGGAACCTAGATGGGATCGAAGGAAATTGTCTGAACCTTCCAGATATGAATGAAATACTATACTTTCTTCTTTTAGAGCTTTAGCCACTCTAGCCCTACTTTCTGCAATAACCTTCAGTGCATGTACATCAGTCATCGAGGTCTGTTCTTCAAGCATCAATTCTCTTATTTCTACAGGTATGAGATTGGGAATTTCATTGCCGGAATCCATTGGCAAAAATTGTAATAACCTACCATAGTTAAATCAATAGCGGCAGAAATAATTTACCATGCTTCAACTTATGAGATAATTACAAATTGCGGAAAAGATAGAATAGATTTTTGTAAGTGGGTGCTGTCGAAAACTGTGCACTAGGAGAAGGACTCCATTTTGTCACTCCTTTTGTAGAACAGGTAATACAGATGGAGGTACGTACTTGAAGATTCCAGGCAGGTGCATCTGTTGCTTCAAATGACCTCCAGTAAGTACAGGCTACAATAGCTTTAAACTATCATATTAATCGGAGTCAGGCAAATATCATTTATCAGCAGCTAATGGCTAATCACGCTGACGGAATAATTGCACCAACTATACAGGAATCAGTTAAAGCAAGTCTGGCCAAAATCAATGTTGAAGAACTAATGACAAAAAGGGCCATTAAAAGGTGTGATCGCTCATAGTAGTGATAGTAGCGCTATCAACGAGGAATATAATTGACTAGTGTTTATAACTGATTTTGCGTTGCTAGTCAAATCAAATCTAAAGTAGTGGTAATTCAAAAGTTTCTGACAGAACAAAATAATCTAAAAGCCGTACAAGTAATCGCGGATCAACAGTTGTTCAGACTAGGCAACAGCACGAGCAAATGTCGCCAAGGCTCACGGCGAGTCACAAGCAAAGTCATCATCGTATAATTAAGTCAAAGCCCAGGTTATCTTCAGTGGTTATCCATTAACGAGTGGAATGGGAAAATGCCTTATGCACTTGCACGCGGTGGAAGACCAAAGAGAATGCAATAAACTGATGATTGGAAATGTCCTCTATATTGAGGTAAGGAATCACAAATGTTCATGTAACTGCATAGATTCAGGTCAAACAGAAAAAGACTGGATTGAATACCTCCGAAGTTTACCGGATTATTATTTTCTCAAAAAACGTGTATCACAAATAATGGAACATATAGGCTATACAAATTTGCCCAAAGGTGAAGGCTATTGCAAAATTGGCTGATAGTTATTATCTATGAACCAACAATCGCTACTAAAATTAAAGGAATCAAAAAATATGGAAGGTCATTTAGCTTCGGTTACGAATAACCAACCATTTATTTTCGTAACATAGTCATGCATTACCTGCTCTTGTTGTTCAGGTGTAAGTGCTTTTACTGGAATATTGTCTGCCGATTAAGTAAGAGAAAATCTTGCTGAATCCCAGCAAAGCAGCTACCGAGCTAAGGTGAAATACAACTTACGCTGCCGCTACCACTTCCGCCTGAGCCACTAGGAAATTTCGCTACCGACTGGCCCGCACAACTGGACTTACCGGCAAAATTTGCGAATCCTCCAGCAGTATGGCTAGCGCCTGCAGCAACAGAACAACTGTCTGGACTGGAAAACGTTATACCAAACTTGTGGGGCTTGCTATGCGGCTTACCAACTGAGGAAGCTGAAGCGCTGCAAATACTTGCCTTCGCAAAGTGTGTTGGTATTATCAGCATCATTATAGTAACCAGGATGGTACCAAAAAGTGCATGGCTTTTATTCATAACCCCCAAACGCAAGTAAAGTATTAAAGGTTTATATCTTCATGTACTTAGGTGCCTTAATTTTTTATAGGACTACCAATTACAGCTTTTGTTTGTATTACTGAGACAGAGTCACCATGCTCATTCGCTACATACAAATCACTATTAGGTGTGTGTCGGTAAGATAAGGAGCTGCGGAGGATTCGATACCGTAGTTTTTACAGATGAACGTCTGATAGGTGTTGAAGTCAAGCCTGAATTTTCTTTAACGGAATTTGAGCGTGCACTAGGAGAAGTCATTAAACACCTCATAAGTAAAAATTGGCGAATTAGAATAGAAGAGGGAATGATAGTGATGCCGTTCAACAAATTGGGCACTCCGAAGGTTATGATGAGTAAGAGGAGGTTGCAAGAGGATATGGGTTACACTTTAGCGAATTGTGGTTATCCTATAACTCTAAACCTTCTTACTGTGCAGTGTAAAATATATGATGGTAACTAGAAACGTAACCAAAAAACGAAACTGCTGAATGAAATATACGGACACAGGTAAAGTGGTGAAAATTTTATTTCTACAATATTACCTGATGATTAAAAATAACTTGGCCTGATGCGACTACATTGTTTCTACAAAAAAATAAAAAAAGGTTGGTTTCCGTTAATGGCTTCTGTTAACCACAGTTAGGACAACCGCCCCCAGATGTGCTTGTTGCGTTAATAGAATTTGATTGTGTAATTGACTGATCTACATTGCCGCTGTGACTTAAACTGCCCCCATGACCGCTAATGTCTACGCTTGCAGTGTTAGTCGCATCATTTGATTGTGTGTTAAAGTTTGCGTCTGCACCTGGGATGATTATCTCTAAGGCTGTGCTGCACGATACGCCGCAACCGTCGCTGCTACCGCTATTGCTGACTTGAATATCGTTTGATTGAGTGATAGACTGATCTACATTACCACTATGGCTTATCTTACCGCCGTGATTGTGAATGTCTACATCTGCAGTATTGGTTGCTGAATTTGACTGTGTATTGAAGTCTGCACTTGCGGAACCGCCGCTAACGCCGTCTGTCCTGACAGGGGCAGTAATACAGGTGCCGCATGGAGGTGGACTTCCACCAGTATTGCTGGCGCTAATAGAATTTGACTGAGTTATAGATTGGTCAACATTACCACTGTGGCTAATTTTACCATGAGATCCGTGGTTGTGTATGCTAACGTCAGCCGAATTACTTGCATCATTTGACTGACTATTGAAATCCGCTGACGCACTGCCGCCACTTCCGGTATTGCTGGCACTAATGTCGTTTGACTGTGAAATATCTTGATGAACGTTACCGCTGTCGCTTATTTTACCACCACTCTTGTGATCTTTTTTGTCGCTGTGTCCTGATTTATTATCATGATGTCCTCCGTTACTGATGTGTACGGTTGCACTATTGCTAGCTGAATTTGACTGGTCATTGTTACTTGCACTTGAATCTGCAAAAGCTCTTGATACAAGGCTTCCGCCTGGAATCATCATAGCCGCTATTCCTATAGCTACTACCGCTATAATGCCTATTTTTCCGTAAGAATACATACTAGTACGACTAGTGTTGAGTCTGATATAAATAGCTTAGAAGTTCGTCTCTACTAGGAATCTAATATAAGAATGTCACTCTCTTATAGGTAGTGAGTACGGGGTTTCCTAATGTTGGGACATTTGTTGTTGCCTATGATTTGGTTATTTCTTCTTCTTTAATAATAACAATTAGAATCAAAAAGGATTGTGGGAATTGTGAGCTTCTTCGCTTGACTATCCTGCACAAATAACTTCGTTTTGGTTAGTCACATTTTTTGTTGTCAACACACGGTATGGGATCTGTTACAAGGTTGCTACCTGTGTTGCCATTCCCTACGTTATTTCTACCCGTATTACCGTTGCCCATATTATGGATTCCGTGATTTCCATTTCCTATATTAGCCGTACCAGTATTACCGTGACCTATATTATCGTGGTCTTCAGGACCGCCAATTTGCGCGCCATTAGCAGTATTGCTATGGGACGCATCGTGACTCTTACCCGCCATTGCATAGTTGTATGGAAACAGTAATGTTCCAGCTACAAGTATAGTGGCAACAACCAGTGTCAAACTCGTTGTAACTATAATAAATTTCTGCATAACAATATTATATTACTTGTTTTAGTATAAGGGCATTCTCAAACAATGTACCGCACTTTTGATTTAGTTTACCCAAAAACGAAGTTGCTGAATGAAATATATGAATAAGTGTAAAATTGGTGAAAATTTAATGTACTCACAACGACTAAATATATTGGCTTTTGAATATGTCCCCACCAGTCAGGAAGAAAAAGTCGGTGCGACGTATTTAATGCCGCAATATGGACAATAATCTATCCCTGTACCGGGTTGGGATTGGCTGCTTTCCATTTTGCTATTAAGATTGAAACGAAATTCGTTTCCGATTTGTCCAACTTGGTTTTTCTGCATCATCTTCCTAAGGGTTAGACATTTCGGAGCGTTGTCTATTGAATGTCCAAGATTTGGTTTTCCGCAGTTCACACAAAATTGGTAACGCTGGAAGGATTGTATCCACGTCAAGCCTTTGTAAATACAGGTATGTTCCGTCCAGATAACCGTTGTCTCCTGATTCTCATAGACTTTTGCAGCAGTATTTGTATTTCATTGTCATAGGGGTTTGTTTTATCTCAGAGCGGATTATAAATTGTGGCTGGAAATGTCCTGCAAGTTCACTTAGTGACTGTTGCTTTCAACTATCTTTATCATACTCGAAGAAGAAGGGTGCATCAGGGCAAGATGTTAGTCAGTGTCTGATAAAACTGTTCTTAAAATCCCCTCTTTTTTATTGCGCTCTTTGAACTTAAACTTTGTTCCTCCCGGCAGAGAAGTGACGCCTAACTAAGGTCACCACCTTTATTTTTCGTATTTTGTTATCATACAGAAGCAATCCTCTTTGTATTTCTGATGGAGCTTGATATCAAGTCTGTGATGTGAAAGAATATGATAAATCACACACGTGAAAGGAATTTACTCCCACATTAATCACCTAGAAACGCCAAGATAGATGCTGCGAATTATCGCTTATCTAAAGAGTCCTTCCTCACAAAACAGTTTAAGGGATATCAAGAATTTCTGACCATGTTATCAATGTATACAAAATGATATTTGTAGATATTAACGTCGCAAATTTGCAGATAAGAGCATTAAAACCAATGTTACAATACCCTATGCTAAATAGGGATGCAGAAAAAATACTATTTTTTAATACTATAGAAGATGACAGATTGAATAAACGTACTTATGGCACTTTGAAAGGTAAGCATTGACTAAAGCAAAGAAAAAATTGTTAGTAGATATGGCAGCATTTCAACTAGTGGTGAATATGGTAGTATAATGATTGATGAATCTGATTTTATGGAGGGTCAAATATGACTACTCCCCCTGAAATATGTGATATTTGTAAGCAGAAAATAATTTGAAATAATGTGCCTGCAGCTTAAAAAACTGATTTAGTTACCTGATCCATAGAATATTTATTTAGAAAATAAAGCTACTATCCGCATCTATAGTATCACAGTAACTGTGTCGTGTTCTAGTAATTACCATGGGTGTCTGAGTTCATGTATACCAAAGTTTATGGATAATAGAACTATATCGTTCGATCCCCATAAATCTTAATAGAATCAAGTTTCGCCGAAAGGGTATGGAAAATACGCATACGATTAGCAGTTATCTAATCCAAAAACTACACGAATATGGGACTAAACACATTTTCGGGGTTCCAGGGGATTACATTCTTGGCTTCTATGATGAGATGATCCGTAGTAATATGCTTAAGGTGGTAAACACGTGTGATGAACAAGGGGCCGCATTTGCAGCAGATGCATATGCACGTGTTAAGGGTTTTGGGGCGGTTTGTATTACATATTGTGTTGGGGGTCTTAAGGTGGTCAATGCTACTGCCCAAGCGTATGCCGAAAAGTCGCCTGTCGCAGTTATTAGTGGTGCACCTGGGGGAAAAGAACGTACAAAGAATCCGCTTCTTCACCATGTCGTCCGTGAATATGATACCCAACAAAAGATATTTGAACATATAACGGTCGCTTCTACGGTATTAAACAACCCTGACACTGCTCGAGCCGAAATTGATCGTGTCTTGTCTATGGCATTCCGATATAAACGACCAGTCTATATTGAGTTGCCTCGCGACATGATCTCTACAGTCGTAGCCAATGTTTCAGACAATTTGAAGGGCGATAACCAAGAAAGAAGTGATCCTGTGGTTCTTACTGAAGCAGTTGAAGAAGCTATGGCGATGATAAATGCGTCACAAAAGCCGGCTATTGTAGCAGGGGTAGAGATCCAACGGTTTGGCCTACAAGATGAAATGCTGCAGCTAATCGAGAAGACCGGTATCCCGGTCGTGGCCACTATCTTAAGCAAGTCTGTAATACGCGAAAATTATCCGTACTATCTCGGCTTGTACGAGGGAGCGATGGGTGATGACAAGGTCCGAGAAGCTGTGGAATCTAGTGATTGTTTGATCTTACTAGGTGCGTTAATGACTGATATAGATTTCGGAATGGCAGTCACACCAATAGATCAGAGTCATACCATATACGTAACTAGCGAGAAGTTGTCCATTCGGCATCATAATTTTGAGAATGTGGGACTACAAGACTTCATTCGTGGTCTGAGATCGGCAAACATATGGAGGAGAGAGCCCGTACGTTTTAGACGATACAGTAATGAATCGGCGTCTACATTTTTGTCCAACATCGGAAAAAAGATTACTGTACAGCGCTTATTTCTCAGGCTCGCCTCGTTTATAACCGCGAATACTATCGTTATTGCCGATGTGGGAGACTCTCTGTTTGGTGCACTTGATTTGGTTATACTACGCGACACAGAATTCCTCGCCCCTGCATTCTATACTTCTATGGGTTTTGCTGTTCCTGCGGCGATAGGGGCTCAACTAGCTGATCCCAAATTGAGGCCACTCGTAATCGTCGGAGATGGTGCTTTTCAGATGACTGGAATGGAAGTATCAACTGCAGTCAGGTACCAATTGAACCCAATCGTTATAGTCCTGAATAATGGCGGTTACGGAACCGAACGGCGTCTGCTCGATGGTCCATTTAACGACCTGCAACAGTGGGATTACAAAAGCATTCCAGGTCTTGTTGGAGGCGGGAGAGGCTATGTTATTAATACTGAAGATGAGTTTGATATGGCCTTAGAGGCTGCTAATCAATACTCCGATGGTCTCTGCATTTTGGATGTGCGATTAGACCCGAATGATGGATCTGCAGCTCTGAAGCGACTTACCGATATGCTAGGCAAAAGACTTAGATAACTGAAATCGTTCTTAACAGCTTGATTTGCAGCTTGCTTGTACTAACTGCCTCGATAAGAGCTCGGAAACCAAGCTGAGCCAAATGGGCTACGAATGCGTCTATTGGCAAGACGTGAGGATTTCAAAAGTATGCGAGCTTATCTTCATGTGAAGATGCGATCAGATGTCACGTTATCGAATGCAAAGGAAGAAGATTTCCAAGACTCATCGATGAGCCAACCGCAGGGGACCACATAATAGCAGACTTGAAAGGAATCGTCCTTTGTAAGGAATATACTATCAAGGATGAGAAAGTAATTGAAACAGATAAACCGAGCATAATCAAGAAATATGTTAAACAGAATATTGTCAATCTTGGTGTCAAATACGATTTTCGAGGGATTGGTCTAAACAATTGGTTATCCATCGATTTCCGAATTCAATGGAATAAAAATGCTCTCGATGAATTATATTTCTGAGTTGTAGCTCCGGTTTAACTCAGTTTACGATTGTCTAGATGTGTTAGAATTCGATGAATTCTTAAACAAGCACGGGTACTATGAAAGAGAAGATAGAAGTATCTAATTTTAAGCGAATTGGGGATGCAAAAAATAAAAAATGAAGGTATCTCCTTAATGATTGCTGATGCTTATGTCTGCGAAATTAGTTGCGTTGTTGCTTTGAGTGTTGAAATCTGCACTCGCGCTACCAAAGCTACCTGTATTGGTTGCATTGATGGAATTTGCTTGTGCAATCAATTGGGCTACGTTGCCACTGTCCTTGATTGTACCGCCGCCGTGGTTATGAATGTCTACACTTGCAATGTTGGCTGCATTATTGGTTTGAGTGTTGAAATCTGCGCTTGCGCTACTACAGGGTGGAATGGATTCTCCAACCAAGCACGCCAGAAGTGTCGGAGCAGGAGAATTTGTCGCGGTGATACTGTTATCCTGTCCAATCAATTGGGCTACGTTACCGCTGTCCTTAATTTTGCCACCATGATAACCGCCGTGGTTGGAAATGTCTACACTTGCAATGTTGGCTGCATTATTGGTTTGAGTGTTGAAATCTGCGCTTGCACTACCACCGGTACCAGTATTCGTTGCAGTGATCGAATTGCTTTGACCAATGGCTTGTAGTACGTTACCACTGTCCTTGATCTTACCGCCGCCGTGGTTATGAATGTCTACACCTGCAATGTTGGCTGCATTATTGGCTTGAGTGTTGAAATCTGCACTCGCACTACCAAAGCTACCACTATTGGAAGCACTGATAGAGTTGGATTGGTCTATGGATTGGACTACGTTACCACTGCCCTTAATGCTGCCACCTTTGTGATGATGTCCTGATTTTTTATCGTGGCTTCCACCGTTGTGAATGTCTACGCTTGCAATGTTAGCTGCATTATTGGTTTGAGTATTGTGATCTGCACTCGCGCTACCACCGGTACCACTATTGGAAGCGCTCACGGAGTTGGATTGACTTATAGATTGCTGAACGTTACCGCTGCCGCTTATGCTATCGCTCTTATGTGCGAATGCTGTTGATGTGAGGCTTGCGCCTGGGATCATCATCGCTGCGATTGCTATAACTACAGCCGCTACTATACCTATTTTTCTGTTATTTGATTCTGAATAATTCATGCTAGATCGGTTAGTGTGAAGCATAATATAAAGGACTTAAGAACCCGTCTCCGCTATGAATTTAGTATAAGAATTTCTCAGCAGTCATATATATGGGGATTTGGTTTTTCCAATAATGACACCATTATAACTTGTAGCAAATTGGGTCAGGCGCTATTGTAATCCTATGCATCAAAAATGAGTTAAAAATAAATACCCGCTTATGAAGTCCGAAGTTCTAACCTGCGACGAGGACAGAATATAGAGTTCAAATAATTAACGACAATCGAATCATGTCTCACAAGTCGTCAAATTCATTTATGGTAGATCTACTGACTTCCGGCACGAATTGATCACCATTGCACCAATCTTTTCTGGCAATTTATGTACTATAGTAAAGTGCTAGCAGGTGCCGCCATGTTAGTGAAAAGGCTGAAATTTATGCATAATCTGGACACATTGCTGGATAATTCGGGAAAATGTTGTCTGGTAGGGGGAATCAAACGATATCGCTCAATTGATTCTTGGGACAAGTGTACCGTCTATTAAACCAAAAAAAGAACTAGACAGAAACATTGCATAAGAGTCTGAGTCATCGAGATTAGCAGGAATCCCAAATTGTCTGTCGGTAATGTGTCTGAGCGTGGAAACATTATTTCATAAGGCTCCAAAATGTGCCTAGAAAATTCTATTCCTTTTTGAGTTGGTTTATATGCCGTGACTATTCTTTTTCCGACTTCTTTTTGAGCTTTGCTTATTGATCCCTTTATCTCTAGTTTGTCGAGAATCGGTGAATGTTTTTTAAAATTCAATCCACAGCAACTTATTAAGGCTGTCTGATTCAATTCCCCGTATTGAACCAGTTTGAGGATTATATCTTTGACGATATAAATCCTCTCCCGATATGAGCGTTGTGTGGTCATTCTTAACTTATTACTGGTTAACACTCCCCAAAAACCAAAATATAATCTCTCTTGCGGTACAATAGTAACGATATTATCTGATTTCGATAGCACACACACACGCAATAGTGATTATGTGAACATGTGTTGCGACTTCTGCAATTATATGCAAAGGAGTTAAAAATTGTACCAATTATTTATGATGAAGGTTAACTGGATCTATCCAGCTTTCACAGCTATTCAAAAGAAGACTACCTAAGAAGCAAGCTAATCAGAGCAAAAGCCAGCTTCATCAGGCTCTGAACGAGAAGAAAATATCTTTGGCTCAACTGGAGCAATTCTCGGGAAGCTCGATATACCTGTTCAGGATGTTCAACATTTTCAATGCGTGCAACACCTAGGGTGTAGTTTCGAATCGTCTGCAGTTCAATTTCGACCAGAAAGAGCATTAGAGATCTAACTATTAACGAGGGTCATCTCCAATAGTAGTGTGACTCAGTTGGATACACTCCCGTCTAGCATTAAATTCGAACCCGTCGAGCTACTATTTACTGGCTTTAGTGTTAGTACTATTTGCACAAGGATAGGTGGACGAACATATCTGCACATGCATCATGCCATTCGTCGTATTAGTACCAGTCATATTCCCTGAAATCATTTTTCCGCCCGTTTGACCCCCAGGCGCCGCAGCCATGGCAACAGTTGGGGTAGTAGTCAGCTTGACGATTGTGCCGAAGCTTGCTGCTAACACGCCTGCAAGTGCTATACATGCTATCTTTGACATTCTATTTTTTTGCATTAAGATGACTCTTCGTTGTTCACATATAACGATTATTCCAAACTGACATCCTATAGGGTTAATAACCATCCAATTTTGTATACCGGAATCTCTATTTTCATTGAAAATAATTGACGAGTGTTGACATGGAATAATTAGTCGCTGGGTTGCATCTCTGGCAATTAATCCATTCAGCCATTCGGCAACGATTCAAGGGACTTTGTTCCACTGGGCCGCATGTATAATATGTCTCATATCTTCTATCCTTCAATAACTTAACTGAAGCGAAAAAGCTGCGTTTTTAGCAAAGGTATCCGAATCTATCAAATTTAGAGTGTGACGTCATTACCCTCCGAAGACGGCTAGATGTCCGCATTACCATAGAATCTGTTTGTAGTATGTAGTATGATGGTTGAAGAGCAGGAGGGAGGAATTTCTACTTATGCTCTGCATGCCGCCAGGACAGGCTTGAAGTGGATAGTTTTCTGGCTATGGGTTGTATAGCACTGACGAGGATGACAGCGAAAAGATTTGGAGATTGATGGTAAATAATTTAAGGTGAATAGCTAAACTTGCAATAGAACCCATTCTTACCAGAATTATCCGATTGCATTCCATGATCATTATAAGCATATTTGCTTGAAAGTGCGACTACAAGATTAGAACCAGGTACGGCAGAAAATGCTGGATTAACTATAAATGATTCTTGATCGGGGTCTGCGCCTGCAATTCCTTCTATTTGAAGTTGTAACAAATCCTTGATACGCAGCCAACGACGCTTTCCATCAATACCATATTCAATTGGAACTGATTTCACACCTAACATCTTACCGATCAGATTGGAAGCTGCAGCAAAAAAGCCTCCTGCTTGACCTGAGTATATTGCAGTAAGGGAATTGGTTTGATCTTTATTTGCTGTTTCATCAATATACAATGCTGCATCCCATTTGGGGCCTGATAGCATATTCCCAGGTGTATGAAAGAGGGCTACTACATTTAGCCCATCAAGGTTAATCTTATCATAACTACCTTTTTGAATATGCCACGCAGCAGTTACATTGCAAAAACCTTCATCAGGATCTCCCTTGAATATACATGGACATATTGAATCACAGTTACATCCCTCAAAGTAATCTCCTGCAATATTCCACGTTGTATTTACCTTGACCATTTGTGAATAGATGAAAGTATTGAAAGAACCTTATTTTGGGTTTCTATACAAGGAACCGTAATGTCTCTACAGATTGAATGATCACGCTAAGAACAGCGCAGCGGAGATGCATGGAATACTATGCCCGCCTATCAGATGATGTTACTGCGTGAGGACTCCCTGAGTGCTAGGAGTAATGCATTTCGGGCCCAGTCCTACTGAGAGATGCCGCTAAGGCAGATCTATTGATTATATCGAGCGTTTAGTTAGTGGAGAGAGTAACTCCTTGTTACATGCTGTTTCAGCAGGAATATTGTTGTTCCACTGTCTGCTAATCAGTATTTCTTTGATCTCTCTGTTGGTTATCAAGGTATCAATGATTTTGCTTAGTTCAGTAGCTGGAAAGTTCGGCGATTCAATAGAGTCGATTGCCTTGAGTTTCGATGAGTATTGAGCAGCCATTCCAATTAATTCTTGAGCTTTATAGACTACTTTACCAAATGAAGTAACAAAATACTTGCCGTTGATCCTTCTTACCAGACCAGCATTTATCAAATCAGATAATCTTGAATAATACTACTTGCGCGTAAGATTCAAGCTACTTATCAGGATACTACTATCTCCACTTGCTAAAGCAATGGTATTAAAAAGGACTAAGGATTTGTCATCGGAAATTGCATACAGGATGTCGGATACGGATCCCATTCTTAGATCACCACACTACACAGTGTCGTAGGATTAATAACGCTTAGGTAACACTATTACGTTATCTATAAATCCGTCATGATTATCTGTTGCTCAGGATAAATCTCACCTGCAAGGAGGCCATAATAATAATATGGAACGCTTGTATGGTGCCACTCTGGCTTTTCTATAGTCGATATTACGGACACTTTGTTCAATGGTCTCGCCTACTAGTGAGGAATCAACCACTATTCTAATCTGCGCGGCCACTGGTGCACCTAGGTCATACATGAAATTCGTCAATAAGAGCCGTTGATGCTTCTAAAGATAATATACAAAGTTGACATAAATAAACGACTAAGATTGAAATGGGCCCAAGGTTTCCAGCAGCGATATCTTATTTAGAAGCGGGTTTCAAAGAATAGCGATACGCCTCCAACTAAAAATGTTTCAATGTCTATATCGTTCGGTGGTTTTCGTTATGTTCGCACCTAGAAACTAGAATTCTACACCTTTATTATAGGATAGGGCTGAATTTGATTTTTTGTTATTAGCCAAACGGTTAGTCAGGACATTTACATTGGCATGCCCATAACCCATGAAGACAGCACTATCTTCATGATCGCCGGCATCGACTGAATCGGCTGCGGTTCTGTTTTCTCCGCACGCATCTCATCGTTAACCCATCCTCGTGAATGGATGCCTTAATTGGGATTGAGCCCACAATGTTTCAAATATTGAAGTATAAGTGATAACAGTGGACTCACTAATGAATGATACGAAATACAATACTAACTTATATAGTCAGTTCCATTACGTAAAAACCATGAAAAGAAGCGAATTATTGCCTAGACCAAAAATAACTTCGTATGCTGCTACAACTACATCTCCTTCAGACATAATAAAGACGAAAATAGAAACTGCTACAGAAGGACTATCGTCTAACTGCTTTAACTTCCTTCATAACAAGGTATTACCTGCTAACAAGGAAAATGCCCTAACCATCTGTGATTATATATCAGCTCTAAAGTCAGAGATTAATCCATCAGATGATTATAGGAAGAATACTATAATCTTACTTTGCACATTCTCTATATTCTTCAATCGTAAACCATTCAAGGGATTAACAAGAGAAGACGTATTGTCATTTCTTGATAGTTTTCGTAAAAATGAGAGTATCGACTCGTTACACAAGTGGATTGGTACATACAACACATATCGAATCTACTTAATGAGATTTTTCAAATGGTTATACTCTCCAGATATCGAGCAGGACAAAAGGCCAAAACCATCTATCATTGAAAATATTCCTCGACTTAAGAGAAAGGAGAAATCGATCTACAAGCCTACAGATTTATGGACTCCTGATGACGATTCGCTATTTTTGAAATATTGTTCTAATCCTAGAGATAGATGTTACCACGCAATGTCTCGAGATTCAGCGGCAAGGCCTCACGAACTTTTGAAATTAAAAATAAAAGATGTTGTATTCAAACTTACACCGGATAAGAGACAGTACGCAGAGATTTTAGTCAACGGAAAAACGGGAACTAGGCATATACCACTTATAGATTCAATACCGTACATAAAAGACTGGATCTCGCAGCATCCTCAAGGAGGTAATTCTAATAGCATATTGTTCTGTGGCTTTGGTAAGAGTTTCAACAGATCTATACATGAAAGAACTCTCGCTAAAATATACGAAAATTATAAAAACAAATTTTTCCCCAGATTATTGGATAATAACAATCCTAACGTCCCGCCAGAAGATAAGCAAAAGATTAGAGAGTTATTGAAGAAACCATGGAATCCCTATATAAGAAGGCATAGTGCACTAACTGAAAAATCTACTATTCTAAAGGAACATACTCTCCGCCAATTTGCAGGCTGGTCTCCTGGTTCTAATATGCATCTAAAATACTTACACTATTTTGGCAACGAATCCAATGATAGTATACTTGAAGCATACGGAATAATTTCCAAGGATAAACAGTTATCAGAGTCATTGAGACCGAAGCAATGTCCTAACTGCAGCGAACCAAACAAACCAGACTCGAGATTCTGTCCTAAATGTAGGATGGTGCTAACGTATGACGCCTATAGTGAAACACTCGAGTCAGAGAAGCAGAAAGAAGATAGAGTATCTGTCTTGGAGAAGCAAATGCAATCTCTAGTTTCAACACTTTCTAAACTGACGGAACAAGGCCAAATAAATACAGTAGCACAAACACTATATTCTTCTGGTATTTTGAAAGAAGGAATTACTACGAAGTGATTGGTAGTAGTAGCAGCAGCAGTCGTAGTCAATGTGGGCTGCTGAGTGGAAACCACCGGCCACCTGGGCTGCCAAAGTGGTGAGAAGAAAGAGAAGTTAGTTATTGTATCTCTAATTTAGTATTTATGATATTCAATAGAACAAGTTAAGTTGAATACGGATGGTTACACAAATAACAACTACTTCTGCTATTCCTTTTACTCCAGGAAGCTCCAAACAGTTACAACTTAGAAGTAGAAAAAGTACTCTTTTCTGCCGTACATGTTTCGTGAAAGTTATTACTTAAAGGAGTAGCATCGGAATCTCCCTAGAAGGGAGCCCAATAAGGGAGTAATTCTTAAAACCTTAGCGCATACCTTACCAATACATGCTCGAGATTAGGTAGAAACTGAGGAAGGTATTGATCAGAAAAATGTCAAAAAAACTTATGAAAAGTCTGAATCTTTTCAATCCCATTTCTAACAGTAGGAAAATAGCTATTGCTACTGCAACAACATTAACCGTCCTGCTTATAATTGATTTGTTATCTACACGTCAGATTTTATATCCTAGCAGTGCTTCGCAAACAATACTCTTTATACTGGTTGTGATAGTTGGGTATGGAGTATGTTCCTGGATTCTCTTAGAATATACAAGGCGATTAACTAAAGATCTCAGAGCCAAATCGACCTTTGTTAATGTGATGCATTGGGGCATTACTGCAGTTCAGATTTCACTCATTGGATTGTTAGTGTTCGCCATTTCTAATAATGCCTTAAACTGTAATGGCTATTTCAACTTCTGCACTAGCTCACTACTTCAGACTAATTCAGTCTACTTGATTAGCGCCATTGCAGCAAGCATTATTTTGGGAATTATGAGCTTCAAATTTCTATCATGGTATAGACTAAATACTAGGAATTTCATGATATTGTTTTACGGTTTAGCAGCAGCTACCATTGCTATAGCGATAACAGGTGATGTATATACCAAGCTGGTGCTAGTAAAGATAGCACAGGAGAAAACACCGGCTGGGATTGCCTCTCAATCCTCCTTTATATATAAAACTTTCAAGAAATATCATGGCGAAGTTCAATATAAAGTGGTAAATCCATATACTACCACACTCTGGGTTTCACCCACTTCGACTAACTCACTTAAAAACAATTTAGACCAGCTGTCAGCACTTCCCTACATCTTCATGTGGTTAGCTATTGCTACCCTATTGCGCCAGTATTATAGATCAATTAGAGGTGGAGACAAGAAATTCCCTTTCAAATTTTGGATCGTATTGGCTGTTCCTCTGATCTTATATCTGGTAGGAAGTAATTTGATATTTTCAACACCGGCAGATACACCATACAAATTCTACTATAGAACTATTTACAGAGCAGGGACAATAGGCAGCGCTCTTCTATTTGCGCTTGCATTTTATGTTGCTACTAGGAACTTAACTGCAGGAAAAGTAAAGGATTACCTAGCTATCTCAGCAATAGGCATAATAATGATTCGTATAGCTCTTAGTATTTCTGCCTTAGAACCAACTTATGGGGTGGCAGCTCATTCAACAGTACTTTTATCTTCGTACCTATTTATCATAGGCTTCTATGCTTTAGCAATCTCCATTTCCCAAGACAGATCTTTAAGACAAGCAATTAGGAATTCCGCATTAGAGGCTGGAATGGATGTTTTTGGAACCCCTTACATGCAACAACAAATAGAAAGAAGAGTTCTAAAGGTTATAAAGGAACAACAGGAAGTCCTGACAGAACAAACGGGAGTTGTGACATCACTTAGTGAAGAAGATATAAAACAGTATTTGAATGAAGTGCTGGTGGAAGTCAAGAAATCTCATGATGAGAAAAAACAAAATTAATCAAGAATTGTCTTACAAGATTAACTAGGTTGTGCTGCACCAGCTGATGTGATTCAAGAAATACCCTTCAAGTAAAAAGGATTAGTCTGAGTTTTGTATCGCAGCTTAATACTTTTGTAATAACAATAGCTCATCAAGAAAAATAAGATTAGAGCATGTAATTTCCTTTAGCGACGCCATATTTGCTTTCTCAATTATATTTATGGCAATATCAATACAAATTCCAACCTACCGATCAATCACATAAAAGAACAACAATTCATGTCAAAACTATTGCAATTACTTCCACAATTTGAGATCTATGCGGTAAGTTTTATGATTGTGGGTATTTACTGGATTTCATACCATCTTGTGTTTAACCATATCAGACTTTCTCATTCAATCTTGATTTGGTTAAATCTGCTGTTTCTGTTTTTTTATTACACTCATATCATAGGTTCTTCAATATCGTCTGTTCCCTTTTCATTTAGAGCAAATCTAGTATCTGAATAAGAATGGAGGTGAATCCATCATCTTTGCAACTCTAGTTTCCCCAGACTTTCTAAGATAAACCCTGCAGGTTGAAGAATGTGCTAATATGTTCCCACCAGCTGCTTTTATGGCTGTTATCGTCATCTTAGCGTCTTCAAGTTTTTATCTCAATTATGCTTCTGCAACTAATAGATTTATCAGAGATCAACCTAGTATGGCCATTCTAGATGCATGCACGCCGTTTCCATACCATATTCATGATTCCATTACATCACCCGCTATAGTTCCACACGTAAAAGCAAAACCTACATGGGTAAATGTAACCTCTACGTGTGCTCAATCATTGGATGATATGAAGAAAACGTGTTTTGCGGCTAAGAAATATCTTGAAGAGAGTGGCAGATCAATATCAACATCATCAACGTTTGAGTATTGCAATGACCCAAGGTATGAGAACTTTCTGGTTCATGATTTTGGTTCACCGGCCTTTATACAGGCAAATTCAACAAATTCAACTAAGTAGTAATAGTAGGTGTACGTCATATGGTTAATTCGGAATGAAACCGGCTCTATTATGAAAAAAGGTATATCTTTGTGCGTGTTATTTTATTAAATGACGGAATGGGAAAAATACCGGCAACAGCCATTAACGAGAGAAGAGAGAAGGTATGGTTTATGATGTTAAAAGGCCATAATCCGCAGTCTATTATTAAAACGCTAGGAACCACTAAAACGGTAGTATACAACGATATCAACTTTCTAACTGAGAAAAGCAAGCAATACATGTATGACATGGCTAAAGGCACACATGTTCTCATGTATCAGAGAGCCGTTGAAGGCATAAGTCTGACTTTAGCGCAGGCATGGGATAAATTCAATGATCCAACAGTACCAGAAAAACAGAAGGTTGCTTATCTTCGTTTAACAAAAGAGTGTAATGAAAAGATGTTTGAATTTACGGCTAACGGCCCTACTGAAATGGCTGTATTGGACATAATGAGACGTGCCGATAAGTTAGGAATTGACTATGATCATAAACCTGTTTTATTCTCAGAACAAGAACAAATAAGAAATTATATCAAGACTAATCCTCGTTTAAACGGCTCGTATATAGACGTCACTAGAGATTCTTATACAACGTCAAAGGATAAAGATGATCTGAATAATGCGCCGCCGCAATAATAATCGTCATGGCTTGACATTAGACGAAAGGGCATTTTACATTCGCCAATCAATCGATGGCACTCAAAGAATTATAGACGAATGTATGAAAAGATACAAAGATGGAAGTATGGATGCGCTTAAAATAGCATTGGATGGACATGTCCAACTTGCAGAGATTTTTAAGAAAGTCCAAGAATTGTCTTCTTACGGCCATAGTTATGATTATGGACGCTAGAAAGCTCATTAATGAGCTTTTAAGGATTCTTCAAATAACTACATTGATAGACTCATGTTAATTATATCGGAACGAATCAATCATTGTCTTTTCTACAGGATTGAATCTATTCGGACTATAGGTAAGGAACGTAATCCAATAGCCAATTCCATTTCTAAAGGTTAAGTATAATGTGTCATATCGATGTGTTATCGGTTTGCCGTCGAATCCTAAACTCGATGTGATATTTTTAAACGCCTTAGGGACTATTACAATGCTGTCTATTTTATAGGCAGGGAAACCATTTAAGATGCCTTTAGTTTTGTTAGCTACTATAGTATCATTCCCTGAATAACTATCCATAAGTAGATGAGTCACGGCTTGATCAAGATTATATTGTTGTCCTAGAAAATTAGTCTCTGGTATTACACTTATCATCATACCTAGATGATCTTTGAAGGGCAAGACGACAGGTAAATGAAAACGCACAAAATGGTCGGGGGTATTAGCGGTGCTATTTACAAACCCTTGATTGATAGTCATATTCTTAAGATACTTTATGCTAAAACCTAAGGCCAAATTTTGATACATGTTGTAGTTTGGATCTGTTGTCCGAAGGTCAGTATTGTTACTATTCGAAGGATTGGCAATAAATCCAGGAGTAGTGTTAGTGGTTTGAGCCATTGAGTGATTTGTTGCCAAAGTCAATAGGCTCACGATTACAATTGTCAAAGTCCCTGCTAACACAAATCTCATTTTTATTTTATTATATTATGATTAGGTTAAGAACCTTTTTCGTCACTCGTGCACGTTAAAATTACACGCGGCTGCGTGGCTTCGTGAAGTAGGCACTTACCTAAAGTAAGTTGCTCAGCCTAGTCTAACAACCCTTACTGATTTAATGGGTCTTTTTATGCAGCTAAGATTTTCTGAGCTGCATTCGTGGCTTGTTCTTATTTCAAGAACTAAATTCGAAATAAAAATCTCGAAATCTTTTCAAGTGTTAAGGTCACGAAGGAGTCTAAAAATGGTATAATATTATATTCGTGAACCTTCCATAATCTAACGAAGATATGAGTTCATCACAATGTCTTGCTTCTTATCCTACTAACTTCCTCTAATACTTCATTCAAATACTGCTTCATATTAGCCAGTTCATCTTCGGCAACATTTAGTTTATCCTTAGATTCTTGGTATAAGCCAGCTTGTCTCCATAGGCTATCGAATATTGAAGCATACGAAATAACAGTTGGCCTTCGGGTGGAGTGAGTTGTGAATCCTATAGCTTCGAAGGTAATTTCTTTCGAGTCATCCTTCAACTCAACAACCAATGAAGATTTTCTGTCCACAATGAGAAAGGAGATTTGTGATGACTCTTCAATATATCTAATATCTATTTTTTGACTTTCTAACTTTAGTTTGGTCTCTGCTATTCTGTCGTCCTCAGGAGTTAAGATCCTAATTTTTACGCCACGTCTGGCGGCTTCTTTTAATAATTCAATTGAACCTACGCGTTCTTGGCGACGTAATGCATTGGCTGTACTAAATACAATAAGTATTTCTTCTTTAGCTGATTCTAATAGCTTGACCACAACTCTTTGAACTTCAAAAGGATCTAGAACCATTCCTACAAATTCTGGAGTGATACCATCTTCAAATTCCCTTATCTTTTCTTCCGCAGGGATTGATTTATTCCACAAAGTATCAAAAACATACTGCTGATGCTCTACAAACTCCTTCATATTACTGTAGATAAGTTCTGACGCAGGCTTTCCTTTCTCATGAAATGATGTTGGAGCAAGGTACTCTGTTTCATTAACATAGAAATTTCCTTTAATTCCATCTACGTGCCGGAGCTCATCAACTAACTTAGTCAGCTCTTTGCAATAGGAAACGTTGTCATTGGTAACTTCTGTGATAAACCTGGATGTTATCCCTCTATTTCTAGCATCAATGAAGGAATCTTTTGCCCCTTCGGTTTCGATGGCCAACGAAGGTCTTGTATGATCTACGCATGCATCAATTCTACTATTTGTATTCGAGAAAAGTCTTAATACTTTCTCTACCACATTTTCGCCACCATAAAATACCTTAGTCTGCTCAAGAGTAGTATTATTTTCCTTTTCCAATTGAATCTACAGCGCAAGATAACGACATGATACAAATATAAGAAATCCTCACTTATAGAGAGCACCTTAAGAGAGTAACCAGTGTCTGGCCGATTTGCTCTTACGATGCATCAACAGTTAGAGCATAGTTGCGTACTTGGTTCATTGGGATACCACCACTAAGTTCGATTAATTCAAAAGGTGCTCTTTGACCTGGTGCTAGGTCAGAAGGGTGTGTATATGTAAAATCAGTTCCAATGACTTGATTATGTGCATTGTAAAATGTTACTGTTATTTGAACAAATTTAGCAGTAACCGGAGATTGATTTATTACCTCGCCTACTATGTGGACGGCCCCTATACTATCGGTATATGTACTCTGAGACAGAATTCTTGGTAGCAGATAATTGTTAGCAGGCTGTTGTTGGTACGGTGGAAATGAGTATGGCTGTTGTTGTTGATAGGGCGGAAATAGAGGGGGTTGTGGAATGAATTGTGGATTTCTAATTGCTGGTGGCGGCTGTGATGCCTGCGTAGGATTAGGTGTCTCAGATGTGTCGGGCGGGCTCCTGAACGAAGTCAGCATATTCTGAAATATTGGTAGATAGCAGCCAAAGTCGCCTTGTTCAGAAACCATTGTAAACATAAACATCTTATCGTTAACATGTGAAAAAATCTGTTCTCCTTCGAGATTAGTACCCTTAGGTTTTGTTATTTTGATCATATAACTACATGCTTTCTGTCCCTCTACTTGATACTTGACACATTCCACATTCTGAGGAATTGAGAAACCCATCTTGTATGTATTGGCAATCACCGCCGGGTTTGAAATATTTGTGGACAGCATATCTACGATAAGAGCTGTGTAGGGTGGCTGATCGGATTCCAGCATGTCCTGAAATCTATTAGTGACATGAACTCCTGTCCAAATAGTGGGATAGTCAATTGAAAACCTTCCTTCTGGATCGATGTATCTAGTCATATTATTGCTATTACCACCAATCGTAGCTATCGCCAAGACATGGTTTATTGTTACTGCCGCAAATGTTAGGCTTAATACTAACAGCATTGGCATGATGATAAAGATTGAGTTCATGTTAGTGATTTTATCTAACATCGCCCTTCCTTTAATAGCTAGTAAGTAATACTGATTCTTATCCTTTTAAAGTATAAAATTCTGTATTTTTGCAATATAAATCTTATCTATACTCGCAGGAAGTGACAAGATGGGTATAATGCTTAGCTATGTAGCGGATGACTAGTACGATGATCGACTCACCATCAGTTGACCGAGATAAAGTCACAAACACGTTTATCATAATATAAGCGACAATCCTACAATAGTCAAAAAAAGTTGCATTTTGTGCGATTACATGGAGCCCATCGCGACTTGTACACATTTGGGGCTAAACTGAAATGTCTACTAGTCGGACGGAAAACGATATTCCGTGACTGCTTGATACCCCTGAAAATTTGAAATTACACGGATATCCAAAGATTGCTGATAGAGTCGTTGCAGCAATTGCAGTATGTGGGACGGACGCATTAGCAGGAGAATGGACATAGACCATATCTACTGGAGTTATGCAGTAGAATCTTATATTCAAGGAATATACCGGGAAATTATTTGCTATTTGTGTTACGTGAACAGATATGTTCTGTCATCGATAGTAGTTTTTTCCAACTGCACAACTTGTGCAGTCTGCAATTCAAAACTTATTAAAAAAATCCTTAAGCGATAGGAGGTAAAAAGCGCTAAAAAAGTACCTTTTGAACGATGTAGACACGAAAAGGCATAAACTAGGATAATAAGTCAAATATACAGTATGTATCATATATTTATGGTCGTTTTCAATTACGAATCTCAATATCATACTAAGTTAGTTTAGTCAACCTCGTCATTTCGTGATAAGTAGGCCTCAAATAACACCGTAAGGTAGTTTACTCAATATCTATATCTTGCTAACCTGATACAGATAAGTAATCCTGCAGGTTTCCAGCTCAACGTCAGCCTTACCTTCTTAAAGCAGTTCTCAGAAGATAAGAAATCTGGATTGAAACTTATTTAATATAACTTGTTCAATAGTCTCTAATATATTTATGAATGAAGAGCACAAAAATCCCATACCAGCCGTCGATATTATCATTGAAGAAAACTCTCGAATTTTATTAGTCAGAAGAAAGTATGAACCATTTAAGGATCATTTAGAACCTCCAGGCGGATTCGTTGAAGAGAGAGAAAAAGTAGAGGATGCAGCAATCCGTGAAGTTAGAGAGGAGACTTCTCTTGACATAGAGCTTGTAGATATACTGGGTGTTTACTCTGATCCAAAGAGAGATCCTAGAGGACATACTGTGTCAACTGTGTTTATAGCCAAGGCCATTTGTAACAATAATAGTGAACTCAAAGCCGTGGCAAAAGATGATGCAGCAGAGATAAAATGGCTAAGTATAGATTCAGTGGATGATGAAAAATTAGGATTTGACCATAGACATATTTTATCAGATTACAAGAGATGGAAAAAATTTGGGGGAACATTTTGGTCGTCTAAATCCAAGCTATAGTTTATACCACATTGTCAACGGAAGGCTAGTGTTCATTCAATGGTAGGATCTTTAATTCTGCAAACAGTTAAGAGTTAGCAAAATGCAAGAAGTTTGGAAAATCTTTATGTTGATTTAACTCTCAATACCGAATAATTATAGAGAATCTTTTATCAAAATAGATAAGTTATTCCAGCCACCATTAATGACTCAACGTGAAATGATTAGGGTAATTTTTCCAGATAGATCAGCAATAATGCTATAATATTCTCGCTTTCTTTAATCGGTATTTCAAACGCGAAGGCACAACTCATGAACAGAAGTGAGATTAATAAGATTATCACAGGGAATTCTGCTGAGTATGAATACGAGTAGATTAGTACCTAAACCAACATCACCGCGCTCTTGGTGGAACACCACTATGCAAAATGTATTACATGGAGTGATCAGCAGAGAAAATAATACAACTCCAGAACAACCCTCGGTTCTTACACAGAAATGGAATGCTTACGAGAAATGCAAAGGAACGGATATACAATGTCAAGACCAACTGTTAGAAGCATTACAGCAAACTGTAAGCTCTGTGAGTATAAAACCAAAGAAGATGTATATTGCTTTTGTTCGCAAAACAAACTTTGTGGAAATCGTGATAAGGAAATCGAATATTACACTATTCTTAAATATGAAAAAAGATTCACTAAGTGATCCTTCCAATCTTACCAGAGATGTTTCACAAGTGGGTCATTGGGGAAGTGGAAATTACGAATTTATAGTGAAGGAATCTGCTGATATAGGATACGCAGTATCATTGATAAGACAATCATACGACAAGAACTAAAACTAAACCGAATTCCTAAATGATTAAATGATCAACATACGCAAAATCTGTTAAGATCTCGATCGTGTTAATATTCTATCAAAAATATTTGAGGAAATACATCATTCGAAGATGCTAACGGCAGACTTGGAAGAGAGATTGTTATTCGACATTCTGTTCTAGGATCTACAAGAGTAAAGTGGGTTCTAATAAAACTAGCATTGACCCTTTCAGTTACTGAGATTGAATATAATACTGTAAAACCCACTATTCACTTTTGGCTTCTGACGTTGCATTATCAACCATTTGTTGCTTCAACCATTGCAAGTTTTATTACTATAATAGGATATCTTGCTGTTGCAGACTCGATGGCATATCTCACTCGTTTATTTAAAAAATACTAGTATGGACTTGAAATAGGTTGAAAATGATAATGAAGATAAATAAACATAGTTGAGTTAGGAGTGGAACGTGGCAATCACGTTTTTTTCAAATCTCTATTTTTCTCTAAACATTCATTTCTTGAGACTTTTCGAAATTGCTGAGTAGATCAAAAGTATGATTGTACGTTCGTAAGAAGTGCATTCCCTTGTAAGTTGTTCTATAAACTCCATCTGTTTTGCGATATGCTATCAAACCACTATTTTCTAAACTTAACAGGTACAGTTTCATCTTCTCTGGGTATTCAGTTAGACGCGATTTGTCTATTAATTTTCTAAGATTGGCTCCGTTGTTGAAAAAAGCAGTCTCAAGCATCTTGACAACTGTAATAGGCCTGTGCCCGCTTATCACAAGTCAAAAACACAAAAAATTGAATTTTGTTATCCGGGGCCGTTTTACTTGATCACTTCTTTGCGAAGTCGGTCACACCTTCTATCCCTATTGCTAGAACGGGTTCATTTCCAACTACCAACTCCCTTATAGGACGCTCTCAAAGAGAGTATTAGTCTACAGGCATTATCTCATCTCATTCTCCATGAAATTAGAAGATAAGGATTTATGTGATCTATGTCGATGAAGTAATAATGCAAAAACAAAAAATGATTTTAATGCTCGCAATAACTTTAACAACAACAATAGTATTACTATCAACGTTAATTCCATCATCCGCAGCATATCTAAAAATATTTACTCCAAAGCAAGGTCAACAGGTGCCCGCTGGGAGTTTTTTAACGGTAACTGGTACATCTACACCATCTAACACAACTCACACAAAATGTAATGTTCAACTTCAAACAAATCAACACGGATACAAACCCGTACAACCTCTCGGCCCTGCCGGAACGTATACCAATTGGAAAGGCGCAACAAGCGAGCCAGTTAAAGTAGGCCAAAATCAAGTAGAAGGCCAATTTCAATGCTATGCTCCAAATACAACAACTCCGAACTTAACTAAACATATAGTTCACAATTTCACAGGAATACAAACCAATTCAGGTATTCCGAATGTGCCCACAGTACGTTAGGCTGCTAATATGCTTACTGCAATTCAAAACTTATTAAAAAAATCCTTAAGCGATAGGAGGTAAAAAGCGCTAAAAAAGTACTTTTTGAACGATGTAGACACGAAAAGGCATAAACTAGGATAATAAGTCAAATATACAGTATGTATCATATATTTATGGTCGTTTTCAATTACGAATCTCAATATCATACTAAGTTAGTTTAGTCAACCTCGTAACTATTAGAATGAGTAGCCAATCCTATTGACTCGCTGGTTATCTCATCACTATCATTCTTGACTTCTATAGCCAAACATAATTTCGTGTCGGCGACGATGATTATCAATCTGGCATTCAAGAGTTTGTCAAGTTGTTGAACTTTTATAAGTGGATTATTGATCAGATCTTGTATAATTTTTTCTTCATTGGACGTGGAACTATTGTTATTAATGTTTGTGGCGGAATGTTGTTGTATGAGAATTCTGACTTTGATCCCGTGTTTTGCTTCCTTTTTTAGCAATTGCATCACACCGTCTCTTTCAAACCAAAATAGTGCATGCATATCGGAAGCATTGTTCAATGAATACAATATTACAGCACTGAAATGTGCCTAGGATTGAGCGGACCTCCCACTAGAATTGAGAAATCGATGCAGAATGCCATGGATAAAGACGACATTAGATATGAGCAACAATATCGATTCAAGATAATGAACATGGATTTTTACTTGACTGATGCCAGTATTGCGTTTTTCGTCGAGGGTACTCTTTGGCACGTTGAATCAAGAGTATACAAGGAGCATGAATTTATTTTAGCAAGAAATTTTTAGAACTGAGGCTTTATTTTTGCTCTTAATCCTCGTAAATGTTTGACAAATCAATTGTTAAGTTGACCAACATAAAAAATGATAAGAGTGGCTGAGGTGGGTTGAGCAATATGGGTGACCTTAATGGCGCTCCACCTGGCGCTGCATAACCACACGATGCGATTCTGGAAATATTTATTTGTTGTAAATATGAAGCCAACACATGTTATCTGTAAGGGACAATCTCAACCATTTAATGATATTCAACACGATGTCAAGATGGATGAAGTCGGACAAGTCCGGTGATTGTGGAAAAGAAGGCAGGATGGAAAGAAACAATGAGTGACCACAAGATCGGAACACGTGAAGAGTGGCTCGCGGCCCGCCTGGAGCTGCTCAAGGCCGAAAAGGAGCTGACGCGGCGTACCGATGAATTGGCGCAGTGGCGGCAGAAGCTTCCGTGGGTTCGAATCGACAAGGAGTACCGTTTCGAGACCGACGAGGGCACAGCATCCCTAGCCGATCTCTTCAAGGGACGCTCGCAGCTCCTTGTGTATCACTTCATGTTTGGCCCTGAGTATACAGGCGGCTGTCCTGCGTGTTCGGCAATTGCGGACGGCTTCAACGGCTTCTCTGTGCACCTCGAACACCACGACGTCGCGATGATTGCAGTCTCGCGTGCTCCGATCGCCGCTCTGCAGGCATACAAGCGCCGCATGGGCTGGACGTTCACCTGGGCGTCATCGCTGAGCAGTGATTTCAACTACGATTTTAACACCTCGTTCACCGAGGAGCAGCAGCGTTCAGGCCTTATCGACTACAACTACCGCACGATCGGAGCGCTCTCAGACTCAGCAAAAATCCTCGACTCGGCACCGCGTGAATTCGCGGCCATGACCGGCACCGACATCCCCACTTACACCCGCGAGGCGCCGGGTATGAGCGCGTTCGCGTCTTCTGATGGCGTCGTGTACCACACTTATTCAACCTACGCGCGCGGCCTTGACGCACTCTGGGGAATGTACCAATGGCTTGATCGGGCGCCGAGGGGGCGAAATGAAACTGGGCCGTGGTTCCGGCGTCACGATGAGTACACATGAGATTCTTGATAGTGGTCACAATGCAAAACGAATGATCTGGTTGATGGCGCCGGCGCGATGATGGACGCTGTGGTGAACTAATGTGGGGAATAAAAGCTCGACATCACAGCCGACCGAATTCCTTATCAAGGGTACCTTTGAAAGTGGGATCTTCCAGCACACCAGAAAATACCAATTTGCATCTTGTCTTTCAGATATTTTCAAATACACTATTCTGGCAGTCGGGGCTACATATCTCCTAGGAATTACTTCTGAAAGTGTAAGCTATGGTCTTGGTTGCTTCCACGAAGGTTCAGCTGGAAGTGGTCTAGAATCAACATAGTCTCTTGATCTTGTTCTCAATATTCCTTTATTATTTTCGCTGCTCGTGGTACTCATTTTCCTTACCATTCTGATTCTGTATTCCTACCGGCGCGCTTTTCCTCGACATTCTGCACTCCTCCTTCGATTATCGTGAATTTGGTCTGGTCGCATGCATGACACTGTGAATCGATCATAATTGCTAGTCTGTCTCGTCTAGCTTTTCTAAGAAGAATTCTGTATGCTGAGGTATGACTCATGATGTTGCCGCCTGTGGCTCTAAGGTATCTCCAAAGAAATTATTTGGCTGTGATTGGACCTGATTTGTAACAACGATAGCTACATTGTATACTTCAGCTAATCGAAAAAGCTTGTGTAACATGATATTAAGCGAAAAATCTTGGGCTAGCAATCTATATCCATTAGAGCCCTTCTGGCAAGTGCAACCTGTGTGTCCGAACCTGTTAATATGCTTCCATCTATAATAAGCTGATGTAGTGTGGAAGAGGTTAGGTCAAAGGTTGGTTCAATTCCGGCGCGCCTTTCAGCTTCGTTGTCAGATGTGGTTTTATTTCGAGGCCGCAAGCCGCTAACATTTTGCTCGTGTTGAGACATGCCCTAATTGTCTTGTTTTATAACAAGGAGAGCTACAATAGGAGAGGGATGGTACGACACGTGATATATCGTACTTATTTTGGTACGATGTGATTAGAATATCGGTGTACCAATAAACGGTAACACTCTCTAAGAATTACAAATAGAGGGAAATAAAATGAAGGTATAAACGTATGTTCGGGAAGATAAGACGCTTGAGTACAAGCATAGGGGGACCAGGATAGAAAAGAAAAATAAAGAGGTATCTGCTACTTCCATTCCCAAATCTTCTCGATCACATTCCCCTCAGCATCGAACTCAGCCTCGAATACTCCAACAACATTGTTAAGAAATGCCAACTTACCAGTCGAAGAAGTTGTCCTATAGAAATGCGATCCACGCCACTTCACGCTTCCCGAAGTGTTGATTCTTCCAAATCCCTCTCCGCTAAATGTTGCCATTTCTGATTCTCCACACATTAAAACTCCATGACCTTTACCGTGGAGTACTCCGGCCATTGTTGGACTGCCAACAAACGTCACTGTTTCCTTGACGTTCGTCCCCCTAATGCTGCCTGTAGACGATAGAGTTGTTTCCATCCTGGGTCCTTCGGCGTTCAAAACCCTCTGACCCATTATTTTTCCCTTTAATTCTCCAATTTGTTCTCCTAACATATTGGTTGTTCCCCATCTTGATATAAGAAGTGTTGTGGGGAAAGAAACTTGATATTATCCTTGTTATGATAAGTGGTAGGATCTCTCTAGGATTTTATTTTGCCATACCAAATCATGCTCACGATGGTTTACTCTCAGAAATTCATAAACACAGAAATAGCGACGGGAAATCGATAAGTATTTTGCTCATAAGTATATTGCTCTAGAAGTACGGATATATAATACTAGTATGAAGCGTACGACCCAAGGGAAGACCGAAAGTGGATATCACATTAGTGCTGGTAAGACAAACAGACAAAGAGCGGGGTGATGTCCCAAGAAGGACATTCATTCGAATAGCAGTCGAACTATACGTTCGAGGAAAGGGCGGTAAGTGACATGAGGTGACATACGTGATATTTTCTTCCAATATAGTAGGTCATTCATTTCGCAAAATAATTTTGCTGCTTTATAATAATTTGGGATGGTTGTTTCCGATAATTCCATGTGTTCGACACGTTCAATCTGATAGGAAAGGAATTGCATCAATGTGTGTTGGACCTACTTTTGCTTTTCTCTTTGTATTATGAATATTTTGCCTGTTGTTCAAGGGTCCATTCCAGTTTCGTACTTCAAATCATCCATAATGAAATCCTCCATACCGGAATGGTCTTCACGCTTGGTCAGAATAAAACCGTTTGAATATCCTGCATATTGAGAGAGCTAGCCAGAGCTGAAGAATATCTTTGTTTTGACTTTTATTTTTCAATATGTTTAATTTCCACATTCCGGTCTCTTGCTGGTTGTCGATAAACCATTGCAAAGATTTTTCGATTTGAGGTTCACTTTTCAAAAACCCCAAAAAGGAGAGGCTATCCAAAGCTGAAATTAAATCGGTAAACCAAAATGGAAACGAAAACCCCAGCCAAAAACTCGGTGCTGCTCTGTCAGGATAGGAATCTTTTTTCAACAAATTTGAAACAAGGAGCTGGCCTGCCTGCTCTGCTTCTTTTGAGCGACGATAGGTTGAATGAGCGGCAAAAGCGCGCAATACCACCCCGGTTACCATATGGGAAAAGGGCTTAGACATGTCTGGCTCTATCGTCTTTGAGTTGCTGGCAATGATGTCAAGATTGTAATTTTGTGTTCTGAGAGGGATAGCCCAACCACCGTCTGTTTGACAAATAGAAAGCAGCCATGTGAATACCTTTTGAATGCGAGCATCATTCTCATATCCTGCTTTCAGAAGCAGTTCCGTAATTCCGGCAGAATAGTTGGGACTATATTGGTTGCCATAAATACCTCGGAAGTCGCCCTCCTTGGTTTGGAACGAAAATAGATATTCTGCTGCTTTTTGAATCGCGCTATGCCTGTTGTTGAGTCCGTATTCCTCAACCAAAACCCCTACGTTTCTGTATGTTTCCAGTTGATTGTAATGCTCCTTCGTACGGATTGACTCCTTTCCTCCCAGATACGTCCAAGAACCGTTGGGCCTTTGTCTTCTCAGAACTTTTTGAGCTTCGGGCAATAGCCACAGGTCTTCTACTTGGAAAGACTTGCTTAAGAGATCACGCTCTGCAAACAAATTGATAGCGCGATTCTCACTCTCTAATAGAGGAGGCAGCGGATTATATTTAAAATCACCTGACCATTTCTTCATTGGATTTTGGTTTTTTCCACCAGCCAATAGTTAGCGGCATGACACATGTGAGTACGTAATAGACATATACATCGAGCTTATAATATCCATCTACCGGCTTAAACGCTTTGACGATAAAGAGGTAGTCAAAAACAACGGCTACGAGGGTCCATGCAACAGCCAAGAAAACATAATACCGAAAAGTATCGCCCTTCACTTTTTTCAGCAAAATCCAAAGAGTGATGAGTATACCGATCGGCAGAATAACCCACCCCACAAGCGAAGACGGATGCACAAAAAAGAGAATGATACCCAAAACATACCCGATGAGCCACAGAATAACCCCCCAGCCCAGCGCGTCTTTCAGTAATTGTTTGGTCATCATCCTTTTATTAACCCATCTATTAAGACATCCAACGCCTTGGCAATTTTTGCGAGTTCGAACACTTAGTTTGCTAACAGTACCACTTTCGACCTTCATAAGTGTTGAGTCTTGGATTTACCTATTACATCAATACAGACTTGGACTTGGATTATGAACACCATTAAGTGCTACACTCCGACTCTGTCCGCTTCCATTGCCAATACTTGGAGTACTCCAGACGTCTTGTATTACGACTATCTGGAGTAGATTTGCCCCTCAAAAAGTATCGATGCGTATTACTAGTATTACTAATACGACTATTACCAGTGCAACAGCGATTGTTAGCAACTTGACATCAACAATTCCCATCTCCAGCACAGTCAGGGATACGGTAATACAGTAATGGATGTCACAAACGGAAGTGCTAGCTGCCGGCATCTTATAGTGGCGGCGGATTTGCAAAAGGCATATCTGTTTCAGACCAGGGAACCGTGCGGTATACCATTCAATCAACGGGACTGGTTAACGGTACTGGTAAAGGGTAGATAAGATCAACTGATGGTAGTATGGTAACTTACACTTTCAAAGGTGGAGGCCAGGTGGATAAGCAGGGAAATACATCAATACAAGGCGCAATACGTTTTGCCAACAGGAAATCTGGCATTCCTTAGTAATATGAAAGGTATGTTGAAAGCAGAAGTAGCAGGTAGCGGTGGTCAGATAACATTGCAGGTTTGGCGGCAGAAGTAATACTAAAGATTCCAAAGAACCCATTGGTGTGTCGAATCGCAATAGAGTTCAGTATTGGTAATCTCGTGCAAAATAGAGAGGAAATCGACTCATTGATCAAACGCGCAGAATCTGCTAGTTCTATTGTGAATGGCAACCAGACGAGCGTCCATGGGGCATCTATTTAGGTTATTTCAAAGATTTAGATGGTCATCTGTGGGAAATTATTTGGAACCCTCAAATGTTGCCGGATTAAAGGGTTGAACAAAAATCAAGGTTTTGATCGTTGGTAAAATCAAAGCATAAGAATAAAGCCGTGTACATCGTCCTGACCGAAAATCATCACAGTATTCGCTAATCGCAGCGATCTTGTTTCTACCACTCTCCCTGTTGTTGAAGATTCCGACGGTCCATGCAATCGGATTCTTGTGCGACTATCACAAACAATCATTTATCGTCGTCATCGACAGCTCTGCTTCGCTGAAATGGCAGCCAATGGTTAACGGGCTGATATTAAAATCAAATGATTTAAGAAATTATAAGAGTAGCGCATAGAGTAGAGCAATATGGGTGAACTACTGTTAGGCTGTTCTGGGTGGAATTATCCTGATAATGCAGATAAAGGAGGCTGGACTGGAGTATTCTACCCGGACAAGAATACCAAGAGACTGCGATTTTACTCTCAATTCTTTAACACAGCAGAGATGGACTCCACTTTCTACGAGAAATTTTACTCACATATGACGAAGGGCACGTTTATCGGTATGACCAGAGCAACTCCGGAGAAATTCCAATTTTCTATAAAAGTGCCAGAAACGGTTACTCACGTCAAGAGACTCGATATCAAAAAAGGAGCCATGTCATCTTTCGAGGAATTTCTGGATAAAATATCTCCTTTAAGAACAGCAAACAAGTTGGGCGCCATATTATTCCAGCTTCCCCCAAGCTTTACTGTTACTGAATTTAAGAACACCGAGCAATTTCTGGATAGATTGCCTACTTCCAATGAAAATGATTATGCAATGGAATTCAGACATCCGACTTGGGAGACCGAAGGCCCGTGGGAAATGCTCAAGCATTACAACATCGCAGCGGTAATGACAGATTCTCCAGCGAAAGAAAATCTTCAATTCCTATCAAAGGTAACAATCACAGCGGATCATTCATTTTTGCGTTATCATGGACGGAATACCAAGGGACACTACTGGTATAATTATCTGTATTCAGAACAGGAATTGAAACCGTGGGTGGAGAAAGTAGACCAAATAAGAAAACAGACAAAAATTCTTCGTGTGTATTTTAACAATCACTACGGAGGAAAGGCCGTCGTTAATGCATTACAGTTCAAAGCAATGACTGGACAATCCTTATCTGAGATTGACACAAATGCGTTAGAACACGCGGAGAAATATTTGTCTAATCAGGGGTTAATTTCAGCAACTGACGTTTAAACACTGTAAACTTCCCTCTCAATTTCTATGTCTTTTCGACGTTCTTCCTTAATCTCATACCACTACTTCCCGCTTTTCTTTTTAATAGCATCCCCATAAATTGTCCAATCAGAGCCAAAATATCCGAGTATTGATTCGGAGACTTCTAGCAGCAATTCACGATATTTTTCTTTGTCATAATCAAGCTCTTCGCTAATGAGATCTAGAGGAATGAACATGCAAAGTAGATTTTTGTGAGCTGCATCAGTGTAGATGTATTGAAAAATATCTCGGCTAACAGCGATTTTCCAGGTTGAACCTGACGTATTATTTGAGATAACAAGCATCAATAATTAACGATCATTAGGCGATCATGAGCAAGATAGCAAGAAAATGCGACTGAAACCTTTATTTCACATAAGAGAAACAAATGTCATATCTCCGACACGGGCTTCTGTATTTCACAAAACGAGGTCTAGTCGGCTAGCCTACATCTTTTTTCTATTCGATATAATTAAACTTCCACGTATTTTTCTAAGAATATGCGCCCTTTTTCCGTCGTTGCATATACGGTGGGTGAATCTGAAGAATTATCTCTTATCTCAATAGGCTGCTCAGAAAGTACATGCGGTATATATCGCTTAGTTTGTATATGATTGAGATGAGCATACATCACTATTTTTGATTTGGTCTCTCCAGAAAGAGCAGCATCTAGTATTTTTGCAATAATATCTACGCTGCATCTGTACTTCAAGACTTATGTTGGAGCTGATACTATTTTTACTAGAAATTATAGGGTACACTTTACCCGGCCTAAATATAATAATCAAATGACCTGACACTAGAATGTCTACAGAAGAAATTGTGTGTTGGAATATTTCGTTTAGCATGTATGGTGAATTACCTTGAATGATTTCAAGTAAAACAAGAACACATAATGCCAGATCATGATATATGATCTACATCTCTCTTCTAGTACAATGGACAATTGTACTTAATGATATTTAGAATCGATAAAACAACGAAATAGTATCATATAATATAAATTGACATAAGCTCGGCGTCTCATAAATAGATAATCTGGCTAGAGATAAGAGTGAAATACAGAAGCAGGACTGAAATAATCGGGTTACTTTTGAATACAGCAAATGGCGGGGGAGCTACTAAAACAAAATTAATGTATAGCGCGTTTATATCCTTTAATCAGCTGAGAGAATACTTATCGCTCTTAGTTGAAAATGGTTTGATTCAGTACGAAGAAGGTATGCACACTTATAGGACAACTGAGAAGGGCATGCGTTTATTGCACATACAAAATAAAATCGACGAAGTAGCTCCGATTAATTACATCAGCGAGAAATAAAGCGCGACTAAAATTATCCTAACAACCGTAATTGCCAAGACCAATGGTTCGTTGTTTTACCATCGAAAAAAAGATAGCAAAAAATGAGAAATCACGCTGCTAGGGATGTTATGACGTTAAACAATTTGTTGCAACGATTTGATCTCGATGCAAAAACCTGGTATTCATCAATTTGGGAGTTATCATTCTTAAAAATCGAAAATTTATATTGTAATATAAAGTTAATACAAATATCGGTTCTGTTGAATCATCAGGTGTTTTAAACCGTTGTTGGGATTCAGTTGGTGAATGAAATTTCTTCATAAAGAATATAGAATTGTCTCGGTAAGTTCGTGAATAGATATGGTGCTGACCTGAATGCAGGTGAATTGGATTCATAGTGACCGCATCTCCAACAAATCCATAGCAGCCAATCGCCATCAACATATTGATAAATTTTTAAATGACACTCTGGACACAGGGTCATTTTCGTTCACGGTATGGATCATTTCTCTCAATGTATTCAAGAATTTTTCTGATAAGGACATCACCTTTTTCTTGTTTGTCACCGATATCCCTCATGTTTTGTTCCACTGCGGTTAACCGAGCATCTACATCTGTAGTAAGGAAAAATCCTTTCATGCTGTCGGTCAGTCTCATTATTAATATGGTTTCAAAAAGACCAATTACACTCTTTTGATATTCTTGTTCGGTAGCGGTGTGTGTACCCGCAACGATACATATCATATTCTTAATGAAAGTTCGCAGGTTTATTGCATCACTTAATTTAACCGGTTATTGGTTATGAGGAATGGAAAGAAAAACGGAAAAACAACATAAAATTTCCTAAAAAAACTCATAAACACTTAATTACTAAGTACTCGTAGACACAACCATATCCCTTGGATGCACACAAAATTGAGGCACTAAAGGATCTCATAAAGGAAAAGGCTATTGTGGTTGATATAAATGGTATAATATTATCTAGTGGCGAAAAAAGCCAGTACTATTATGACCTAAAAAAGGTCATGTTCGACCCTGTTGGCATAAATCTTATTGCCGATTTAATGTTCGAAGAAATAACCCTTAAAGGGGCAAAATCTGTCGGCGGGTTAGAAATTGGTGCAATCCCAATAACCACAGCCATTCTTGCGAAAAGTGAAAAAGAACATCCGTTAGATGGGTTTGTGGTGCGAAAACATGCAAAGGACCACGGACTAAAATATTCAGTAGAGGGGAATTTGAAACCGCCAGTTGTCATAGTAGACGATGTGCTAACCTCAGGTGAGAGTCTTAAAAAAGCAATAGACGAGGTTATGAAAAGCGAAAATGTTAGCGTAAGATATGTATTTTGTATACTTGATAGAGAAAACGAAAACAATGTCCTCAAACACAGACACTATCCATATACGTCCTTGTGTAAGCATTCAGATTTTAAACCATTCATAGACGCAGAAATAGAGAAACAAAAAGACCAAAAAATTCGTGCTTAACCAACGGTCTTTATGATGTATGCCGATTTCCGTAATTCCTCATCTCTACATGCAGCTTCTAATGCTGCGTTTAGACTTGATGACAGCTTGAGATTGACGTCAACTTCTTTTGATTCTTCAGCATTTACCTGATCTGCTAACTCCTTAGGAGCTTTATCCAGATTTTGTTGATATTTTTTTACTATGTCTCTGCATATACTGAGGCTAGCAATATTCTTGATTACGTTCTACGCACGGACCAGCAGTATAATTGCACATGGAAATCATTACAATCTTAGATGCAAAAATTGTTGTTATGAATGGATCGAAAGCTGGCATCCAAGTATGGCAAAAGAAGATAAACCAGCGCCTAACTAATGTGAAACTCGGCAAATCAATCATTCTTATGCAGAATCTGAAAAGATTTTCTGTGATATCATCAGTGTCTGGGAAAACTTGAAGTAAAAGTCGTATTTGTATTCAATGAACTTGTATTTGCCCCTATAATTGGGGCAATAGCAGTAGTAACAGAAGAATGTGAAAGACCTGAATGTGCTTTAAGCCATGCATAAAGGTCTGCTAAAACATTTTGTTGTATTGGTCCAAATCCAGTCGACCACTGAGATGAAGGATAGAATAGATGTCCTAAATTGGGATAAGTTATCAATGTATGATCTGGATGTCTTCTATCTATCAATGCTTGCTGTAGAAGGAATGCTTGATGTACTGGGGTTTGTGTATCATTCTCGCCTTGTAGTATTAGAATACTTGTTTTAGGAGAAACATTGCCTATTATACTCATAGTGGGTTCCAAAGCATAGTGTGACCTAACCCAAATAGGACATGGTCCAGTGCACTTCTTACCTGGCGTTACAACTGAGAGAGATTTAACTAGCGCTATTAGTTTGGGTTTAAGCTCATTATTAATACTTATGTAGGTATCATTATTTGTATTGTATTTAGGATTTAATTGGTGTTTAGTCCCGTTAGTAGTCTCCAGAAGTAGTGTAAGATTTCCAGCCATAGTACTGAAAACTGGATTCTTATTTGATTCCGATATTGACAGCATTCCATCATGATTGAGGTCTAGCACATTTTCAGCATAGAGAAGAGGTAGGCTAACACCTTGGAAGTATGATATATCACTAAGGTTCTGAGCTACTGCTCCCATCAGTACTATATTCTTCACTTTTGTTGTATTGTCAATTGCAACTCTAGGTGTTATTATGGTTCCTTCACTATGACCTAGTATCGTTTTGTTTGGATCAACTTCAGCCTGATTTATTAAGACGGCTAAGGCCTTCTGCGCATCCCGTTTTAGATCATTAGATGTTGCATTTCCCCATATGTTACTATCTAGAATTGTATGATTTGGACCTATACCCCTCTTGTCATACCGTAATACCGCAAAGCCTCTTTCTAATAGATATTGAGATATATAATACTACTTTATATAGATGATTTTTATTACCTCAAAGCAATGAAAGGAGCCCGTCAAGGCCTAAAACGACGACTGCTGCTACTACCAAGACTACCACGACCACATCTTCATCCGAAGCATCAGACAGCATAATAAAGACAAAGATAGAAAACGCTACACATGGGTTATCATCTGACTGCTTTAATCTCCTTCACAACAAGGTGTTACCAGCAAACAAAGAAAACGCTTTGACTATATGTGATTACATATCAAGTCTCTAGTCGGAAATAAATCCCTCAGACGGTTATAGGAAGAACAACATTCTGCTACTTTGCACTTTCTCAATATTTTTTAAGAATGCTAACTCTAAACTCTTCAATGAGGTTACGCGGGAAGACATATTATCATTCCTCGATAGTCTCCGTAAAATTGAAAGCTTAGATCCATTGCACAAGTGGATTGGGACATATAACGTTTACAGGATACAACTGATGCGCTTTTTCAAATGGTTGTACTCGCCGGATATAGAGCAAAAGAAGAGAACAAAACCATCTATTATAGAAAACATTCCACAACTTAAGAGAAAAGAGAAATCAATCTACAAGCCTACTGACCTTTGGACACCTGAAGATGATTCTTTATTTTTGAAATACTGTCCCAATGCTAGAGATAGATGCTATCATGCAATGTCTCGAGATTCAGCAGCAAGGCCCCACGAACTTCTGAAATTAAGGATAAAGGATGTTGTTTTCCAACTCACACCTGACAAGAGACAATATGCAGAGATTCTAGTTAATGGAAAAACAGGAACAAGGCATATTCCACTTATCGATTCGATACCATACATAAAAGATTGGATTTCGCAGCATCCTCAAGGTAGTAATCCAAATGGTATATTGTTGTGTGGATTTGGTAAGAGTCTTAACAAAGTCATACATGTAAGAAGTCTTCGTAAAACATATGAAAATTATAGAGACAAGTTTTTCCCCAAGTTATTAGATAGTCCAAATGTATTACCAGAAGACAAGCAAAAGATTGGGGAGTTATTGAAGAAGCCATGGAACCCATACATAAGAAGACATAGTGCTTTAACCGAGAAATCCGGAATTCTCAAGGAGCATCATCTACGACAATTTGCAGGTTGGTCTCCAGGTTCTAATATGCATCTGAAGTACTTACATTACTTTGGCAACGAATCAAATGATAGTATCCTAGAAGCCTATGGATATGTTACCAAGGATAAACAATTATCAGAGGTACTAAGGCCGAAACAATGTCCTAACTGCAATGAACCAAACAAACCAGATAGCAAATTCTGTGCTAAATGTAGGATGGTGCTAACGTATGACGCCTATAGTGAAACACTAGAGTCAGAGAAACAAAAGGAAGATAGAGTATCTGTCTTGGAGAAGCAGATGCAATCACTTGTTTCAACACTATCTAAACTGACAGAACAAGGACAAGTAAATACAATAGCACAAACACTATATTCTTCTGGTATTTTGAAGGAAGGAAAGGAAGCAACTGAAAAATGATTGATGATATTACTATATACAACGAAGTCACCAGTTGCATGGTTACAAAACTAAAAGACACGCATATTCTTCCAATGGCAGGATTTGCAGTGGTGCTTTTGGTAATAAGTTTGGCTGCGAATACGTTAAGTCCAGCATTTGGCAAACAACAGAATCAGTTTGTTGCAAAACTATCCGGCAACGATGAAGTTCGGCCAGTAAATACCGGTGCAACAGGTACCGCAAACTTTACAGTGAGTCCAGACGAACAAACGATGCATTATACATTGACTGTTCATAATATAACTGGAGTAATTGGTGCTGACATTCATTGGGGTACAGCAACTCAGGATGG
>DASSIM010000024.1:0-12458 GCA_035691865.1 Candidatus Nitrosopolaris sp. | reverse complement strand
TGCTGCTGGTAATGCAGCTTTTAGAAATCCTACAACATCTTCGAACTGGACACCTTGTTCCAAAGTATCCTTTGTAATGCCCATTTGCGCAAGCATTTCTTTTGATGGTCCACAAGCAGTGACTTCTACTCCTGAATCGATGGCATCCTTAAGATACTTCTCTAATGGAGGTGCACCTGGCATCGTTAATTTAGACGCACCTCCCCTCTTCACGACATCTAACCCGCTCATTGTACAATATAGTTTGCACTTCGCTCCCATCGTTATAGTGCCTAATGCAAGTATTAGTGCTGGATATGCTCTATTAGGATCATTGGACACAAGTACGATATGAACTTCTTGTTGTTCTTCGGACATACCTTCTAGATTCTTTCTTCTTTAAAAAATGTTTGGTCTTTCTAAATTCATCGTAACATTATATGAAGTGTTATGCATAATAATCCATGTCGTCCTCAAACTCCTCTTGTTGCTTACCGCTGCATCTATGTTTTTCATGCGTCGTCGTCGAACTGTTGATTATTCATCAGTATTTCTTATGACGTATTAAAGTTAATATGGCCATATGGCACGAAACATGATTACGTCTCGCCAAGTTGAGCTATCCGATGAAGAAATTAGAAAAATAATTGCAATTTTAAGATTCTCAAAAGATGCATGTCCAATTGAGAGTATTCCAGAGAATATAGACGATGAGGAGGTCGAGAGACTAATATCAAAGTTTGAAAAAACACTTGCTCAGTGACATTGCATGTATTATTAAGTTAACACTTTGCCCACACTTACAGTAGTAGGATTGCCACCTAATTGTGAATCAAGAAATTGTTTGTTAAACCTGGATGCATTAGCAATGACATCTGATGGTGTCTTTGCATCCTGTGCTGGTTTTGAATTTTGGCTTTATTTACTCACCAAATTGGTATTGAGAAACTGAGCGTATAACTATATCTTACATCTAATAGCAGATATCTTTCTTCTGCCATTTTCACCAATTCCTGAAGTTTCTGTTTACCTACGTTCTCACTTTCAGCAGCTATCTCAAAGTTAATACCTTCAGTTATTATCTATATCAAAAGTCTTAGCAAAGTTGATGATGCATTCTGTATTAACATAAAGCTTTGTTAACCTTATGCATTGGGTTGTTGCAACACTTGTAAATGTAGCTATGAAACACAGGCAATAACCGCTACACAATATGCCATTGGGCCAAGTCTAGTTCCATTTCCACCCAGAAATGATGGTGAGTCTATTTCGATTACTTGCTTACCTTTCTCATATAATAGTTCCGTTCTAAATTGATATCCCTTTGCTCGGATCTAGATTCATTCATCTTGCAACTTGATTGATTTTCTTAGACTTTACTTATCATTCTTCCCATTTGCAATAGTTTGGGCTACTTTATCCAAATCTGTACTGTTTCGGTTCTATTATTAAGATATAGAAATGCAGGAAGATTTGTAGTGGCTATTGTAAACCATTAAGAAGCATTTTCAATGTATTGCAGCGTACTCATTCTTTTTATCTTCTAGGGTTGGATATAATATTGTGAGCAAAAAAAATACCAATTGATCCAGTCCACCTTACTGAACTTATTAGAAATCCAGTGATTGTCAGAATAGTAAGTATTCTTGACCTGGCAAGCCTTTCAATTCTTGAACTACTCGAGTATAACTTAGAGCGAAGGGAAATTAATTATGCTTTATCTGAGGGGGTTATTGCCATTGATAAAACAAATTCTTCTTCATCATCGTCCCAATTACATCCTCCTGAAATGATGCAGAAAGACAATATTCTAGTAAGAGGAGATTCCTACTTCTATAATTTCTTAAATAGTAAAGTAAGATTGACCGAACTTGGTTTGTATATATTAGATTCTAGTAGATCTGTCTAAAAAGGAATTAGCCGTGAATCAATCTAATCAACTTCATCTTTCATCATTCAATTCGCCGACATGACCGTAGTTATACATGAATCATTTAAGACAATGAACCACATCGTCTGATTTAAATGCACCCAAAAAACTAAATTGCCGAGTGAAACTTATGAACAACTGTAAATTGATGAAGAATTTATATTTACTTACTGCCTTCAGACGAACTCGTTCCCTTAAAATCACGCAAATGACTAGATTCAATATTTTAATGAGATTATAAATCATGGGTTGGAGGTAGTAATTATAGTCATTACCATACCTCTGTTTATTAAAAGCCTGTAAGCGAAAAATTAATCGCATACTCTAGTACAGAATCAGGTCATGTATTAAGAATAGTTCCTGACCTTATTACCTGAATCAATCGAAATTTCCATACCTAGGATAAGAGAACTCCAGGAAAAGGAAGCACAATTATCTCTACTCATCTGAACAAATTGCTAATTCTATATGAAATGTTATTTGGTATGGACGAGGATTTATAAAGACAATATATCATCGACGGTTGATCCCCAGATTTATTAACTTGTAGTGAATTCAAGCACATAGCATGGGTTGAACTCGAACTATAATGGGATAGAAAGATCTCTTCGGTGATACCAAATCTGTTGTACTCACCGAGTTGCCGTTAAACAATTCCCTCAGTTTCCATAGCACGGTTCAAGTTTTCCTCACCTAAATACACAGCCTAATGTTGTTAGTCTGTATTCAATAATTATATATTATATGCCAATTCAATAAACGTGTCAATGACTAATCATGAAGATATTGAACAAATCAATAAAGAAGTGGTTCAAGGGTTCTTTACTAATGTTTATGATAAAAGAAACATAGATGCAATAAACCAATTTGTCGCATCAGAACTACGTATATTTAATACCATGACAAGTAGATCCAAACTCAAGGAAGATATCCAAAAATTGCTAGATCTCTTTCCTGACTTTAAGCACGAAACAAGACATATTGTTGCTGAAGGTGATTCTATAGCAGTATTTAATACGTGGAAGAGTAGTAAAGGGAATTTAATTGTGGCCTCTTTTCTTAGAATAGAGGAAAGACTAATTACAGGATGGGATGAGATACCCTTTTTTTCCAAAGAAGTGCAACAGGTATTTGAAAAAGAATTCCCAGAAATTATGCAAGGATATTTTTCACAGATGTAATAAGAATATACCGAATCTACGACATAAAATTAGCATCACGACATTATAAATTAATTCTATACGTATGCTAGCGATATTTTTCAAAATCATTAATTATTGTTAATGTTGTCAAGTCTTTGGGTCACTGAGAAAGTAGCCGAACTGGCTAAAAAAATATATAAAGTAACTATCTCCTGCTAGAATGACTTTTTTAAACTAGCAGGCGTGCAATTTAGGATAACCGGCGTTAGAACTGATGATAAATGCATGGGAAAATGTTTTTGAAGAATCAGATTAACAATCTAGAAGAAGATAAGAGAACTGGCAACATAATTCCCGCTTTATCAGTTTTATTAGTCCTAGTCAGTCGTGACAGCCAGTTTGACCCTTATGTACAAATATCGTTAATTCGAGCAGTTGTTGCCAATCAGACCACACCCATGAGCCAGCATTCCAACCATGTACCAGAGTTACTGGAAGCGCTTTGTTCCACTACCCTGTCAAATGTTGATGTTAGACCATTTACGGTAGAATAAAGGAATATTTTATCGCTTATTATTAATCGTGAAGTAACTATTGTCATCCTCGACATTCCATAAAGAGTAGCTCCTTAATTTCAGGCATCCTACGAAATTTATATTGCTATATACACTACTCGACAATCGATCACACAAAGGCGGAAGATTCGACGCGATCTCAAGAAAAAGTACAGTAAGCAAATTAAACGTGATATTTGGTACGAAATTTACCCTCTATGATATTACCAAGCCGATAGAGTCACAAAAGAGAAGCCGATTCTGGTATCTACTTACAAGTTATAGGTGTGGCAGCGTACATTGTTCTAAGAAACAGTAAATCAACTATCGCAAGGAATGCACTTCACATTGGGATAATTTTAAGTGCAGCAACAACTTCTGCCAGTAGCTTGTAAAGTAGTCTTTTTACCATCTCTGCTGTAAGAATATTAATCAAAACAATTATTCTTATTGCAGATCATATAAAACACAGAGCAATTGCACAGCTTATCTATGTTCTCATTAGGATTGGACCAAGTGGCTACAGCAACTGCTCATTTTTTATGTAGACTATCTTTATATCTTGTGCATCTTACAAGCCTATTGTAATTTCATGTTGAATGTTAAAAGCTATAGAAAAAAAGATTATCTAATTTTACTATCTTTGATAAGCAGCAGCCTGACTATTGTAGCATTTCTGACTATTGCGTCGCCTGATTATATCAATGCAGTTACCAGTAACACGAGCAATACCACAAATAATAACAGCACTATTAACCTAATTACAAATATTTTGGCAACGAACCTTGAGAATCACTTTCAAAAAGCAGGAGCCATCCTCAATGTAACAAGTAAACTACCACAAGTAAGAAATGTTCCTTATGCTAATTTGCTTAATCAAACATTAAAGACATTGCATGGAATACCTCAATATGCAGACATACAGAAAAGACAGCTAGCGAAGAACATAATATCCAGCAATAGTGATTTATACGAAATTGCGTTTATGATGCGAAATGGAGATATGTATTTTTCTGAGCCTTATTCCATACAGCTGAGTTCTACTCTGAACAATTATGCATTTAGAGATTATTTCCAAGGAGCAATTAAAACAAATGACACGTACTTGGGAAAATAATAGTTGCTAAAGATGCTGCTTATGGTAACAGAGAGGCTGTAATTGCTGTACCCGTATATTCTCTGAAGGATAACACTACCCTTGTCGGAATATGGGCTGGTGGTATTGACTTTAAAATCCTTGACAAAGAACTTCAATCGCTAAAGCTGCCACCAGGTGAAAGGGTTATTTATTCAGGTGACAAAGGACAGAAAGTAGCAGATTCTGATATAAATAAAAGTAAGACTCCCGAATCTTTTGCCAATCTAAATAGTTTTAAGAATGCTATAAATGGACAATCTGGTTCAACTATAGATACAGTATATAATACAAAGATGTTAGTAACATATCAGCCAGTCAAAGCATTTCATAACACCTGGGTAGTTCTTTTGATGCAAAGAATTAGATAGATAATACTATCCATTTTTTTTTCTAACTTTTAAGATCAAAACATTAACTACTTTGGAGCCTTAAATTGAGAAACCTCCAGTAAACAACATTGGGATACCAGCCAGCAACTTTTACTATGAAATCCTTTAAAAATCATTAGGAATATGTAAGCATGTCGCCTATGATGAGAATCAAAGGAAACAACACCACTTCCCTTCTCATTACCCTTAGTATTTTGTCCTTACTTCTTATTCCTAGTAGTGCAAGAATGATTGCTAATATAATCTTAGATAAGGGGGTAATTGCATATGGTCAAGTAAATAGAACGGGTTCCAATCTTACAAACCCAATAGCATACCAGAATATACCTCCAAAAAAAGTCCATGTCGGGGACATAGATATTGCATACAAGACATTTGGTAAAGGTAAGCCGCTGTTACTCATCGCTGGTTCCGGCGCTACTATGGATATGTGGGATCCCACAGTATTGAAACAATTATCGGCAAACCACACTATAATCATATTTGATAATAGAGGGAAAGGTAAGACATCTGTTGGAACAATTAAGAATATGACTATGTCTCAATTTGCTAACGATGCTGCTGGTTTGATGGAAGCTTTGGGAATTCAAAAACCTGTTGATGTAATTGGAGTATCTTTGGGCGGATTCATTGCTCAGGAACTTGCTCTCCTGCATCCAGAGAAAGTGGATAAACTTGTAATTTATGCATCGGATTGTACTGGTAAAATTGCTACACAGGCATCTCCTAAACTCATGCAGATTGTTACCAATACTTCAATATCTCCCCAACAACGAATTATTGAGCAAGCAAGAATAGTTGCTGACATGATCTTTCCACAGCCGTGGAAAAAAGAACATCCCAATTATCTTAGCTATATGCCTCTTGTACCTGTCCCTAGCCTAAAGGCTATTCAACTTGAAGCCCAAGTACTTGGTAGTTGGAAAGGGACTTGTGACAAACTATCAAGCATCAACAAACCTACGTTAGTCATAGTTGGGACAGATGATGTAATTGTCCCTCCCGCATATTCTTTACCACTAGCAGAAAAAATTCCAGGAGCATGGCTTGTACAAATCAAAGGAGGAGGCCATGGATTAATGTATCAATACCCTGATAAGTTTAGTAGAATAGTACTCACATTCCTTGAAACATAGTTAATAATAATTAGTAACCTCCCGTCCTATCATTGACTAAACTTCTTATGAATGAATTTGTTAGATAAATGTGGGCTTATAGGCTCAGATTTCTATTGTTACGCACTCAAATTCGCAACGGCTCCGTATCAATGTACACCTCGACACACACCGTCTGCATGCTTCGTTGTAAACACAATCTGGATGGTGATGGGCATGGATTGATGGGGTGGTCCCATAATGTCATGTTGGAGTGTTAGAGCCGAGCTTCACCGTCTTAACAACCCAACGCCCTCTGAATTGCTCGCGCTGAATTCATTAATTGAAGTGTATTCGATGGTGCAATTTCACCAGTCCTTGCCCGTACTTGTCGAGTAAGACCCTTTTTTTAACCATACGCGACTAATATTAATTTGAAATTGATTATTGACCAAAAAAAATAGATGATTATTTGTTACAAGCAATTTATGTATAGTTAATGGCCAATGTCTGCGCTGTTGCTTCCTTGGTTAACACAAACGGTACTCGAGCCCGGTGGTGTTGTCATTACCCACTCGATCATGTCAGGGGATTGTCCAGAACACAGGTTTGCTTGGTTAACCTGTTGATCTACTTTAATGCTGTTATTGTTGTGATGGTTGTGTCTGTACGCCATAACCTGTTGTGGTACAGCAAATGCCACGGTTGCCAACGCAGCCGCTGCTACTATCGCTGTGATTGCTAGAGTCATTCTACTGTGGTTCATTTCTCAAAAATATTCACGTGGAATACTATTTGTGGAGTGTTTCAGAACTCTCTTTAGAAATATAGGAGAATAAATGGATATATTCAACGTAGGAAATATTCTTCGGAATGTTTGTGATGATAAATGCATCTGAAATACAGGTAAGAATAAGATCAATAATCTAAAACAGGATTCTCATAAGCGTCTAGACACTAAAGAGTGATTTCTTGTTTACGAAATCAAATTTCCGTGCCCTTATTTCTATTTGGAAAAAAAGTGTCGTTGGCGTCTCTACATCACACCGTGTTTCATGTCATTGATACTTGTATCTGACTGGCCGGTACCCATGACTAAGCCCAAACAGCGAGTCATGGCCGGACTGGCACATACAATGCACTCATGGCCCGAGGACTGATTCGCCTAGACTAGATTACCACGATGCACAGCATGATAGTTAAAGACAACCAAACAGACTAGAACCAGCCGTGCTAGCTGGCAATATTGCAGGACTATTTCTAGCATCACCACGCAACTGCAGTCAGACACAACTCCTTCTAGCATTTGAGAATTTCGTCTCGCCTTCCCCTATATTCTGCTATGTACTCGGCTCTTAGGCCAATAAACTACCGAATATCCCCCATATTAGAACCTTATTAGACGCATAGCAGTTGATTTCAAGAAGAAAAGAATCCTATGTTTGGAGGTAACAAGTGAAGAAGTACATGACACTAAGATGCTAAAGAAGCTGGTAGATAATGCTTCTGAAGATAATAATCTAAACCGTATATTAGCAGATGGTATGTATGACAATAACAACAATTTTAGATATCTATCAAAGAAGCATATTAAACCTGGGATAAAGACTAGGAGTAATTCCAGGGTCAAGTCAACTAACTGTCATGCCTAAAATATGTCAGTAATAAGACAACAGGCGAATATCAAAAGATGGAAGCGTAGCGTAAGCTATGGACATAGGTGGATAGCAGAAACAGTATTCTCGTCTATTAAGAGAACATTTGGTGAACACGTAATGGCTAAAAAATATCCGTATATGATAAAGTAATCCTACTAAAACAGCTCTTTACAATATGTTCAATCGGATGATCTAGCGAAAAATATGCATAATCTAAAATCCTAATTAATCATGCGACAGAGCAGTTATCGAAGTAGAGGTTCTCACATACTCAGAACTCGTCGGTAATCTGCTTAATTAAGATCCCATCGGAGTTGAAAAATAAATTTCAAAGAGTAAAGAAAATGCACAAGTTCTGTTGCATTAAGAAGAGACTCGACCCGGAAATACTTATAAGAATGCAGATTCTATCGCATAAAAGATGAATTTCAGAACAACGCTGGTGGTTTTTTCCATTCTTGGAATATTTGGATTAATGTTCATTTCTGTAACAGAAAATATGGTAATAGTAGCACATGCTGCAGTTAGTATCTGTACTACAATTCCTGGAAGTGCATGTATAAGTACTGGAAAGAATCCCCAAGAATGTCGTGCAACACTTCCATCTTGTCATACCGTTACAAACAGACAAGCTGCATTCGATAGAAGAAATGAAATTATAACCTGCGAACTGGCTGAGAGCTGTAAAGTAATTGTGAAACATTAAAACCATTAAGTTTCGTATAAACCCTAAGGATTTTGATCTCAGGTCAAGGTTCGCATGCGATGATCTAATCTACTTGCCTTTGATCACTCTTGGAACTTTTATATGCTTTTATTGTTGTGTTGTGGTGAATGATTAAAAGTCATAACCAATTCATTTTCCTATTTACTACTTCATACCAATGAACATGTTTAGTGAAGGATTTATCATCAATTCCTTGATCATATTTGGAAATTTTCTTGCTGATACAAATTGCTCAACAAACAGGTATTACTCATTTTGAATCAGATCTTTCACCTGAACAGAAAATGAAGTCAGTAAAAAAATTGCAACAAGATTATCCCGCATTTTTTACATTCGACCGATTACACTTGACACATGATTCCTTCTTTGTACTGCAAATAGTTCTCCTGCGTGGGTCACTATTCTACCCTGTTGCGTTTGAGGATTGTGTTTTAAGTCGTGACGCATATCCACTAGGTCTGTATTTTGATTCCTTAAATACGCGCACGATCATTAAGAAGGAATGTCATTCGTAACTATAGCAGCATTAGCACTTACTGCAGTTTTTTTGCTTGCGCCTATTTCAGGAAGTGCTTTTCCTACCGGTCATATACCTTCTCCAACCGGTCCAGCTCATGGTCCCCTCGTTGCTATATCCGGAAATAACACGTACATCGTCTGGGCCAACAATGATACAGGACATTTTAACGTATTCTTTGCAAAGAGCACGGACAGTGGAAAGACTTTAAAAACAACGATGTTAAGCGCGCCCAGCAAGGGAAATACGATAAACTACAACACGGAAATTTCTGCATCTGGAAATCATGTCTATGTTACGTGGTGGACCAACAAGACGGGACTCTTGATGCCAGTTCTCAGAGCTAGTAATGACAATGGAAACACGTTTGGAAAAACAATAACTCTGAACAGTACTGGGGTTTCAGTCGCTGTACCCAAAATGAAATGATCAAGAGAGGAATTGGAAAACACAATTTCAGTATGGTAAATTACATGTCTGTATGCGCTTAAGAGCATCTAAATGGCGTGATTGTTTGATAAAGTTTTCTTAGATTCTTGATAAAGTTTAGAGTCTCTTTCCCCATATTTTCACTAAATGTGTTTTCATAATATCTAACTATAATGGGGTTGATGCTTTCTATCATCTACTTATCTGGTCATGCCCCCAAGTTGGAAACAGTTATTACTATGCAATTATAACATGATTAGTTAAATGCCACACTATATCATTTTATTCAATTTTACAGAACAAGGAATAAGAAATATTAAAGACCTTGAAAAACGAGCTCAAGCCTTCAAATCTACCGTGGAAAAAGCAGGTGGAAAATTTGTTGGCGACTCATTCCTATATTTAACCCTGGGTAAATACGATACTGTAAGTATTGTTGAAGCTCCTAACGATGAGGCTATTTTACCAGCTATATTAGCTACTGCAAGGTTAGGCAACGTACGCTGCGAAACACTAAAAGCATTTACAATGGATGAAGCCGCTAAGATAATTGAAAGAGCATAACGACTAGAAGACAACGACGATATGTTCTATCATGTTTTGATTTGTATTTGCTGTGCTTAGTATCATAAGGGTAAAGTCCTTGCTAATTATAAATTTAAAAAGACACGGAAGTTCTATGCCCTTAGCTTTAACAGCTGTGGTTATAGGAGTAATTATTTCTGCAATGACTACAACGACAACTACTCATGCTCTTACACAGACAAATAATAATACTCAATCAGTAATAACAATAACAAGACTTTTAGCAAATAGCCTTGAAAATCATGTTGAAAAAGCAGGAGCCATCCTCAATGTAACAAGTAAACTACCACAAGTAAGAAATGTTCCTTATGCTAATTTGCTTAATCAAACATTAAAGACATTGCATGGAATACCTCAATATGCAGACATACAGAAAAGACAAGTAGCTTGGAATATATTATCTAACTATAAAGAACTTCAGATAATTATTTTTATTATGCCTAATGGATACATATATTTTGATGAGCCCTACTCCAGACAACAGATATCTACAACTACTAATCTTGCATTTCGAGATTACCTCCAAGGAGTAACTAGAACCCATGATATTTATCTAGGAGACCCTTCCACTTCTGCATCCTCAGGACAATTACAATCTGTAATCGCAGTTCCTGTATATTCTCTAAAGGATAACTCTACGCTTGTTGGTATATGGTCTGGAGGCATAGATTTTGGTGTCCTAAACAAAGAGCTTCAATCACTTAATCTTGCAGACGGTAAGCGCGTTGTTTACCTAGGACATAATGGACAGAAAATAGCAGATTCTGATTTAAATAAAAGTGAGTCTCCCGAATCTTTTGCCAATCTAAATAGTTTTAAGAATGCTATAAATGGACAATATGGTTCAACTATAGATACAGTATATAATACGAAGATGTTAGTAACATATCAGCCAGTCAAAGCATTCCATAATACTTGGGTGGTCCTTTTGATGCAACGAAATTAGATAGACTTTCCATTTTTTAATTGTTGAAATCAAGCCTTTGGGAAAGAGTTTTCTTTTTTCCAGTTACGCTTTTGGAATGGCATTGGTAAATAAAACACAAAAATTATGTTACCGCCTCAAGTATTTAATCAGCCGTTATAAACTCACAATTTCTATTTTATACGTCTGATAGATTCGGATTTTAGATTCCAGAATATACGCAGACCTGCAGGCAAGAGTCCCACACATGCTAATAAGTTAATCACATAGATTCGCACGGGATCTAGTATGCCTATAGAAATGACAAAATTATGATAAAACGAAGAGGTTGTAATTCGGACTCATCATTTCGAACGTGTTGGCTATTCGCTATTCCCAAACAAGAATTAGTATAAACCGATGAGGTTTTATACTCACATTAACATTGAGGGGGCATGCTACTGACGTTAAAATCCCCGGTCAGACTCAATAACGGAGTTGAGATTCCACGCCTAGGCTTAGGCGTTTACCAATCACCTCCGGGAAGAATAACACAACATGCGGTCAAGTACGCGCTGAATATAGGCTACCGACACATCGATACGGCCTCACTATACGGGAATGAGGCTGACGTAGGCATAGCTCTCAGCGAAAGTGGACTCCGGAGGGAGGAAGTATTTATTACCACTAAGGTCTGGAACAGCGACCAGGGATATGACTCGACTATGCGAGCGTGCGAGGGGAGCTTGCGACGGCTGGGGTTGACCTACGTAGACCTCTACCTAATTCACTGGCCAGTCCGGGGGATGAGCGATGAGACCTGGAGGGCAATGGTTCGGTTGTCCGAGGAGAGCATGGCCCGGGCAATTGGTGTGAGCAATTACGAAATCCCGGATCTGAAAGAGCTCCTCAAGAGCTCTGACGTTTCCCCGGTTGTGAACCAAGTGGAATTCCACCCATACTTATACCAAAAGGATCTGTTACAATTCTGCGAGAAGAATAGGATTCAGCTGGAAGCTTATAGCCCATTGACCAGGGGTAAAAGGCTTGATCATCCAAATCTTTTAGGGGTAGCTAAGAAATATGGCAAAACGTCGGCTCAGGTCTTAATTCGGTGGAGCTTGCAACACGGCTTAGTCGTTATTCCAAAGTCCATACATGAGGAGAGAATCCGGCAAAATAGTGAAGTCTTCGATTTTCACCTTGAACCTGAAGACATGAAACTTCTTGATTCGTTGAATGAGAATTTGCGCACAGTGTTTTTGAGTTAGCAATATGTCGTGTCGAATCTCGCAAAGATATGGGGGATCGAAGTTTAAGCTTCAATCCCAGTGTCTGAAAGGTTTCTTTGCCTCAGTCATAAGTTAAAAGCTGGACATGATTCATTCTCTAAATATTTTCCATTAGCTTTC